>CALBEE010000110.1 GCA_937927575.1 uncultured Saprospiraceae bacterium | reverse complement strand
AATGATTGGCAATCTGCTTTTGAAAAGGCTGGATTCAAGAACGCTATCATGGCTAAAGAAGCTCCATCCAAAGAAGAGGATCCAGATTGGTCTCCAGAGGATACAAGATATTCAGTGATTAGATACGTTGCGACCGATATCCAAAATGCTATGGGACCGCACGTACATGATCCGCGTACAGGAGAGATATTGGAAAGTGACATCATTTGGTATCATAATGTAATGAAATTATTAAGAAACTGGTTTTTCATACAGACATCAGCAATCAATCCGGAAGCTAGAGGTGAAAATTTCAAAGTAGAAACTATGGGCCGTCTTATTCAGTTTGTGTCTGCCCACGAAGTCGGACATACTCTAGGTCTTCCGCATAATATGGGATCTAGTGTGGCTTATCCTGTAGATTCATTACGATCAGCACACTTTACACAGAAAATGGGTACCGCACCTAGTATTATGGACTATGCTAGGTTTAACTATGTAGCCCAACCTGAGGATGGCAATGTAGGGCTGATGCCCAATATAGGCACCTATGATGATTGGTCTATTTACTACGGTTACAAGTGGAATGGAAATCAAACGAAGGATGAAGAAAGAGCAGAATGGAATAGATTAATCAAAGAAAAAGCTGGAGATCCTCTATTCCGATATGGACGTCAACGAGGCCTGCCTTTAGATCCGACAGCTCAGACAGAAGATTTAGGAGATGACTCTATGCTAGCTAGTGAATATGGAATTAAAAATCTAAAACGCGTAGTACCGAAAATCGCAGAATGGACCTATAAAGAAGGTGAAGAATATGAAGAACAAGAAGATTTATATAATCAAGTGTTTGGACAATTCAGAAGATACATGGGCCATGTAGTGGCAAATATTGGTGGAGTCGTGGAGATCAATACCACCCAGGATCAAGATCAAGCGACCTACAATCATGTAGGTAAAAGCAAACAAAAAAGAGCCTTGACTTTCTTAGACCAACAATTATTCGATACGCCTACATGGCTGATCAACCAAGACTTAGCTCGTAGATTTGAAGCAGACGGAATCGTAAATAGAATCAGAGGATTACACGAACGTACTTTAGGACAATTATTTAACTTCGGAAGACTCAATCGTATGTCAGAAAACGAATCTCTGAATGGTCAGCAAGCATATACTGTTTTCCAGTTATTTGATGACACAAGAGAGATGATCATGAGTAAAAATACATCTTCAATTTACAATAGAAATTTACAAAGAATATATGTAGATCGCTTAGCGGAGATCATCGGATCTGATAATAAAGATGCGCATATATCAGATATTAAAGCTGGCGCAAGAGGTACTTTATTTTCTATATACAATAGTCTTAAAGATGGAAAGAAAATGGATAGCATGGGAAGAATGCACGTCCTAGATCTTAAGCAGCGCATTGCGGAAGTATTAGAGATGAAAGATTAATTTGGTGATTGGTGGGTGACAAGATCTCCGAGGTTTTCAGAAACCTCGGAGATCTTTGCCAAAAGTGTAGCACTTGTCTATTTTAGAGGAATCCATCTAAATCGATGCCTGAAAAGCTTTCTCGATATTGCACTGAATTATGAAATTCTATAAATGCAGGCAATGATTCAAATTCATTTAATACTTCCTTCACATCTATAAACTTACTTTGGTTCTTTACAATTTGAAAATAACTATGATGTTTATACTTTAAGAAATCTTTTACGACTTTATGCTTTCTTGCATTATGATGAATATAGTATTGTAGATATTTAAATTTAACATGAGGATCATATAGAGACCTTTTAAAATTCTTTTGAAACAAACTGCCACTTCTATCATATATTTTATTGATTGATTTAACATAGCTAATAAAGAAATTCTGAAATTGTCGTATTAGTAATTGATTTACACAGTCAATACTAATGTGCTCTTCTTTACCTAAAGATTGTACTAATTCAGCCATTTCTTTGGATACTCTATGCTTTTGTAAACCAGCTATATAATTGACAATCGCTTGTACTTCTCTAACTTTAATAGAATAATGGAAATGATTTTCCATAAGAGCATAAGCGTGTACAATACAGAATGGGCGTATATATTGATTAAATTTCTCTAGAAAAAAAGTACGATTCTGACTTTCTTTAAATAATGACTCCCGATTATTTGATCTATTATAGACATGATAATATTGCCCAGGAATAAAAACTGCATTCGTATTCATCTTTTTAATTGCATCTAATGTCTTCCAAAACTACGACTAAAAGTTGAAAGATCTCCGAGGTTTTCAGAAACCTCGGAGATCTTTTACTACCACTCCAATACTATTTTGCCAAAGTGTTGACCACTTTCTTGATACCTAAATGCATCTTCCAATTGTTCAAAACCAAAACTTCTATCAATTATAGGTTTGATATGATGTGCATTGATGAAATCCACAAGATCCTCTTGCATGGCCCTACTCCCTACCGCGATTCCTATTAATCTTATGTGCTTAAAAAATAATTTAGGAAAGGTAATCTGTCCTTTACGACCACCGCTTAAGATTCCTATCGAAGATATATGGCCATCTATTCCTGTTGCCTCGATAGACTGATTCATTGTACTTCCGCCACCTACATCTAGTACATGGTCTACCCCACCTTCTGACAATTTAAAAATGGTCTTTCCCCATCTTTCATCTTCACGGTAATTCACTACTTCTTTTGCACCTAAAGATTTCAATTTTTCAGCTTTATGTGGTGATGAAGTAGTCGCATATACAGTTGCTCCTGCAGCCACGGCAATTTGCAATCCGAAGATTGACATACCTCCAGTACCTTCTATGAGTACTTTTTCTCCTGGTTGCAATTTACCTTCGACCATTAATCCTCTCCAAGCCGTAACCGCTGCACAAGGTAAAGTCGCTGCTTCTGCATATGTATATCCATCAGGTATACGAGTGATACTTTCGGCAGAGACACAACTTTCTTCACAAATAAAACCATCAACTACTTCACCATTAATCACCTGAGTTCGTGCCACAGTTGGCCTTCCTTCTTGCCAATCCGGAAAGAAAAGAGACATTACTCTATCACCTATCTCCCATTGGTTCACATCGGCCCCAAGCGCTATAATTTCACCAGCACCATCAGACATTGGTACTCTACCATTTTCAACAGGAATCCCTCCTGCAGCTACTAAGTAATCATGATAATTCAGTGAAGTTGCATGCCAGCGCACGCACACTTCTCCTTGCTGAGGTGATGGTACAGCGCGATCAACGATCTTGATATTATTTAATCCTCCCGGTGATTCTACTACTACAGCTTTACTCATTATGCTCTTATTGATAAGACGCAAATCTACGAGCTTTAAGGCAGTATTGGAGGATGATCTTGGAGATTGATGTATTAGCCGAAGGGTAGATTATATTAGTGAATTGTATATTTACGTACTTAAATTTACAATCCAATGCATCCTAATAAAAACATCACCAAATCAATTTAAGTCACCTCTCATTTACATAATTAGTATCTTTCGGACCCACACAAATTTTTATGTCTATCTATCTCATCGCCTTGATTTTCTTCGTGATAGCCGCTTTATACGCATCGGTCGGATTTGGCGGTGGCTCGAGTTATATCGCTATACTACTTCTATTAGGAATAGCCATAGAAGAGGTAAGGCTGATTGCTCTCATTTGCAATATTATAGTAGTACTAGGCGCCTGTATCAATTACCAACGTGCAGGATTGATACCATGGAAAAAAATTCTACCCATAGTAGCACTCAGTGTACCCTTTGCATTTTTGGGTGGTTCAATCCAATTACAAGGATCAATCTATAAGCTCGTTGCCGGAATCACCTTAGTTTTAGCAGCATTTTTCATGTTAAAACCTATTGTGAAGAATGGAAGCTTACAACTCAAATCATTGTCCACCCCACTCCGTTCTATCATAGGTGCCAGCATCGGATTTATCTCCGGCTTAATAGGAATTGGTGGCGGTATATTTTTATCTCCTTTGCTCAATATTTTAAGTTGGCAATCGGCGAAAGTAATCAGCGTAACAGCCAGCGTATTTATATTATTTAACTCTATTGCTGGTATAGCTGGACAATTGACAAATACAGTATCTGTACAGAGTCAAAAAATAATAGTGTTAGGAATTGCAGTTCTTATAGGCGGACAGTTGGGTAATTATTTTAATATTAAAATACTACAGCCTAGCACAGTAAGAATATTAACTGCTATCTTAGTCGGAATAGCAGGAATCAGATTTATATTCACTAATGTTGGGTTATGATTAATATTAAATGCTTTGGTATCGCAAGAGAAATTGTTCAAAATGACATAGCTCAATTTGATGTAGAAAAGCTGAGTGTTGCTGAACTTCGAACCATCATGAATAGACAATATCAGGCATTCACGCAAATCAAAGGTTATATGATAGCGGTCAATCAAGAGTATGCGACAGATGATCAAATCATTCAACAAGGTGATGAAGTAGCTATCATACCACCAGTAAGCGGAGGATAAGTATGGAAGGTGTTAATGTATTAATTAGTGATCAAACTTTGTCTATAGATCAAGTCTATCAACATGTGGTTCATGAATCTTGTGGAGGCATATGCCTATTTATAGGTACCGTACGTAATCGCAATAAAGGAAAAACAGTCACGCACTTAGATTTTGAAACTTATCAACCAATGGCTCTTAAGGAGATGTCCAAAATAGGCGAACAAGCAATACACAAATTTGATATTGAGCAAATCGCTATCTACCATCGAAGTGGTTTTGTAGGCATCAAAGATATTGCAGTAATCATCGCGGTTTCATCAGTACATAGAGCTGCTTGCTTCGAAGCTTGCCAATATGCAATCGACACTCTGAAGGAGACAGTTCCAATTTGGAAGAAAGAACATTTGGAGGATGGAAGTTATTGGGTTGGAGCGAGGCCATAGGAAAAAAAATAAATAATCAGTTTAACATCTCTGTGAAATTCTTTCCCAAAGAAATGTAAAATACTTCTCTCCGGACAAGTTTCATTTAGCATCTATGGAAGCTCATAAAGAAGATTGTCTAATCATAAGTTAGACTAAATCTACTCCACTACCACCAACTCTCCAGCACCAAGACTAAAAATTCTTTGCAACAAATTCAATTCTTCTGGAGACTTAATAGATTTACTTTTACTCTTTACAATTCTTGGATAATAGCCAGAATCTTTCTTATCTGTCAATAATCGATATGGAGCTATCTTTTCGACTGCCAAATATTCCTTATGCTTAGAGACTTCTCCCAACTCAAATAAATGATAATCCCAATTCTCCTGGCCACTTCCTTGAATCTCTAAAATTTGTCTCATAATAGGAAGATAGTTATCAAAGAAGGGCAACCAACTTGTCAGCTTTTCTACAGAAAACAATAGTTGGTGTTCTTTAAAATTCTCAGTGACTGTATTGACACATACCATACGATTCATACCAAGATTAAAAGATTTACTAAGGGTATCATCTACCCATGTAGAAGCTAACTCATTACGATGTCCGTTGCCTTCTAAGTGTAAAGGATGTCCAGATTCTTTTTCCAAAATCACGGAAAACTGCTTACCCGTATACACTACGAAACTTGCTGAAATAAATACTTTAGATCCGATTATTGTTTCCTGACTATAGTTAATCTCGCAGAATGGGTTACCTGCAAAAACCGATGGCATATTTTCAGCAGCAGTCTGGACAAGATCTTTAGGCAATGTGTAATAAGACAGCTCTTCTTTATTAATACTTACCACACGTTTAACATCACCACGTAGCTTTTCAACAGTAACATTCAGTAGCGTCGTACTACTAAAACGCATGGCTGTACCACAAATTTCAGTAAGCTTATTACCATCGACGAAAGACATTTTTATATTAGAAATCCCTAACCTTAAATCTAGGACTAACTTATTGCCATTAACATCAACTGCATTTATAAATTTATCATGGGGACAATTATTCATTTTTGATACTTCCACATTATCTCCTCCAAAATGCATAATCACTAATTCTTCCTTTGAAAACAACTTAGATTTTCCGTCAACCATAGCCAATCCAAAATATTCGTCATATCGTATAGGATCGAACACGAATCGTGGTTGTACAAGACCATCATCTAAGGTAAATATTGTCAAATCGCTCTCTCTAATTACGAACCTATTAGTTCCATTGTCGACATTATACAATTTATCATTACCTATTTTCACATATTCTGGGTCAATCTCTTTAATGTCTCTAATATTTTCATTTGCAAGTCGAAACGGTAGATTAGTATTCAAATCGAAATACAAATTTTCCATACCATCATTCACCTTTATTAATTCAGCTTTTCCGATACGTAAGTGCCCATTTTCCACTATTTGTAATGGCCTATTATTATTAGCGATATAATTTTGACTTGATCCTATGACTCCAAATGACTTCTTATCAGATCGAAATACCTCTACTCTTTTTTGTCCGAAATGATGAGTGGATAAATGATGTACTATTTTTTCGTTTTCTATTTGAAACGGTTCATGCGTAAACTCATTAATAAAGGCAAACCTATTTAATCCAAGCTTAATCTCCTGCAATACATCCTTTCCTCCAAAACTAATATTACAGCTACCCAAACCTGTAATTTTATCCCCAAAATATTTAACCAAATTTAAATTGAGGTCAAGAATGACTCTTCCAACTTGTATAAGTTGCTTATGTCTACTAATGAATACTTCCTGATTACGAAACGAAAGCGATTTTCTACTTTTCTTCCTCGCCAAAGAAATTATAATATCATCCTTAAGAAAAACCAATTCCTGCATCTTGAAGCCATCTATATCATACCAATATCCATTGATGTCTTTACGATAAAAACTATTAGCCAAAGAATCGAAATAAGAATCTTCCCAGCTGTCAGAGTCTTCTACTATAATATTCATCTCATTTACCAAATATTGCTTAGATTTTGTATGAAAAACAAACATAGAAGCATTATCGCTTACTTGGACATAGGTAACTTCACTTCCTTCAATGGTATGAATCACTTCCTTTTCAGCGTGAGACTTTTTTCTAATGGCCCTAGCGCTGCCCTGCACATCCAACACAACATAAACATCATTGAGTTGATAAAACCTATTACAGACTATACCTGCAATAGTTTTTCCTACCAAATCCAGTTGTAAATCGACTTTCTTCTTCTTCATATTATTTGCCTAATCCTAATTTTCGTTTTTTTAATTTCCATTTATATGACTTTCTCTGTTTCCTATAAGTCTTAGTCATTATACTCAGAAATCTATCAACGCCTTCTTTAAAATCTGACGACTCAATACAATGCTCGGCACCAAATATCTTCTTCATAAAATTTGAATTCACATCCTCTTCAGACTTTATAAATATACCCTTAATTGCGACCTCATGGTTCATTCTCAAAGCATCGACAAAATTACTCAGTTCCTTCAAGTCAGTTATTCCCATATTAGGCTCACCATCTGATATTACAAACATCGAATTCACAACATTTGCATCTGGATTATTCCTTTTAAACTCTTTAGTAAAAGCACTCATCTTATCCAATGACATTTCCATCCCTTCTGACATATGCGTAGCTCCAAAACCTCCAAACACCACTTTACCTACATTCAATTTTGTAACCTGCTTTATTATTCTGAACAAAACTTTCCTACTTGTAAATTCATTCGAAAAATTTGAAACTTCAATAAAATTATTGCTGAAAAAGTGAAACGCATCAAATGACTTTCTATCTTCAAGTCCAAGTATGAGTAGATATAGTATTTTAAATAAATTTCGCATTCTTACGTGAGTCATTGAACCAGAAAAGTCCAAACAGAATGTATTGATCTGGACAGCTTCTCCTCTTTCTGTTTTTGACTCCATCACTTTCATAACATTAGCTCTAATCCATTTCTCTTGGTCAAATAATGTATCTGGATCAAACTCCACCCCACTACTGGCATGTCTATTGGCACTAAAGTTAACAGACCTTCGAATAGGTAATGCGGTTCTAAACGCGTTCTTCACAAATTGTATATACGGACGTATTTCCTCTTCGATCGCCATCATTTCTTTGAGATAAATAGTCTTAACCGCAGGATTTAGAGGCGAATCAAAAATACCTAACTCCTTCATCCTCGTTTCGTATACCCTTTCCTTCAACTCTATTCTTACAATAGCTCTCTCCACTTCATCTTCCCAATAATTTTGAAATTCACCATAAGTAAAAAACGGAGTACCAGATTCTAAGTAAGCATCCAATTTATGTTTATATTCTAATTCACCTATTTCCTTAAGATGTAGATTTAATAATTCCTGTTCTTTCATCACTTCCTCCTCACTATGTCGATACTCTTCTATCAAACTAACAAATTCTCCATCTGTAAAAAGATTCAATTTTGGAAATAGCGTCATAGATTCCACTTCCCAATTTAGAATTGGAGCAGAGATTGCATTAATTACATTGACCCAATGATTGACACAACGATTAAAGGCCACTTCCTCCATTAGTGCAGCAGTTTCTATTGAAACATTCGTCTTTACTAAATCTAACAATTTTTCTCCTATAGATAAATCAATATCAAACCAATATTGTACATTTTCAATGTAAATTTTACGCTTGTCCGGAGAGATCCTAGGTAATGAATTCAAATCTTCTTCAAATTCTCCGACTCCCATTTCGTCAGAATCAAATATCTTATCCTTTATAATCCCTGTCATATTAAAAATACTATTAGGACCATATCTAAGTTGCTGAATTATAGGTAGAGCATTATGAAGGCCAAGAAGAGATTTATTATCTAATACTTCTTGAAGACATAATACATGGATATCCTTAGAAAAAACGCTAATCATCAAATTCAACATTTTTTCACAAGAAGCACTTTGTAAATTTAAATCTTCCTCTTTTTCACTTTGTATTAATATTTCACGTAGCAGATCACCCGACCCATCAAATGAAATACCAATTGATTCTACTGATTTTATTAAATTACGAATTACATTAACTGACTCTTTAGAATTCGCTATAAGCGCTTCGCCATACTTTAAAATCAGCAAAGTAATTCGCTCAGAAGGAAGCCTACGATATAAATCGTTATCATCAAAAAAATCTGTATACCATCTGCCATATAACAAATAAGAATCAGGATCTTGACGCTTCAAACGATGCAAAAAAATTGAATAATAATAAATATAAAACCAAATTACCCTAGATCCCAAAATTGATTTCTCCGTATGTTCTTCTTTATAGTTATTGAGAGCTACCATAAGATCTTGATAAGGAAAAAACTTAAGGTGCAAACCATAAAAATCTATATTGGAAGATAAGGTATGTAATTCCGTCGATCGTAAGTCATCTACTGGAATATTAAATCCTGATAAATTAATTCCTGAAAAAACATTAATCCAATACGCGATGGATTCACCAGAATCAGTGAAAAACCCTTTTTTAATACTCTCATTGAGATGATCATAATAATCAGAATCTTTGACAGCAACAGTGTCGTCCAAATTAGTTTTGGACTCTACAATCATAAACCATCTATTATGCCATTCTAACTTAGGCTCAAATTCGACTATCTGTATACCCTTCGCTCTAAGGGATCTAGACGACCTATTCCACTCCAATACCGTCTTATCAGAAAAGCCTAACGCTTTAAGACCAAAATTAGAATTGGTAAATAAGGATTTATCGATCATCGACTTTAAGGGTGCTATTCTACAATTATCGTGATATATGTACCACGAAGTAGAAAGTTAACTAATCTAATAGGCTTATTCGCAATATCCCTAAGAAATTTATCTTATTTTGAGCTGAAAGCCACGAATACATAAACAAAGCGGAAGAATGTCAAGTATAAAGGAACAATTTAAGTTTCAGATAATTAGCAATCACTTTGAAACAGATACCCACAGCGAAGTACATAATTTAGATATTGCAAAATTGCGAATTCTATCAGGAGAGCATGCAGATGAGGATATACTAGTAGTACAATATAAGGGAAGCCCTAATCTCAGTTTCTTTGATGCTAGAGGAAAGCTTCTAGACGTAGATCATTATTTACCTGAAAACTTTTTGGAGAATGATACTGTAAATGTAGAGGCTATAATCTCTAACCTAAAAGAAAATGATATAGCAAGATTGAAGTCAAAATCTTCTATGGACACTATTATCAAAGAAACCTACGAAGCTGGAAATGATAATTTCATTGAAGGTATAAATGAAAAATTTGGCCTTCCTACATCAGAATCCAGTATTCTTCAATTATTACCAACGTTAGAGCCATTATCCTTAAATAGTACATTAAGTGTAATGATGAGATCGTATTCCTCATTTTACAATTTCCTAAGTGCTATTATTGATCAGCAACAGAAAAGTGGTAACGGATATGTACATATTACACCATCCGACAATATTATCATTACACCCTTAAATAAAAGAAGCGGACTAGCTGTCATAATAGAAACTAAAGATGCAGAAGATAGACTACTACCCTCCAATAAATGGAACATTGTTAGAACACAATCTGCCATAAATTTAGAGCAAATTCTAACCTTTAGAACGAAGGATGTAAAAAACTATTTTTCCGACACAACTTTCATATCTACTTTTGAAACAGAGCGATACAAGCTCTATTTTGACGAAAATAGAATAAGCATTGACAGTTACGTCGACAATACGGATAACTTACTTAAGTTAAATGTGGTGAATAGATGTTATAAAATTATGGCTTCCGACCACAACTTAATTAGCATCCTTACAAACAATAAAGAAATCACCATTATCAACACACATAGATCGGTAGTTCCGCATAAATGGCCCAAAAAAATAGTACTACCAGAAGCAGCAAAATGGATGCGAGTGGATGAAAATTTAGTCGTCGCTTTCTGTCAAAACGAAAATGGAATTATTAGTTGCTATGATATTAGTATTGATCATCCAGAAAAAATCACGGAATTCGGATCTTATGCGGAAGGTTTTGAAATCGATCAAAATGGACATCTAATTTGTCGAAAGAAAAAGTCCAACGAATTGATAATTATTAAAACTAATCTGCAAGAAATAGAATTACCCACAGATCAGAAAAATTTCTATACGATATTCAAGAACCTCTCACATCTATTCAAAGGGGAAAGTCTATTCATTAAAACCCAATTTGCAAAACCTATTTCAGATGCAATCTCTCCACCAAAAGATAAGCTTCCTACAGTAATTGAGAATGCTAGATATGATTTTGAGACTAACGTAGAGAACATGTTAATCTCTTCCGAAAACACATACGAAGGATTATTAACCGTACGAGACAAAATTTCTATTGCACGACAGAATATTACTGAAGAGCTAATGACACAAGCTGACAAAGAAAATATATTCTTAGTTGGTCAGCGCTTAAAATCTACTATTAACAATATCATGCTTCCATCTGAGCTACGAATCAGAAGCCTGTTGGAAGATCTAAGATCTAAGAATATAATTGTAACCACTAGATCATTCTATGCTAAATCCAAAAATTTAGAAAACCCGAATGACTTCCGAGAAATCCTGAATAAACTAAGAGTATATGAGGAAGAATTAAATGATATGCAATCCGATAATATTTCAGAAATTATTGGAGAGTTTAAAAACATACATGAAGAAATAAAGGAAACTTTCTCGGAAGAGATCGCCAAAGAAGGTAATACCTTACAACAATTCATTGCTGGAGAAATCAAAGAGATAGAAGAAGTAATCAGTCATACTCACCAACTAAAAATACTAGAAAATATAATTGGCACGCATCCAGCTGCCGTAGAATTAATGACTCTCCTCAAACAGCCATATATACTTCAAAGTATAGCTAAAGAGAAAAAATTATCTCCATCAGCTATTCAAAAGAGATTATTCAAAGCAGTTGAGAATAGAAGACTTGCCATTATAGGTGAACAGGAAAGCGCAGAAGCAGAAAAAAATGCAGCTAAGCATCAACTAGCCAAAATGATCAGAGATAGCATAGAATTCTTTGTACTCAATAATAGCTCCGAATTTTCCGATGTTAAGCTATCTACTAATCCTAGTTATCAAAACATTCATACTGACATTGCCAAACTAGAAAAAAACTATGGCGATGTAAGATTGGCCATGGATTTGCGCCGTATTCTAGGAAGGAGAATCCTAGAAGTCAACCGCACAAATCTCGAAAAGAGGATAAGTCATGAAGGAAAATACGCTTTTATCAAAAATGACCCTCACCTTTTTGTTGATCTTGAAGCAGTTACTCAAAAATTTCCTAAATGGGATATCGAATTGACTGAAAAAAAAGGGAGTCCTGACCAATATTTAGTTGGCTTTGTTAAGGAATCAGATAAGGAAGTATATAGACCTAGTACTACCGATAATCTTAGAAGCGGAAGAGCATTCGAATTGAATGGCATGGAATATCATGATTTTTTTGAGCGATTTGATTTGTATACCAATGACGAATATACTCATGACCTCTTAGAGGCATTATGGTCTATATGCGAAGGCGATAAATCCGAAGTCAATTATCCTCAATATGCAAATACCACTATCCAAGTATTATTACCAAAAGATAATGTAGGAAGAAAAGCCCTCAGATGTGCATTAGAAAAAAAGAAAAGAGACGAATTAGAAAAAACTAGAAAACGTAATGTACCTCACATCACTCCAGAATTTATTGATAACACACCTTACTTTAAGCAAAAGTTATACGAATTTATCCTAAAAGCAAAGATCCAATTAGTTGGCGGTTCTGGAATAGTACTTTTGACTGGACCACCAAGTACTGGCAAGAGTGCATTCTTAAAGTATGCCGCAGCAATCATGAATCGAGAATACTTCGAACATGCCTCTGACAAATGGCAGTCTAAAAATAGTCTAGTAACTGCCATCAAATTTGGAGAATTTGGACCGTATAGTGTACCAGCAGGATTTACCAAGGCCATCACAACACCTAACTCTTTAATCAACATAGAAGAAATCAAAGAATGGCCTGAAGCCTTACGAAAGTCATTAAATCCGTTTTTTGCAGGAAGTAAAATATTTCAATCCCCAGATGGCACCAGATACAATATCGCTGACAACATCTTACTATGTGCCGCAACCAACCTAGGCGCTATATATAGGCAAGATGACGAACCTTTTACAGCAGACTTCTGGTCGAGAATAGAAGTAGTAGAATACGATTATGCGCCTATGCTTGTAAGTCGAGAATATTTCAACGCAATTTTCAATCCACAATCTGACAATTTACTTACAGTACAGGAACTAGCGCGTCTGTACTTCAAATATGATCAAGCCCCCAAAAAGGCAGACAAAAAAGCAAAGTATTTTGCCCAGCAATTTTTAGAATTTATCCTTTTACCAAAAGCGGATGAACAAGTAAAGAGAGATAACCTATCTAAATACATCAATGATTATTTCAGTAAAAGAAAATCAAAAAGTAAAAAAGCAATAAGCCCAGAAGAAGCGATAAAAATTTCTTTGAAACGAATAAAAGATTTTCATGGCTTCAAAGCAAAGGAATTCTATGATCTATATGATCACTTCATTAATGAAGCAGACCTTAGAACGAATAGATTCGCAACAATAAAAATAAAAGACAATGAACTATACGAACATCTTAAAGTCTTGATGCTTATAATAGGACATATTGAAGGTTGTCTAAGGTCTTTACGTGAAATATTCTACAGCTCTGCCGGTCAAACTGAAATAGAGGGTACGAATAGAGAATTTATTAAGTGTGTCCAGTTATTGGGACTGATAGGCAAAATGTAAAAATTAACTAATGCCACTTGAAACTTCTTCCGATCTAGATTAATATTCCTCCTGAGTTTCCTACTCTATCTCAACTCGATAATATATGCTGTATTGGGAGAAAGTGTAATGGCGTTTTTCGTAAAGTCAAAATTCGTTTGATCTAAAACATTTACACCACTTACTACGCCATTCAACATTTCATCAAAGCGACCTAATTGTAAATCATAGTTTTCTTTATTCTTATTCAAAATGACCATTACCTTTTCCTCATCATTAAATCTAAAATAAGTATAAACTCCTTGCATAGGTTCGAAGTGCACCAAATCACCAGTATGAATTACAGTTTTATCTTTTCTCCAATTCAGCAACTGAGATAAAAAGTTTTTCGCTTCACTTTGCTCTTGACTTAAACCCACATTCTGCATGACACTAACCTCGTCTCCTTTCCATCCTCCAGGAAAATCTGATCTTATCACTCCATGACTCTCAGTACCTTTATTAGACATTAGAATCTCTGTCCCATAATATATCTGAGGTATTCCTCTCGTAGTGAGCATATATACCATTGCCATTTGATACAAGTCATAGTCTTCACCTAATTGAGTGTAGATCCGACTCATATCATGGTTATCCGGAAATATTACTAGCTGTGAAGGATCAGCATATAAAAAATCATTGGCTAAAGACTCATACATTCTTATAAGTCCCTTACCCCAGTTCTCTTCTTCTGTGAGTCCCTTGTGCAATGCAAAACACAAAGGAAAATCCATCAATCCAGGTAGGCAGGAAGTATAACCATCAGAATTTACTTTTCCTTCTTGCCAATAAGCAATAACGGCTGTATTTTCTACCCACTCTTCTCCTACTATATAAAAATCAGGATATTCATTTCTAATAGCACAAGTCCAGTCAGTCATAAACTCTCTAAAGGGATAGGAATAGGTGTCTTGCCTAATACCAGATATATGAGCGTACTCAATCCACCAAATCGAATTTTGAATGAGGTAAGTAGACATAAACGAATTGCGCTGATTAAGATCTGGCATTGCAGGAACAAACCATCCTTCCGTCATGATCTTTCTATCAATCTTGGAACTATAAGGATCTAGCAAAGTAGACTTCCTGTGATTCGTTTGCTGATACTCCGCATCTTGATAATTAATCCAATCCTTATAAGGTGGATCCGCCATCCACCAATGATGACTACCACAATGATTTACGATAATATCCATGATCATTCCGATTCCCATTTCTTTCGCTCTTAATCCTAATGCCGCATACTCCTCATTCGTACCGAATCTTCTATCTACTTGATAATAATCTGTAGTAGCATAGCCATGGTAAGACCATTTTTCTTGATCATTTTCTAATACAGGATTTAACCAAATAGCCGTAAATCCTAAATCATTAATATAATCAAGATGATCAGAAATTCCTTTTAGGTCACCACCATGCCGACCATACTCTTTATCTCTTTGTAAGCCTTCTTTCATCCCTGCTACTTCATCATTGCTAAGGTCACCATTGGCAAAGCGATCAGGCGTAATTAAGTAGATAGCATCGGATGCATCATTTCCTTTTCTGGCCGCAGAATTTTTATCTCTTTTCTTAAATTCATACTTCAAATCTACCTCTTTGCCATCTTCAGAAAGCTTGATATCGTAAACGCCAGACTTCGCTTTAGGCAGTACCGTAATATCTACAAATAAATAGTTTTGATTCTCAGGTCGATGCACCTTATCCACTCTAATATTAGCATCTTTAATGGATACTTCCATTGCTCCTATATCCTTTCCATACAGCATCAATTGCAATTCAGGATTATTCATTTCCGTCCACCAAAATGGAGGTTCCACTCTATCCACAGACTGAGCGTTAGCGAATGAAAAAGTAAATAAAGAAATTAAAAGTAAAATGTAATTTCTCATCAGTTTAATGTTTAAATTATTTTACCAAAACGATTTTATGTACAAAATTTCGATCGATGTTTTTAGCACGAAGGAAATATATACCACTAGGCAGACTACTTACATCCACCTTCCCTACTTCAATATTATCCAAAATGATTTTTCCACGTGCATCGAAAATCTGTAAAAGCTGAATCGGAGCGCCTTCCACATCAATGTTTAAAAAATCATTTGCCGGATTAGGGTATACTACAACATTACTTATTTCAAATTCTTGGGTCGCAGTAGATATATCATTATCTCCATTGGCTGTAACATTAGTCGTAATCTCAAAATCCCCAAATCCATTAGGTAATCTTGCTGAAGACTCATCCGTTACTTGAGGTCCAAATGTAATCGTATCAATAGGCGCAAAATGATTATCCTTTTCATGAAATAATCCTATGAATTCTCCACCTTTCTTTAATTTGAAATTTGCGTGCCTGTCTCCTTGAGAAGGATTGCCATCTGCCCAAATAATCATGTATTTATTGGGACTTAAAATAGTATTAGGCATCTTCCATTTGTTCGGAGTATCAGGGTCATCAGAAAGGTAGTACTTGTAAATCGGAATCACTTGATTCGTTGGATTATAGATTTCTATCCAATCATTAAATTCTCCATATTCATCTGCATGAGCATTAGTATTACTCGCCATAAATTCATTTATAACGACATTGGGCACTTCCAAATATCCCATCTGTACTTCTTTCTCCGCACAAGAGGGATATCTCTGAATATGACCTACATTATCTTCTGCCGTGACATAATACATCAACTTTCCTACTTCTTCAGCAGTATAATTAAAACTCCATTTCCCTTCAGCATCACTGCTCAACGAAGCACTCTCCCATTCATTATCTTCAAACTTATAGTGAACCATTACATCAGTCACAACTTCATCATCGATTATATCTATCAATAGTTCTAAATCAAATATCTGCCATCGTTCTTCAGTAGATTTGATGATTGGAGTGATATCATTTTGTACCAATTGATTTCTAGCTGAATTAGCTCTCACTGAAATATAGTCTTTCATACCGTACTTTACATGATCACCCAGTTCAGTATCATAACTATCGATAAAATCTTGATACGTCCACTCATAATCCGCCTCTGCAAATTGATCATTAAGTCTAAAATCTTTAATTAGCTCAAGCTTATCATCTAGATAGACATCCAAAAAATCAGAATTAAAGTGATTATCCAAAATACTTTCTAAGTAATACGTATAGCGATTTCTATATTCATCAACAGCCATTATTTTTTCGAATATGGGTCGATATTGTCCAGAATATTGAGACCAATTGTAAACATCTGTAACGGCCCAATCTATACTGAACCAATCAATACCAAAAGTATTATCCAAGTCATATGGAATATAAGTAAATCGCTCAGTACAAGGATCAAAATATAAGTAGAAATTATTCTTATTGACGATAGATCCATCCCAATTCGCTGTAAGGACATCTACGGCGATCATTTTTAGATAATTATCGACATCAAATATTCTTTCCAATTCGCATTCGAAATCTTCTGTAGTTTCATTATTCAAGATATCTATAAATTCAGCCAGCTTAGAATAGTCATCTTGTTCAGTATTGGTTTTAAGTTGGTATGCCCTTCTATCAAAAATTTCCTCTTTATATAAGTCAGGGTCACTTCCTTTATAATGTAAATCTGCAGGATAGAGACATTTAAAAAGATTACCTGTATCATCTTGCATTCGCTTTTGAATAAATTCTTCATCAATATGTTCAACATTTATGTAAAGTCCTGCATAAATACTATTGACATATAACCGAACATGATTCGCTCTAGCAGCAGGGATATTATTCCACTTACAGATATCCCAAGCCAACTTTGATCTTACGATAGATGGATCATTATGCTCTCCGTTAAGATTGAGTTTTTCTACTCCTTGAAACTTCCTACCCGCTTCGAAAGTATTGAATGAAATTTTAACCGATTTTTTAGCCGCTGTTCTAGATGTATTTCCCCTAAGTCTTACACCCACATGCTCTATAGTATCTACTAATCCTGAACTTGTAAAAATAAATGTCGCCGGAAATTCATGATTACTAAATACATCCTCTAATAATAAATCAAGAGAATCAGAGTCCATAAATATATCTATCCTTGGAACTTCATCATCAATAAATAAAAGACCATCATCCGGGTGCGTGTACTGACTATACAGAGACACAGAAGTAAAGCAAAGTAAGAGCAGAATATATCTCATATCTAATTTATAAATGAGATCTGGCTACGATAGACTTTATCATCCTGCGTGATCAATAAAATGTAATTCCCTTGATATTGTTCCTTCGATTTAATATTGAGTAAATTTCCAGATTGATCAAAATTTAAAGTTTCAGTCCTTCCTAATATATCCATGATTTGCACTGACTCAACTAATGCATTAGATGGTAACTCCGCTTTGATTTCATTTTTTGCAAAACTAGGATTAGGATATAGTCTCAACTCTTCAGAAGATACTTCATAAGTACTTGTAAAGAATCCTCCTGGCGGTTCTATTTTGCTAGAGGTATAAATTCGATATTCACCTGGACCAAAAGTTAATCTTTCTTCAGTATCTGTTACCTCTAATTCTTCTCCAGTAAAATACTCATACCATATCCCAGTATTTGGAAATTTGGGATTAATTTCAGAATCGATAATTCTAAAATTAGCTAAGGTAACGGCATCCATCTCCTCATGATATAAATGCACAGTCTTTAAGAAAAAGTTGCCATCATTAAATACAAAATCTTCTGTAGCGAATGTAGGGTAATTAGTTTTTAGATGTGTCATTGCGGCTATACGATCATAAAGACTTCTTCTGGTATCATCTTCATTATAATCCCATCGTATAGGCTTAGGATCTAATCTACAATCTGGATTAATCGCTCCATTAGTACATCGATTTATAGAAAAGTCATAATGCAACTCTCCAAATTGCCAAAACATTTTTGGGCCTGGAATACTCAAATAAATAGCACTTGCAGCAGCTATTCTATCCACTCCTGTTTCCAATTCTCGCGTATTATGATTAGAGTTAGAGTCTCCAAAATTTTGCAATTTATAGCCCATTCTTTCTTCATCATGGCTTTCCATATATGCAATCAAGTGTGGATCATTCCATCCTCGATCAGTATAATCTGCTCCTTCAAGATCTGATGCAAATCCCATAGCCGCCTCTGCAAACTCATGACTTATGTTTCCCCAAAGCATCATACCATAATCTGAAAGATCACTCTCTTCTGTATTTACAGCAAAATGTTCCATGATGACATATATATTCTCGTCAAATGCCCAAATATGATCTGAATAATCTTGAAGTATACCTACACGATCTAGATCATACTGCGCCATTGCATCTGCATTATTACCAGTAAATTTTTGAGTGAGGCCTTTAGACAAATCAAATCTAAAACCATCAAATCTAAACTCTTCAATCCAGTACGAAAGCACTTGCTTTACCCAATCCTTTGTAAATACACTTTCATGATTGAAATCATACCCCACATTGAAGGGATGCCTGGCAGTTTCATTTAACCAAGGATTATCAGCTGCGGGTCTAAATTCTGTAGGATTCCAATATAATTGACAAAGCGGACTTTGCGAAAACGCATGGTTAAATACCACATCAAGTATAACTGCGATTCCCCTAGCGTGGCATTCATCAATTACTCTTTTCAATTGATCTCTAGAACCATAATACTTATCTACAGCCATATGGAAACTTGGATTATAGCCCCAACTATTATTTCCCTCAAATTCGCTAATAGGCATCAGTTCAATCGCATTGACTCCTAAGCGATCAAGATAATCCAAGGTATCTATTAATGACTTATAATTCTTATCGTTTAAAAAATCTCTCATAAGGATTTCGTAAATAATGAGATCCGTATTAGCTGGCTTTTCAAAATCATTGACTTGCCAATCGTACTCTGTCTTTTCCAAATCAAATGCAGTAACAATACCTGTCGTAAAATCATTTGGATACGGTGGCAATTCTTGCATTACATCTTCAGGAACTCCTCCATCATTCCATGGATCTAAAACCACTTCTGCAAAAGGATCCGCCACTTTTATTCTACCATCTACTAAATATTGATACGTATTTTCTCCTTCCTCAAACAAACTTTTTGGTAGCTCTTTCCAAAAGATATTTCCATCTTCTGATTTTTTCAATTGATAATTGACATCTACTTGATAATCATTGTCAGGGCATAATAAAAATACGTGCTCTTTTCCAGGGGCTGTAATCTGAAAAATATAACTCGAACTCAGATAATTAACACCGTTCTTTGTCCCTATAGGTGGGTTTTCTGGTGTTTCATTATTATCTAATACAAGATAAGTCAATTCTATTATCGCTTCATCCACGCCATCAGATATCACCATTCTCAAATCGTGATTACCTATACCCGCTGCGGTGATCTCAAAGGATACAAGATCCGTAGTTTCATTAAAAATCTCTGTACCATTATCAGTGATTATTACAGTAGCTTCTTTGTTTACTTCCAAATCTATAGCCACTTGCTCGCCTTCATATACTATTGTATTATTTTGCGGAGCATTAAGGTTAGTCAATAAGCCTGCTTCTTCTGGAAATACATCTAGAAATATATCTGATCCATCAGTATCACGTCCTACAATAGATCCATCACTATTTCTAAATACAAAAGCCAATTGCTCCACTATCTCTCCTGGATTGATCCCATAATAATCTGTGATGTTGTAACTGATGGAGTATACGTCATCACCTTCAGAAGTCATCACTACATTAGCGTCTGCTGTCCCCCAATTTCCTTGCACATGTTTCCAGTCATTAGGTGCATTACTTGCAGTGGTGATTACGCCTGTATGTGCATACACCGCACCATTAAACCCTGCCAATGCCCCATTACCTTCCTTGGCATCGAAGTAAACTGTTACATCATCTAATTGTGTCGGAAAAGCAGGTTCTGTCCAAACCAAAATACCAGAAACCACAAGCCCTTCATTCTCGACTATCGTGGTCTTAGTGTTAATCTCTATATCTTCAATTTTATCTACATTTCCAGATGGCCAATGGATTAACACACTATCTACCGCTTCTATATTCCCTAATCCAAAATGTACCGTGTTACTACTTTGACTGGCATAGCTATGCGAAGGAATATTCTGTTCAATGAATATTTTCCCATTAGCATAAACTTCTACCCTTGCGCCGATCGCTTGAGAGTTAGATTCACTTCCTTGCAAATTCAATGCTAAATATGAATTCTGATTACCATTATTAATTAATAACTGATTTCCCTCATTACCTGTATTACAAATAAAGAGATCAAGATCGCCATCATTATCTAAATCAGAAAATGCTGTTCCATAAGAAGCATGCAAATTATTAATCGCTCCGTCTTGGGAAGATTCCTCAAAATTTAAAATTGCAGATTGTACTATGAGCTTGCTTTCGTGATTGATACCATCTACTTGAAAGTGACTATCATTAGAAATATAGATGTCTTGCAATCCATTATTATCACAATCAAATAAAACAGTACCCCAACCCATTCCTCTATCGATTAGCAAAGGATTACTAAATTCTTCAAAGGCGCCGTTTGCGTTTTGTAAGAGTAAGGCATTCTCATACAGATTAGTAAAATATAAATCCAAAAGGCCATCTTGATTTACATCTGCCACATCTACACCCATACCATGACCATTAAAGTCAACACCTATCTGTTCAGAAATCTCAACAAAATAACCACCGTCATTTCTAAAAAATAAATTGCCTTCATTACCGTCTCTGGTCTGATAAAGGTCTTGATCTCCATCTTTATCATAATCGAAAAATATAGCTCCCATAGATTCTCCACTATCTCTTATTCCAGAAGGATCTATGTAATTAGCGAAAGACTCACCATCTAGATTTTTATAAAGAATATTCTCTTCATTAAATCTAGCAATGTATATGTCTAAAAAGCCATCATTGTCAAAATCTACGAGATTTACTGATTGAATATTACCAGTCAATGATATACCCAAACTATTAGATCTTTCGACAAAATTTCCATTTTCATTTACATAAAAAGAACATGCCGTAAATTGATTGCCACAAAATAAATCTAGATCTCCATCATTATCATAATCTATCCAAACACTAGCTATCGTTTCTCCCTCATCATCTATTCCAAGATCAGCTGCCATTTCTATAAATTGTAGATTCCCTTGATTAGCATAAAATAGATTTTCAGATCCATTTCTACTAATATAGATATCATCAAAACCATTGCCGTCGTAATCAGCAATAGCAACTCCTCGATTTAGTCCAGGAACATCAAATTCCAATGATTCACTTACATCTTCAAATGATTGTGCGTGGCTTACGACTCCTGAAATAAATAGTAATAGTATTAGGTATATATTTTTATTGGTCATAATGGTTTTGACTTAAATGGTTTAATATCCAGGGTTTTGATCCAAGTTGGGATTTGCAGCAATATCAGAAGAAGGAATAGGGAAAATATTTCTAAAAGATTCTACTGGAGCGCCTTCTTGCACATCACCTTTCCAAGCCCACATATAATCTCCATCTGTAAACTGACCAAATCTAACTAAATCTGTTCTTCTATGGCATTCCCAATACAACTCTCTCGCTCTTTCTTCCAAAATCAATTCTAAAGAAATATCTGTAGCGTTAGTATTACCGCCAGATCCTTTATAAGCTCTTTCTCTTACCACATTAAAATGATCTACCGCATCTGTAGTATTGCCTAATCTTAAATGAGCCTCAGCAGCCATCAAATAAAAATCTGCCAATCTAAACATAGGGAAATCTGTATCTGGAAAATCAGTATCCGATCCTAATGTGCCATCAGAATTTATATTCTTAAACTTATTTACCGCATAGCCTTGAGTAAATTGTGTAATATCTTCTATCTCTAAAGTTTGGCCTTGAGAAAAGAAAAATGGTCTTCTATCAAATCCAGTATTTCTAATCTGGAAAGTATAGTCCGGTCTTTCCAAAAACAATAACACTTCATAATCTCCTGCCTCTACCATTATATCGTCTCCACCAAAATCTAATACAGCATCCGCTCCATTGTCTCCATAATTAATTTCCCATGCGTCATTTGCTCTAAACTTTATGGCTCCGTCTGTCACTACAATATTAGCTTTCATCGCGTTATTTTCGGCATCCCAAACCATATCTTGATCGGTATCCCAGCCTCCAGTTGTCGCATCGCCTATGATACCCCATTCTGTTCGGGTCATTTCATAAGTATTTTGATTGAGATCTACTTTTATAAAATATAAACCTGCTTCCGGAACTACAATATTATCACCAAATTGATCCAATGTGCCATCACCATTATTATCACCAAAATAAGGTGCATTACTATCTGGTATTCTTGTAACTAAAAACTCACCATTAGGCTCAGGAAAATATTTATATCCTTCAAAGACATTATTGCTTTCTACAGAAGACAATGCATTGCTAGTATTACTAAAATCAAAATCTTGAAAGGAACCAGGCGTATATATTTTCGGATACTGTACGGTATTCCCTGCATTGGGTTCTACGACGATTCCTCCTATCTCTCCAAATCTCTCAACTAGTTGCTTTGTGGTTCTGACTCCACCCCAGCCACCGCTGACTCCAGAATCCAAAGGATCCATTTCACCACCTATAGCAGCTCTAATGATAAATGTCATCCCTCCCCATGTTCTGGTATTGATGCCATCAAAAGCAATTGGAAATATGATCTCATCCGAAAGATGGTTATCCGCTAAGAATAAATGTTCATACTCTTCTTCTAAAACATATCCAGCATCAATAATTTTCTCACTATAAGTAACACAATCTTCCCATCTTGCATTGCCAGTGTAAACTTCCGAGTTAAGATATAATTTAGCTAATAAAGCCCATACTGCCCCTTTGTCCGCTCTTGCATATTCATTAGTCCTAGCATCCATAATGGTAGACTCTACAGCCAATAATTCTTGCTCTATATAATCGAACAAGTCGTTACCAGAAATCTGATTTGGGAAAAATTGTCCCACAGCATCTTGCTCAGTTACGAAAGGTACATTTCTAAAAATATCCAAGGCATGGCTATAACTTAATGCTCTTAAAAATCTCGCTTCGGCTCTAAAATTGTCAATCTCCGCTTGCAAATTATCATGCCCTCTCTCAACAAGTTTCTCCGTAGTAGTTTCTCTCAAAAATTCATTACACAATGAAATTTGATAAAATATTCTACTATAAAAAGCGAAAGTAAATCCATCTGTGGAGGTCCATAATTGACTATGAAAATCTTTAATAGTTTGATCGTTCCATCCTACCAAAGCTTCATCAGTAGTAAACTCTTGATGATACCATAAGCCTCTTAAATATTGCCCAAATCCTTCATCGATCCCTTCAATATCTGATTGTCCGGCAGGCCCTTGTTGCCCTGAGACAGCCAAACCTGCATATAGCTTTGCCAATACTTGCTTATAAGCATCAGGATCTTGATAGACTTGCTCTGAAGTAGAAATATCATCATCAATTGGAATAGTATCCAAGTCGCCAAAACAAGAACTCAGCATTACTAAAATGCAAATGGTTAATATGTAATTTATATTTTTCATATGTCTAAATATTTATCTAGATATTCGATTTTCTGTATTATTAAAATTGAGTGCTCCATCCAAAAACTAATGTCCTTGGTCGTGGGTATAAATTATTATCAATACCATTATCCGTTTCAGGATCTAGACCTTCATATCCTGTAAATAGAAATGGATTTTGTACCGTAAAGTAAATGCTAGTATTATCTCCTAACAGGTCTCCAAAATCATACGAAAGCGTCACATGATCTACTCTTAAGAATGAAGCTTCTTGTACATAATGATCACTGAATGTCAGCTTTCCTTGATCCGATACATTAAGGTCAACTGCTGATCTATGTACATTAAATAATACATTCGAACTTGATACTAGTCTATTGAGATAACCCTGATCTGTCTGCACATTATTATATATATAGTTACCCGTCAAAGCTCTTGCTCCAAAGGAAAATCCTACATTCTTATAATTAATATTACTAGTCAAACCGAATGATAAATCTGCTGCCGGTTTTTCCAATCTGTAAAAATCGTTATCCAATCCATCTCCATTTCTATCTACAAATTGACCTTCTAAAAGATTACCGGCCTCATCGTACATTTGCTCTTTTACATAAAAAGAGAAAGGAGCAAATCCGACGCTATGTATCTGTATATTAGATCCCACTCCACCTGCTATTCCACCAGTCTGAATGCCTACATACTCTGGATCATCTGTTGCCGTCAGCTTTGTAATAGTATTTTTATTATAAGCAGTGTTAAAAGCTAGATCCCAAGAAAAATCAGTAGAACTAATAGGTGTCATATATAAAGACACTTCTATTCCTTCGTTTTCCATATCACCTACATTCGTCGTAATAAAGTTAGTAAGGTTAGTACCCGCAGGCACTGGGATTCTATTTAATAAATCCTCAGTTTCTCTTTTGTATAGATCTATAGTACCAGATAATCTATCTTTAATGATAGAAAAATCGATACCCAAATTGATAGTAGAAGTTTCTTCCCATTTGATATTAGCATCATAGCCTTCAGGTCTTAATGTGGTAAAAAACTCTTCTCCAAATTGGTATTGAGCATTTTCAAAACTCGATGTGTATTGAGGAAGATAAGCGTATCTATTTCCAATACCTTCTTGCCCAGTAATACCCCAGCCACCACGCAGCTTTACATTATTAAATAATGAATTATCATTTTCGATCAGCTTTACCGCTAAAGCTGCTGCTGGGAATAATCCCCATCTGTTTTCAGGTGAAAATCTAGATGTACCATCTCTTCTCAAACTCAATGTTAATAGATATTTACTATCATAGCTATAATTCATACGAGTGAAAAGAGAAACTAAAAATAGTTCACTAGCATCAGTACCACTTGTGATTTCAGAAGGCGTTCCAGCTACATCAGAATTCATAAAGGCATTATTGAAAGTAAACTGTTGCCAAGAATATCCTGCCATTAAGTCTATGCTATTCTTAGATAGTTGTTTTTTATAATTTAGGTAAAACTCCAACAGATTATTATCCTTTTCTTGGCTGTAATTATTATCTACTCCACCTCCATTCAAGGCATCAAAAGCGAATGAAGCATTAGTAGGAATAAAAGTTGTTCCTTCTGATCTCACTCGATCTGTGGCTATATTCAAATTAGCCCTTAGATCAGGAAATTTCGCAAAGCGATAATCCGCTGAAGCATTGGCAATAATTCGATTAACATCAGATTTATTCTCGCTAAGATTGAGTAATGCTAAGGGGTTAGTTGGCGCTATAAACTCAGGATTCCCATTGGCATCAACCCAAGTAAAAAATCCGCCATAGGGACTTTCACTATCTAGAGGCGTTTGGGTGGGATCAAATCCGATCGCATTACCAATAGCTCCTCTATTGGCAAAATTATTTTTTGATAATATCCCTTTCAATCCAAAGTTGAGTTGCAATCTATTATCTAGGTAGCCAGGATTTATATTCAGTCCATAGGATGTTCTTTGATAATTATCTGATTTGAGTACACCATCTTTATTAAGATAACCTACTGTAAGTCTATAAGGCAAAGCTTTTAATCCTCCTGAGAGATTTACATTATGCTCTTGCCCAAAAGCAGAATCATAAATCTCATCTTGCCAATCTGTATTAGCTGTACCCAATCTAGGAAACGCTGGATGATCTTCTCCATAGATCTCAGTAATCTTTGCACGATATTCATCAGCATTAAGAACATCTACTTTATTAGATATACGTCCGTAACTCACATTCCCTGTATAAGCCACCTTTAATCTGTCAGAAGTCACCCCTTTTTTGGTAGTTATTATAATAACACCACCCGCTGCCCTATTACCATAGATTGCTGTAGCCGAAGCATCTTTCAATACAGTAAAAGTTTCGATTTCATTATGATTAATAATATCTAGTGGATTTCTGTTACCGGCTATTCCCCCATTTTCGAGTGGCACACCATCTATAACGATTAATGGATCATTAGCCGCATTTAAAGAAGACTCTCCTCTAATTCTAATTTTAGATCCACCTCCTGGATCTCCAGCGGTAGTGATCGAAACTCCTGCCACCTTTCCAGAAAGTAATTCTTGCGGTCCGGTCATAGCACCACGATTAAAGTCTTTGGAAGACACCGATTGTACTGATCCTGTAGCATCCTCTCTTTTGATTGTACCATAGCCTACTACGATAATCTCTTCGAGCAACTTACCAGACTGTAATTTGATAAGCATCTCTTGACTAGCATCAATAGGGATAATCTGACTATCAAATCCTGTATAGCTTACCTCTATCTCTTTAGCGTCGTCAGATACTTGCAGGGCAAACCTACCATCTATATCTGTAATGGTACCACCACTTTGACCTACGATTAAGACACTGGCTCCTATCAAAGTTTCGCCTGTATCATCATCTAATACTATACCTGTAATACTCCTTTGTGCCTCGACACCAATCGATAATGTTAGGAGCAGCAACAAAACCGATAATATATTTTTTTTCATACTATATAAAGACATACATCTTTCGCTTTACTGAAAATAATAATTTTTAGAATTTCATAAATATAGAAAAAAATGTATATTGTGTCTATATGACACTATCTTCTTTAACTAATTTTATAAAAAATAAATTCATGATTAAAAATTTACTCACATGCTTAATACTATGTTTAGCCATAAGTGGATTATATAGTCAAAGCGTAGGAATCATTGGATCTGCTACCCCGGGAGGATGGGAATCAGATACCGATATGGAATTAATTGATGCTGTGGATAGCATCTGGACCATTGAAATTGAGCTTTTTGATGGAGAAGCTAAATTTAGACAGGACGATGATTGGGCTGTAAACTGGGGAAACTCAGATTTTCCTCTGGGCGTCGGAGAACAAGATGGATCTAACATCCCTGTTTTTGCAGGTAATTACACCGTTACATTTAATGCTAAAACGGGTGAATACAATTTTGATGTAGACAGTGATATTGGAATCATAGGAAGTGCGACTCCTGGCGGATGGGAGATGGACACTGACATGTTTAAAGATCAGACAGATTCTAACAAATTCTTTACAACCATCGATCTTATTGCTGGAGAAGCGAAATTTAGAAAAGACGATGATTGGGCTGTAAACTGGGGAAGTGCAGATTTCCCTTCTGGTGTAGGTGTACAAGACGGTGACAATATATTAGTAGACCAGGCAGCCACTTATGTAGTAACATTAGATACATCTACAGGAGAATATTTATTTGAATCTATGGTGACTTATGAAACTATAGGTATCATAGGTGATGCGACTCCAGGAGGCTGGGAAGAAGATACAGACATGACCCAAAGTGCAAATGATCCAAATGCTTGGTCTGCAACGATTACGCTTACGGATGGTGAAGTAAAGTTTAGAGCTGAAGATGATTGGGCTGTAAACTGGGGAAGTACAGATTTCCCTTCTGGAACTGCTGAGCTAGGCGGAGATAATATTCCTGTTACTGCTGGTGATTACCTTGTAAGCTTCAATTCTGAAACTGGTGAATATAGCTTTACTGAAATAGTAGAATATACTACTGTAGGTATCATCGGCGATGCTACTCCTGGTGGCTGGGCTGAAGACACTGATTTCGAAAAAGATGCTGAAAACGTGCATTTATGGACAGCAAGATTAGAACTTCTAGATGGAGAAGCGAAATTTAGAGCAGAAGATGATTGGACAGTAAACTGGGGGTCTGGCGACTTTCCTGTAGGTGTCGGTATTATAGACGGTGCTAATATTCCTATAACAGCTGGCGAATATATCATAAGCTTTAATTCTCTTACCGGAGAATATAACTTCAAAGCAGTAGTAGAATATGGTACTGTTGGCCTTATCGGAAAATCTGGACCCAATGGCGATTGGGAAAATGATGTCCCTATGAATAAAGACGAAAATGATTTTAACCTATGGACTTTAGAATCTGTAACTCTTACTACTCAAAACCCAGATGTTACTGATGAGGGTGTAAAATTCAGAGCGGAAAATGATTGGGCTGTAAACTGGGGAGATGTTACTTGGCCTTCAGGTATTGGAACAGCTGGTGGACCAAACATAGCAACAGTAGAAGGAACTTATGGTGTAACATTTAATTCTTCTACCGGCGAATACCTATTTGGAGATCCATTAACTAGTACTCAAGATGTGATTGATCCTTCTGATATCAAAGTGTTCCCAAATCCTGCTACTCAAGTATTAAATATCAATCTTGATGCTATCGAATTAAGTGGCGATGTAAGTATTAACATCATCGACATGACAGGAAAAGTAATCTTACAAGATATGAGAGATGCTAGTCAACTCAACAACATTAATATAAGCAGTCTAAACTCTGGAAATTACTTACTGAACATTTATAATGATCGGTATATAATTGGAAAGAGATTTAGCGTGGTTAAGTAATTTTTGATAATATACTTATATTGCAATGCGAGCGGACAATTAACATTGTCCGCTCTTTTTTACTAATTCATCAACTCCCAAAAACGATTAAAAGCTTTATTTCAACTACTTCTTTTTTATAAATGTCAATTACTCATCCAGAAATAAAAGAAAAAAGATACCGTACTTCACGCATACTAGAAGATAACGATGCCATCCATTTATCAGTAGATTGCGTGATATTTGGCTATGATGACGACGGTCTCAAAGTATTGCTAATGGAAAGTGATATGTCAGAGTTTAGAGGCAAACTTTCATTAGTCGGCGACATCTTACAAAAAAATGAAACGTTGAGACAGTCTGCAGAAAAGACATTACTCAGTTGCTCTAATTTGGACAATGTCTATCTTGAACAGGTCGAAGCCTTTAGTAAAATCAAGAGGCACCCTATTGGGCGAGTAATTACCATTGCTTATTATTCTCTTTTGAAGATATCTGAACACGAAATCACAGATAAAAAACAAAGAATGCTTCGTTGGGTAGCCATTGATGAAATCGAAGAGATGGCATTCGATCATAAAGAAATTTTGGATAAATGCTATGCTACCCTGCAGCAAAAAGTAAGAGATTATCCTATAGGCTTTAATCTTCTTCCTTCAAAATTTTCCTTAAAACAACTGCAAGAGTTTTATGAGACTGTCCTTTGCATAAAATTGGATAGGCGTAACTTTAGAAGGAAACTCAACTCTCTAGATATACTTATTGACCTAAATAAAAATCAAGACGACGTTGCTCATCTACCTGCAAAACTATATAGTTTTAATTATGCGAAATATGAAAAAATGATCAAGAAAGAGAGTTTTCGATTTGATATTTAAGTGCTTAACTTTTATCTCGCTCAACAGACGTTCTCGTTATTGATCGCTCAGTACAAGTTTTTCTTCTATTGATTCAATTGGGTAGTTATACTACCCTTACTTTTGAATAAAAGCTACTCATAGTGAAGTTTACTTTTTCAAAATATTGTTACTATCAGACCGTCGATACAAATAGATTGAAACAAAAATCAATAATATACCAATACCTAAAAGTACGGTCTGGCCGCCATCCAAATATTTCGACATGGAAGCCACAATAGACGCACCTCCCAACCAAATGATTATTGAACTTAACCAACAGCAACTTAAGCCTAAGACTAAGGATAAAACACTCGCGATAATAGTTTTTCTATAATTCTTCATATTCCCTTTTCGTTGCTGTAATGGAAACACTCACAACTTTAGCTGCCATTGCCTTTGCCTCTTGACTATCAAGATCAAAATCCATCTTCTGAGCGATTTGCATGATTTGAGGATCACTTAGCATTAGTTCTAACGGAAAATTTGATTTGGATTCTATTTTAATATCCGTAAAGCCAGCCTCTTCTATATAGCCAAGATAATCTTCAAGTTTCTCAGCTCCAGAGACACATGCTACGTGACCCACTAATGAATTTTTAATGTAGTCTGGCAACTCACTTTGAAGCACTATATCACTCACAGCAATTTTACCTCCTGGCTTTAAGACACGATATGCTTCTCTATACACCTGGTCTTTATTAAGAGACAAATTGATCACGCAATTGGAAATAATATGATCTGCAATTTTATCCTTTAATGGTAGGGATTCAATATCTCCCTTAATAAAATCGACATTTACATACTGAGCCTTCTTAGCATTCTTCCTAGCCAACTTTAACATATCTTCCGATAAATCAACACCTATCACCTTGCCTTGCTCACCCACGATCCTAGAAACTATAAAAGCATCAAAACCAGCACCCGAACCTAAATCAACAACTGTTGCTCCTTGTTCTATAGTAGCTAGAGCTGCAGGATTTCCACAGCCTACACCGAGATTAGAATTTTCTGGTACCTGATCTAATATTTCCTTAGAATATCCAATATTTTCGGCTATAGTATCTGCATGTTTTGTCACACTACAACATCCAAATAAATTGGCTAAAGTTTCGTTTTTTCTAGATTTTGCTAAAGCGCTATAGCTCTTTACAACAGATTGTTTTAATGAATTTGTATCCATCACGTTATATTTTTTGATTGAATACAAATCTGAGAGAAGTTCTTCAGGTAAAAATTGATCTAAGTCAAGTTCGAGATATTTTCTTTCGAATCCTACTCAATGTTTCTGGTGCTACCTGCATGTAGCTTGCGAGATGGCTTAAGGATACCCTTTGCAAAAGATCAGAATCTTCTTCCAATATTTGCTGATATCGCTCTGTAGCGGAAAGATCACTTAAAAAGCGATTGTGACATACTGTGTTGAGATACTCGTTCTCGGAAGCTAGTCTACCTACCTGTTGCCAAAACAATTCCTTAGCATACAAGGATTGTAAAGCTTCGTAAGAAAATACAATCAAACTACAGGGTTCAATTGCTTGTATTGACAAGTCGCTAGGTGTTTTGGTTATCATGCTTCTATACGAACAAGTGATGCTATTTTCTTTACAAAAGCAGGTGGTCACCTCATTACCATCATGAAGATAATATAGTCGTACTAAGCCTTCTTCAATAAAAGCAATTTGCTTACTTACTTTTCCCTCTCGTAAAAAATACGCTCCAGCTTCTAGATGTACAACTGAAAGAAAAGGTTTGACATCATCTATCAAATTAGATTTAAAGTGTGGGAATTGAGATAGATACTTTATAAATGCCTGCATAAGTTACACTTCTATTTTACGTAAGATCTTCAATATTAATACTCTCTACCCCAATTATCAAAATCTACTTTACGGATGATCCAAGAAAATATATTTTCATCAAAAGGCCTAAAGCTTGCTACATTCCACACTCTACTATCTCTCACCTCAAGCAATGTACTATTACATTTCAAATCCAATAATCTTTCATGCAAGACAAAGATTTCTTCAACCAATGGTGATTTAGTAGTATTAGTCAATAATAACACGTTTTCATCTTTTTCAAAAGTGTATTGCAATTCTGAATCAAAGTCTTCTAGATTAGGCTCTAGATAAATCTGATGCCTAAAAATACTATTCTCACCTGGCCCATTTAATCCTTCAAAAATGAATTTAGAACTATTACCGTAGGCGACCATACCCACCTCATTCATATTAACTTGCCAATTAGGTATATAAGATTTCAACTTCTCTTCTAATGCTAACAAGTCCTTGCTCATGACATCTACTTCACAATTATTAGCCGCCATATTAGGCAATCGATATGTCCAAAGGGCTACCCCAATGTTGAGCTTCTTCATTTCATCAAACAATGATTCTCCTTCCGAACCATAAGTAATCGTCTTACCATCATTACCTGGCACAATGACAAAAAATGGAATCCTCTTATCCTCAAATCGATCAGGAAGAAAGACTTTAAGCTCTGGATTTCGTATTTCTTCAATTAACTTTCCTCTTATATGGTCAGTAACTTCTTGTTTTATTTTCTTGGAGTCGCATGGGATTTGGTCTTCATACAATCCAAATTGAAAAGACTTATGTTCAAAAAATTGCTTCTCTTGTTTACAAGAATTAAATACAAAAAACAAAGGACCAAAAAGTAATTAACCAGACTTCGCATTAATACACAAATTTTGTATTACAAACTTTCAAAATTTCACTTTCGCTTAAAGATTCATAAAGTATTTTAATAATATCTCCATTAGGATTATAAAATTCAACTTTATTGCAAATTCCTTCTTTATAATAAAGTTGATACATCAATTTATCAAAACTAGAAAAGATTTCTACTCCTGTCTTCATTCCGTTCACAAAATTGGATTTGGAATATACTTGTCCATTGATATAAAAATTATACCACTCTCCTTTAAATCCTTTATCAGGCATTACAACGTAATATTCAGGCGAACTTATCAAAGAAATCAAATCAACCTTATCAGCTACACATCTATACCTTACTTTATACATATGATCTAATTGAGCAAAGCCTACATGCTTAAAAGTGGATTTAGATATATCTTCTTCCGACAGTCCAAATTCCTTTAAGAATTGATCTTTAGTCACATAATTAATACCTATCCTACCATCTTTTAGAGGTTCGTATTTTTTATCAAAAGATATGATACTTTTGGACTTCCAATATTGAAGTGGATGTTCTTCGATATTACCCTTAGCCACTACATTATCTGAAGAAGATAATAATTTTGAAATTCTATTTGCCGCAGCTATTCTCAAATTTTGATTTTTATCAGATAAATAAGTAATTAATTCTGATTCCGACAATTTAGCTACAACTCGGATAGATTCTACATCTGCCTCAAGAATAGATTGCCCAAGCAAAAATGAAGGTAAAACGATAAATAGTAGGAGCAGATTTTTCATATTTTCAAAGCCGACGTTTTTTTACTTAGCAATTCTGATTTTTTGAAAGATATTACACTTAACAAATTCTAAACTAATGATATTTGATGTAAAATCGAAATAGTAACTTATTAGATCTTTAATATTACTTCATGTCTTTATATTTTCTATATAATCAAAAGCCTTATGAGTAATAAACAATAGATTATACCGCCCAACTGAAATATCAATACGTAAGCCATTCTAAGTAAGGACTGTACCACTTCAAGTTAATTTACTATATTCAATCTTACTATAATGTCTAGGATCTCTAGGAATTTTCGATAATATATTTAGCTCATCATAATTTATCTCCAAGGTCTTAATTTCTCTTTCTGCTTCGTTACGGTTAGCGTCTTTTTCCAATTCAATGAATAGATGTAATTTTTTACCGATTCTCGTAATAGTACCAATTTTTACACTATCCAGTTGGGAGAGTTGATCTTCAACAAGAAATTGAGAAATATAACCAGATTTATCTTCTATTAAAGAACTACATCGTCCAGATAAGTATAGCATATTATTAATGAGTCTTCCACTGTCGCCAGTGCGGTGCCAGATTACTCCAGAATCATAAATTTTATTCATCTTGAATGCTTCTTTACTATTATAATACGCATCCAAAACGTGAGGCCCAGAAACTATGATCTCCCCCAATTGACCATCTGATACTATCCAATCGTCCCATCCAGCTCCGTCCAATACTATGGGTTCACTAGTAATTTTTATGATCTTAATTTCTACTTCAGCATGAGGAACACCAACGGCCAAACCATGATCCATAGCAGCATGCTGATCTACCAACTCACTCATATCTATAGTACTAATAGGTTCTGCTTCTGTTGAACCATAAGCAATCGTATTCTTTGAATTGGGAAATGCAGCATCAATCTTACTGGCAACATGAGAGAATACGGGAGCTCCTCCGGTAAGAATCTTCCTTAGATGAGGCAAGTTCATACTATTGGATATAGCTAATTGCTGCACAAAATAAGGTGATGCGATCAACAATTCAACTTTCTCCTGATGCAGAAAATCTAATATACGAGTAGCATTAATTTTATGCGGTTTTTTTTGATTGTAATCGGCTATTACACCTGTAGCTCCGGTGGCCAGAATACTTAACAATACTATAGGCAATGTACTTACACATTTTTCATTAGGGTTGGCACCAATTTCCGATTTCAAAATTCGAAATTGCTCCCATAAAAATAGATGTGTTCTATTAGCGGCTTTAGGTAATCCAGTACTACCTGTAGTAAACGTAATTAATGCTGTAGTATTTGATTGTACTGTAGTATATGTATGCGCCTTAAACGTCATTTTCTTGGGTGCAGACAACTTAAGTGGAATCTTTCTAAAACATCTTACTATATATGTAAGAAAAAGAAATTTTCTAGGGGCAATTATAGCATCAATATCGACTACTTGAAGAGCCTTTTCCAGACGTGATTGATTTGCCCATTCGTCTACAAATACTACGGTCGCTCCCAAAGAAAATAAAGCCAATATAGTTTGATACAATCTAATACTCATAGGCACAAAAACTAACACACGCATACCTTTGATTACTCCTTTTCGACTATAATAAGCCGCAGTAGCTTGCACTTGCCTACACAATTCAACATAACTTAAACTACGATCACCATGAATAAGTGCTATCGAATAGGGAGTCCTCTTCACTTGATCAAAAAACAGTTCTACAATATTATCTTTCATAGCGACTTTTTAGAATACAGAGAATATTTACGAAAAGATTCACCATTAAACTTAGACGAAACGAAATTAGATGTATTTGTATTAATCATCAATGCATGAATACTAGATTCGAAACCCAATTCTTTGGCTTGCTTCATCACCAATGACATCAATACCGAACCGATTCCTGCATATCTCTTACTCGGCAAACGTGCTAAGGTCTTAACTACCAATGTTTTTTTATCAGGATTCAATAGGTCTTCATAAGCGAAAATAAATCCGATGATCTCACCGTTCTTATTCCTTGCTATTACCGTAAGGCGAGGATCAATTATTGGCAACACTTTATTCATCTTCGCAACAAAGTCGTCAGTGTCTAATGGACTAAAAAGAAAATTCTTCTCGAAGGAGATATTGCAAAATTCTGCTAATTCAACAAACAAGGCAGTAGATCTAGCTTTATCGAAATCCATAAATTTTATGCCTTGACTAATAAAATCTTCGTACCTATTCATCACCCTCGTCCAATTGACTTCGATAGAATCAGAATAGCTAGATTGGTAATTCGCTAAGGTATCCCACTCTTGTTCAAAAAAAATCGATAAATGAGGAGCATTAACTGGCTCAAGTAGGAATGGATGCTCTTGCATTGAACTAACCAATCTATAATCGTTCCAAGTACTACCATTCATTGGGCCCAACACTTTGTCAAATTTAGAACTGCTTGCAACTTCTAAAATCGCATTGGATAGAAATCGAAAAATAGAAATATCTTCTTTACAATATAAATATCCAAATGACATACAATCCTTACCATCTAACACATGATATGGATTATGATAACATACCGCTCTAGCACAGAATTCTCCATTCAACTCTACAAGAATACCACAAAGCAAATAATTAGTCTGTGGAATAATCTCTTGATTAAATAAATCATCCATACTACACAATGTATCCCAAAGTTTATCTTTAGGTGTAACTATATATGACTTCATATATACCTATTTATACTTGAAAGAATAATAGAGTAATAATACAACTTAAAGGAATCCATAGGTTGTCATATCCACGTATACTGATCGCTTCCCCAACAGTAGTAACCATAGCTAATATAAAACAAAGCAACACTCTATTGACTGTGAGTAAATTTCCTATTAAATAAACTGTCAAAATGCTAATTAGAAATGCAGTAAATAAAAATGCTAAACTTCCTGCTAGAGTTTTATGATTACCACGAATACTATATTTCCCTTTAGGCCATTTTTTACCTACGATTGCTGCTATAGGATCGGCAAAGGATAATATCAAAATAGGAATAAGAAAATACACATAATTCTGCATGTAGCTTTCGATGATATAACAGATAATCACAACTATAGGAAATAAAATACTTCCATTCGACTTTCGTTCGATTGCGTTAACCGATTGCAATAGATTATACTTTTTTGTAACGAATACAATGCATAAAAAACTGCCACAGAGAATAATGAGATCGATAATATTTGCGATGTAAATAGGAAATAAAAGTGTAATAATTCCGGTAAATGCATGTACAAATTTACGAGCATATTCAACTTTTACGTCAAAGAAATGATACGCTACTTCTGCAATGCCAAATAAGATGAAATAAAGAAATGAAAAACCCATCAACAACTTATAATCCATTCTATACAATTCTATATTTTGCAATAATTCCATGATTCAAAAATTAAAAATGAAGTAATAGTTATTCGATTCAAACATTATAGCATTTGATTGACAATAAACTGACTATAAAAGAAACCTTGATCACGAGCAGACCAATCTTGAGCATCCTCCACTCTAGATAATCTTTCATCTACTTCTGACATGAATCGTGGTACCATTAAATTCCAATATGCAAAGCGCGCGTTAGGAGCAGCAGATTTAATAAGTGAATTAGTGGTACTTTGAAATGTATTGGCATCCATATATTCAAATATATTGGACAAATTGAATGCATTAAACTTACCATATTGGACAGACGCTTCTTGGGCATAACCTTGATAAAGCTCAAGCCTTTCCATTCTACTCTTTATTAAATCGTAATTTTCAGCTTTCAAATACAGTGGTAAGTATGTACCGAAATCACCACATAAACAATAGTATAACATAGGATTACTTTGTGCGTATACAGAACTTAAGTGTTTGGCTGCACTATTCATAATCGCATCGCCCACATTGATTTCAACTTGATCTAAAAAGGCAGGATCTCTACCAAAAATACCCATGACTTTCTTACTGAAAAACAGCTTAAATAAAAATCTCCACCTCCAAGTATTCCACTTATTTTCAAAAAAACTAATCTGGTCAGTTGTCGACTTTTCTGCAAATAGTTGCTTTACTTTATTTTTGTTATGTATCCATGGCAAAATACGCTTAGCAAAACTTGATAAGTATTTCTCAAATTTACCACACCAAATTACTCCCTCTTCGATTACAAGCCTTTGAGTGTCCCAATACAATTGCACTTGCTTACTAAGACTTGGTCTAATTAATTGATATATCTCCCAACGGTTTTCCATTGATCTAAAGCCAAGAAAACCGATCATCTCTTCTTGAGTAAGTCGTTTTATGCCCTCTCTTTTTAATTCCGTTAAATAAAGCTGACCTTCATTTAAATCTACGGCTACCACCAAAGATGGATCATCGAGCAGCAAGGCAAAGGCATTATCTCCAGCAGATGCAATAGAAAGTACTTTTTCTCCCTTAGCGACTCGTAGCCCTTCTCTAAGTACATAGGGATCCTCCCAAACATTAGCATATCGAATGTAAGAATGATCTACCGTCTCTAGATGATTATTTACTTTTGTACTAAGCATTTGCGATAATTTTTATTTGTCCAGAAGATCCATCCATTCTTACCACATCCCCAGTCTTAAGTCGCTTTAATAATCCATTAATCGCCACGATACATGGTATTCCCAACTCTCTAGCTACGATTGCAGAATGGCTTAGCAAACTACCTCGTTCGACTAGTATCGCTAAGGATGAAGGAAACAATGAAATCCATCCTGGATCAGTACTAGAAGCCACCATAATCCTACCGCCAATATCATTTATCTGGTCTGGAGAATTTACCACTACTACTTCTGACTCGACTACACCAGGACTACACCCTACTCCCTCAAGATCGCCTTCCTTCATAACTCGCTCTTCTTCAAAAAATAGCTCATCATATACCACACCATAAGTAGTTACACGCTCTGGGACATATTCATCCTCTTCGTATTTTTTATATTGAAGTCTACGCAGAGCAATCGTAGTTTTCAGATCGGATAATACAGATGTTCCTTTAATGAAGTCAAATATTTCTTCTTTAGTGAGATAAAAAATATCTCTATCATTATCTATTAATCCCTTATTCGCGAAAGCAACACCCATAGCACTGAAGATATCTCGAACGATTCCAAATCCTCTAGTACGTTCAAAACGCAGATTTTCTCGGTTACTCACTAACTCTCGAGTCTTAGCCAAAAAATAGTTAAACACCCTCTTCTTAAAAAAAGACTTTCCTAACTTAGTTTCGATCAGATCGTTTGCTTTATTAATCGAATCATGAGCATTATGAGCATCTAAAGCTTTAAAAGAATCTGGATTCATAATATAAGATTTCAAAATCTCAATGAATCGATAAGGCGCTTGATTATAAGAAATCGTTTCTAGCTTTAGCTCACCCAAACATCGCTCTCCAAACTTATTTAAATACGTTTTGATTTCATTATATAGATTAGGATACTTGCCATTTAATAATTCATTCCAAATAGACTTTGCATCTTCAGTTTTAAAAAAAGCACATTGAATTTCATTCTCAAAAATAGATTTAGCCAATTGTAAAGATTGACGCATAGGTTGAATAGAAATAATGTCGTTGCTATGGGTCAACAAATCATTATGAATATGTGCATTTTCCTCACCCAAATATTTGGCAGTTATTTTTTTGAATATTCCAAAGTAAATCATAGCAAAGAAATCATTCACTAATGGTGGTTTCCATTGCTTCGTAAGTACCTCTTCAAAATCATTGTAGTACCTCATTAATTCCTCTGGATTTTTTGAGTCAAAATCTATAGCCTTATATTCAGCAATCGTCTCATCTACAAATGCAAGAAACGTCTCTCTCTCTTTGGGTAACTTCCAAAAGGTAATTAGCATTTTAAAAATCGTTACTAACATTTGCCATCTAGCACTCCATTTACTTTGACGATAAGGGTTCTCCAACTCAAACTTGTCTTTGACTCCCATCATATCCTCCATAAAACCAGCATTTATACTATAACCTGGCAATAAACTCAATACATGATACCAACTTCGTAAATTATAGTAAACTCGCCCTCGGAGTAAACCCAACATATTAGAAAATACATCTTCATTATCTAACAAAACAGATGTTCTCAGTCCTAGAATTTGACAAAACTGAATGTAAACCACCGTATACATATCTCTTATAAACGAAAAAGTCAATGGGGTCGTAACGCCAGGATATGATTCAATAATATTACTATTATCCCAAACGATTTTTACACCTTCTTTAGATTTTTGTAAGTGGGTTACAGGACGTGACTGAAGGATGTACAATTGTCCATTTGCTATGGCCCATTCAACATCCTGCGGATATTCATAGAAAGTATTAAGTGAAACCAATTGAGTTATTAGTTCATTGACTTGATTTTTATCTAGACTAGGTTTATTGATTTCTGATGGTACGACATCCTCTAAGACCAAACAATTTTTCTTAGGATTGTAAGTCAACTTTTCAGTTTTTTCTACTATTTCACTCTGAGACAAATTTTCGTCTTTTATGTAGAAATTATCTGCATTCAAAGTACCGGATACTAATCCTTCACCCAAACCATAGACAGAGGAAATCAACATTTCATTTTCCTTGTGATTCACTGGATTCACACCAAACATTACTCCTGACACCTCTGCGTCAACCATCTGCTGAACAACTACTGCCATACCAACCGGAGCTGTAATACCATTCATTTTGCGGTAAGCAAGAGCTCTTTCTGAATATGCAGACAACCAAACTAATTTAATTTGATTAAAAATCTGCGTTGGATCTACGTATAGGTAGGTTTCATATTGACCAGCAAAACTAAAGTTCTTACCATCCTCTCCTATCGCAGAAGATCGTACACTAAAAAAATCACAATTAGGCAATAAATTTAATATTCTATTTTTATCGCTTTCTGGAAATTTAAATTCAGATATAACTTTCTTGGGTTCTTTAGATTCTCCAATAATATTTTCTAAATATTCCGCAGGTAAAACTTTAAAAGAAGGCACATTATACCCTTCTTCATTCATGAGGATCAATTGCTCGGCTTTTCCTCCAACAGAATTTCCATCACAAAGAATATATGATTCTATTTTACTATTCATTTTATTTGGCATAACACTATTCTAATTTCAAATTAAAAAATTAACTAAACCTGCAACTCCACCGAGTGTGCCGTACATCAATAAGGTCCAAACGCCTGACATGACTTCAATATATTTTGAGTTTTTCGCGCTAGGGTCCTGCGAATAACGAAAAGCAAAAAATAAACAGATAAGATAAAAAGCAGCTAGTACATAATATGAAATCACAGATAGATCTGCGTAATACGAAGCAGCGGCTGCTAGAGTAAGTGTGATTGTGAGTATAGCCATCCACAGATATGCAGCTTTAGTAAAACCCAATAACCCACTATAGGTGACGACTCCTTCTTTTTCGGCTTTGGGAGTTTTAAGTTTTCTTCCAATTTCCAATACTATACCATTAAAGTAAGACACCCCAAAGAAAAAAAACAAACCAAGATGTGGTCCTTCATTATCTAAATACCAATCCAATCCACTAGCGTAAATATCTACTAATGGAATGATAACCATATGCGATCCGACATAAGCCCACATATGACCATTCAGCCAATCATGCATAAAAAATTCGACAGTCATCAATGACAAATAAGCGATAACTATCCAATAAAAAAGAAACATCGAAGGATGAATAAAACCTATTGCAGCCACTTGTATCAGTACTACAACTACTCCTACCCACTTCAATTCTTTTAATGTAATTAAGCCTCTAGGTACAGGCAATTCTTTTCTATACTTAGCATCTATCTCTTTATCCTTAAACTCATCAACTATTCTTACTAAAAAAAACAAACAGAAAGTTGTGATAAAGCCAACAACAAAGTCTGATACGTTAATGAATCCTTCTTGCGATCTACAAATTCGACTATATGAAATAGCGGAAAAAGTAAACATTAGTATCAATGGACCATGAAACAAAAAGGGAAATCTTTCTTTTTGATAGATTACAAATATTTTCCAAAATGGCAATTTATTTTCCTCCATTATCTTCCAAATTTTTGGTGTGCTTGTGCGAATTGGCCAGTCGATATTGCAGCAGCGATTGACAATTCTCCAGCCAAGGCTAAGGCGCAACATACTTCTGCAAACTTTTTAGAATTACCCGAACCATAGCAGTCTATCATTTCCAGACATTCTCTTTGGGTAGGTAAAGAAGTACCTCCACCGACTGTACCTACGATTAAATTGGGCATGGTTAAACTCACATAAAGTCCTCCACTCTCTGTCACTTCAAATCTATTGATAGCAACAGTCACTTCAGAAATACATGCCACATCTTGTCCTGTAGCTATAAATAATGCGGTCAAACCATTTGCTATATGTCCCTGTGCACCTATGCTACCCAATTGTACCAATGAAATGGTAGAGGTTTTCCAATAATCCTCCATTAACTGAGGTGTTGATTTTAATACATCCTTCACAATGGTTTCTGGCAATTCTAATTCGGCAACTACTTTCTTACCGCGTACACTTTGAAAAGACTGGTAATTTGCTTTTTTATCACCAGAAAGATTACTTTCCAAATACCATATCTTTGGTTGGATTGGGGTGTTAGAAATAATATAATTGCATATTTCATTGGTGCAGAACGTTACCATATTTTGCCCAGAAGCATCACCTGTTGAAAATTCGAAAATAAGATTGACCTGATTGCCTTCTATATTCGTCTTGACGTTGATCAACTTTGCGTAATTACTACAGCTACTTGTAATCTTCTCAAATACATCATATTGTTCTACCACCCACGCCAAAAACTTTCCTACGTGAATGATATTTTTAAATCTAAAAATTGGGCTACGCTGAACACTTTCTGATAACACAATCGATCTAATTCCTCCAGCCAATGATGCCGCTTTACAACCTCTGTTATAACTTGCTACTAAAGTACCTTCGGTAGTTGCTAGAGGTATATTATATAGTCCGGAAGCGTGTGTACCATTAATCAATAAAGGACCTGCAATTCCAGTGGGTACTTTAGAGTATCCAATGAAATTTTCGATATTCCCTTTTAACTGAGATAAGTCATGAGTATGGCCGTTGTTAGCCATATAAGGAAACCATCGACCATTGTCTTCTGATATATCTTTCAAGCGCTTTAGTTGCCCTACTTCATTGTATTGATTCTGGGTCGAGATTTTTCTTAACTCGATTTTTTGGTCTTGCTGCTCAATAATCTTTTGAATTGCATTATGATCAGTTACCCTTTTCATGAGCTGAATCAAATTATTAAAACTTGTTGCCATTATTTATTGATTTAGTTAGGATCATTATTGAATAGTATTTAACTAATGATCTAATACAGTAACAAATGTATTGGGCTAAATAAACGAAAAGAGGAATTGTCGATTTGTCCAATTCCTATTTCAGGAAAATATCATCGTGTAGTTAATGTTATCACGAAAGACTAACAATTCTACTCAGTTTGATTCTATTGTAATACTCCCAAACAATCCTTATCTTGGAGCTATGATGAATATTCATTTTGAATTCATCTCCACTAATTCAAAACTTTTATATGGCTCAATTTAATATCAATGTCAACGGTGTAGATCATTCAGTAGACGTAGACGACGACACACCAATCTTATGGGTACTCAGAGATACGCTCAATCTTGTAGGGACCAAGTATGGTTGTGGTATCGCTCAATGTGGGGCATGTACCATTCATATCGATGGTGCCGCTGCGAGATCTTGTTCATTGCCGATCGGTGCTGCCTCAGGTAAAAAGATTACAACCATTGAAGGATTATCTGAAGATGGAACTCATCCTCTTCAACAAGCTTGGATAGAGCATGATGTACCACAATGTGGATACTGTCAAGCAGGGCAAATCATGACTGCTGCCGCGCTACTAGCCGAGAATGCCAATCCTAGTGAATCAGAGATTGAAGATACTATGCATGGAAATCTTTGTAGATGTGGCACCTATAACCGAATCAAAGCGGCAGTTAAGACTGCTGCCAGCCGCACTTAGTTATTAAGTAAAATGCATAATGAGATAATTAGGATACCAAGACAAGCCATAAGCCTATTATTTCAACATCAGAATAGGCACTTAGCAAAAAAGAGACAAGCATGAGTAAAAATAAAAATACAATAGATAGACGATCATTCCTTAAGGTGAGTACTGCCGCGGGAGGAGGAATGGTTTTAGGCTTTTCTATATTTATGTCAGGATGCAAAAATGATGAAGTCGTAAAGCAATTGATCCCAGAGATCATTATGCCAGACAACTGGGTGACGATGAGTGGATTTATCAAAGTCGGTGATAATGGAGTCGTAACGATCATGTCTCCCAACCCTGAAATCGGTCAAAACGTCAAGACTTCCATGCCGATGATTATTGCAGAAGAACTGGATGTAGATTGGGATAATGTAGTGGTAGAACAAGCTCCACTCGACACCGAAAAGTATGAACGTCAAGTGGCAGGTGGAAGTCAATCTATTCGACATGGATGGGATGCACTTCGTCAAGCTGGAGCTACTACCAAAGCGATGCTGATCACTGCTGCCGCTACTCAGTGGGGTGTAGATGCAAGTACCTGTACTGCTAGTAAAGGCGTGATTAGTAATGCTAATGGTGAGACTTTAGGTTATGGAGAAGTAGCCTCCGCGGCAGCATTATTAGAAGTACCTGATCCAAAAGATGTAAAACTCAAAGAAGCTAAAGAATATAAAATCATAGGTGAAAGCAAACGTAATGTAGATCTTAAAGGAATCATTACTGGCCAACCGCTATTTGGTATCGATACAAGAGAAGAAGGAATGCAATTCGCGTCAGTATTGAGGCCTCCTGCGTTTGGTCAAAAATTAATTTCATTTAATGATGATGGCGCTAAAGCAGTAAATGGCGTCTCTCAAGTTTTTCAATTTGGAGATAAGATCGCGATAATAGCCAATTCTACTTGGGCGGCTATGAAAGGCAAAAAAGAGATTATCGCTAAATGGGAAGCACCTGAGTTAGCAGAAAGTACTGCATATCATGATAAAACGATGATGGCCTTACTCGACAGCAAAGTAGAGCCCGTAAGAAATAATGGAGATGTTTCGAAAGCATTTGCCGAAGCCGATGAAGTAATCGAGCGAACTTATGAATCTCCATTTTTGCCTCATAATTGTCTTGAGCCAATGAATTTTTTCGCTCATGTTACTGAAGAAAAAGTATATCTCAAAGGACCTGTACAAACACCACAATGGCAACAAGGACGAGTAGCCGAAATACTTAAACGCGATCCTAAAGATATAGAAGTGCATATGACGAGAATGGGTGGCGGATTTGGCAGAAGACTTTATGGCGATTTTGGAGATGAAGCTGCCGAAATATCTAGCATAGCAAAAGTGCCTATTCAATTACAATTTTCGAGAGAAGATGATATGACTGCGGGTACATATCGAGTGGCATTAAAGTATAAAATTCGTGCAGCTGTTAAAGAGGGAAAAATCAGCGGATACCATATTACCGAAGCAGCATCCAATAGTAATATGTACGGATTGATTCCTAATTTCTTTCCTGCTTATGCGATCGATAACTACAGGGTAGACAATGCTAAATTTGAAAGTAACATTACTACTGGTGCGTGGAGAGCGCCTTATACCAATTTCCTAGCTTTTGCAGAACAATCATTCTTTGATGAAGTAGCAGAGATATTGAATGTTGATCCTGTAAAAATGAGATTGGGACTTTATGAAAATGCTAAGAAAAATAAAGATGATAATATGCAATGGGACCCAGATCGCATGGCTGGTGTTCTGATGCTTGCTGTAAACAAATCTAATTATGGAAAAGCCAAAGATGGTGTGTATCAAGGACTAAGTGTATATTATTCTCATAATACGCATGTTGCAGAAGTGGCGGATGTAGAAGTCATAAACGGAACACCTACTGTTACCAAAGTTACTTGTGCTGTGGATTGTGGTATCGTAATTAATCCTATAGCAGCAACCAATCAAATAGAAGGTGGAATCATCGATGGTATTGGTCATGCGATGTATGGAGATTTTTCTTTTGTCAATGGAAAACCATCAGCTGATAATTTTAATAAATATAGAATGATCCGTAGTGGAGAAGCACCAAAAATAGATGTGCATTTTGTAGAGAATGGATTGAGTCCAACAGGTCTCGGAGAGCCATCCCTTCCGCCTGCTGGTGGTGCTGTGGCTAATGCCTTGTATAAGGCCACTGGAAAGCGAATATATAAGCAACCTTTTGTCAAGGAAGTGGAAGTATTGGGGTAAGAATAAGTGCGCAAGACTCCCGTGAGATTCCCAAGCACAAAGGGATTGGTAAGCTCATGGGATAACGCTTTCCCATTTACTATATAAGAGGTTTCTTATTTATTTAATTGCCATTGCGCAAAGAATTTTTTCAGCTTACCAATCGCTAGCGCGCTGAGGAGTCTGAAAATAATGGGTACAATCGAATAATGCATAAGACTCCCGTGAGACTCCCAAGCACAAAGGGATTGGTAAGCTCATGGGATAACGCTTTCCCATTTACTATATAGGAGGTTTCTTATTTATTGAATTGCCATTGCGCAAGGGAATTTTTCAGCTTACCAATCGCTAGCGCGCTGAGGAGTCTGAAAATAATGGGTACAATCGAATAATGCATAAGGCTCCCGTGAGACTACCAAGCACAAAGGGATTGGTAAGCTCATGAGATAACGCTTACCCATTTACTATATAAGAGGTTTCTTATTTGTTTAATTGCCATTGCGCAAAGAATTTTTTCAGCTTACCAATCGCTAGCGCGCTTAGGAGTCTGAAAATAATCAGTCCAAATTATCTTCTTTTTTGATCAATTTAAATTCATTGTGATAATGAAGGAATTTTGCCTTACCACCAAACCAATTTAGAACACACTGGACATCAAGGGCAGTATGCTTAATTGACTGAGAATACACCTTATAGGAAGAGTACTTCCAACTATAATAATCAGAACAAAAATTATGGTGAATTGGATTATGATGTATATAAGAAAGTAGATTGGAAAATCTTTGCTCTTTATCAATACTTACTCGCTTCATTCTTTTTAAAAAAAGTTGCCCTCTTCTTTTATGCCTATTATTATATGAAATGGCATACGAACTAAGCATTCTTTTCCACTGAGAAAGAACGTATTCGTTAACATAGCTTTCTGACTCTATTAATTTAAGCCTTGCATTTGTAGGATCTAATTTAGAAATCCGTACAAGCTTATCATACGATTTCACTTTAAATAACAAATGGAAATGATTTGGCATTATACAATACGCATATGTATCCACGAAAGGAGCAATATACTTCTTATACTTAGCTAAAAAATCTACATAATCTTCATCAGAAATAAACAAATTTTGATCAGATACTGCATGATTATACACATGATAAATATGATCTGAAATAAACTCATGCCAATAGTCGATAGCCATAATTACTTTTTCCCAACAAGTAGATTCTAAAATTAAATGTTCTAACTCGACACCATTGCTTTGAGTCCTCCTTTCAAGCTATAAATTTCAATATCGGAATCTATCGCCTTCATCATCCTTACCAATGAAGCACTGCGTTTTCCTGTAGTACAATAAAATACTGTAGGGCCATTAAGGTCTTCCACCAATTCTTCTGGGTGAATTGTACTCAAGGGTATTTGCTCAACCGACAGATCGATATCCTTATGTTCGTAATCTTCGAGAATAGAAATAAGATCATATTTAGATCTATTCGCTTGCAAGCTTTCGAAAGAAATTTCTAATACATCGCAATCCACTTTCGATTGATAACTACTCACTTGATAGATCGCAGCAACATTATTTTTATACGACTTTTTGAGCTTGAGCTTGAGTTGATCGTTATAAAGAATATTATAAGTCAACAATTGATTTCTTAAAACTCCTCCTGCACCTGCTATAAATTTGATCGCTTCATTAGCTTGCATTAAACCAATGATCCCAGCCAAAGTCCCCATTACACCCACCTCCGCACATGTAGGAATATTATCGTTAGGTACTGAGAAAATATCTCTTAGATGCACAGAATCTTTGCTTTCATTTTCGAAAAAAGAAACGTAGCCTTCATACTTATGCATCGCACCATAAACCAATGGAATATAATGCATGTGGCAGAAATCATTAACCAAATATTTAGTTTGGATATTATCTGTGCATTCCAAGATTACTGAAACGCCCTGAATTAATTTTTCAATATTCTTTTTAGTAATCATCTGCTCTACGACGACAACTTCCACTTCACTATTGAGCTTTTGGATATGATCAGCTAACAATCTGGCCTTAGTCTTAGAAGTCTGGGATTCATCAAAAAAAACTTGACGATGCAGGTTGGTTACATCCGGTACATCACCATCTATCAATGTTAATTTTCCGATTCCAGCTCCGGCTAGATAAGGAGCCGCTACAGATCCTAATCCTCCACAACCAATGACAGCAACATGAGCAGATGAAAGTTTATGCTGCCCTTTATTACCAATCTCATCCAATAATCGCTGACGTATATATCGATCTTCTGCCATCTATTTTGTTAAAGTTTTTATCACTGCATTTTTTTCATCAAGAGTATTGGCGTTAAACGCGATTTCCTCTTTTGCAAGGATTACATGTTCTACATCACTATTAATTAAAACCTTACGAGGGCAAGCATAACCAAGAGATAAAAATCGCAACATACGTTGATAGATACTTGGTTCGTAAATTGCAAGTAATGGCTCCGGAAACGGCTGATCATCTTTTCTATATGCCGTCGATTGTTTACTTACATTTCTACTAGCAATTAATTCTGAAATAGAATCAGAGGTAATATAAGGTAAATCACATGCTAAAACTAACCAAGCCGCATTGGGATCACTCATCATCGCAGATAGGATCGCTCCAAAGGGTCCCATATCTAAAAGTTTATCTTTAATTACAGGATAATCATTGATCATATCTTTATCATAACTGTGTGATTTAGATATAAAAGTCTCTATTCCCAAGTGCGTACAAATATCAGCGGCAAATACTTCTTGCGGCTTACCATGATAGTCGATTTGAGATTTATCTTCACCCATACGCTTGCTTTTTCCACCTGCCAGGATGATCGCTTTTAAAGGTGCTTTATTTGCAATGATTCTTTCGATAATAAGAGCATCTAATAGACCATTATCATCCGCTTGGATAATAAGCGTCTCATCTTGTATTTTTTCGTTTACAAAATCATAAATAGGTGTATCATCCAATTTAATTACAACATCTATTTGCGTAAGTTGCTCTACCCTTCTTTGTAATGATTCTTTTTTCTTAGGATCAATAAATACAATTTGCCGATCGGCAGGATAATGATTACCATTGACAATGACTGCATCTGTATGCCAACTTTGGAGTCTATCATCATATTCATTCCAATGTAGTGGAGTGGATTGGGAAAATTGCTTTTTACCAATTTGAAAATGGGTCTTTTCTAACTCCACATGATGATCAGCATCGACATAAGTTAACTTATACTGAGGTGACAATCTTTGATCTAATTTTTCAAAAAAAGATTCTATTCGATTGCAATTCGTTCCATATATTGCCCACTCATTGCGATGGTACTTACCTCGTATAGGCTTGAATAATGGCGGATGTTTATGATACTTTTCTTTCATAATTTGATTTTCCTCCTGTCTTTTTGTCTAATTGTATATTGCTAATGATCATATCATGTGAAAGTGCTTTACACATATCATAGATCGTCAATGCGGCAGTTGATACTCCATGCAATGCCTCCATTTCAACACCAGTTTGTCCATTAGTTTTCACAGTACAAGAGATATTAAATCCTTCATTATGTGGATCCACATTTACTTTACACGAAGTGATCGGAATTTGATGGCATAGCGGTATGGTATTGTATGTATTTTTAACAGCCATGGTAGCTGCTATGATTGCAGTTTGCGCTATTGATCCTTTCTTAGTGGCGTATCCTTCTGAAGCCAATGAGGCCATGATTTCACTACCCAAAGTGATTTTTCCACTTGCTGAAGCCAGCCTTGTTGTTATCATTTTATTACTGACATCTACCATTCCTGGTTGTCCTTCCTTATTAATATGTGTAAGTTTTTTTGACATTATTAAAATTTCATAAATTCAAATATTTGACCCACCTTATACACTTCCTGGCCTCTTGGTAATTCTATAAATCCATCCATCTGAGTTGGGCTCACCATATCACCTGAACCGTTTCCATGTTTAACTGTCGCTATCCATCTTCCATCTTCAGCTTGCTCAATAGATGCCTGAGCGAAATAATCTAAGTCTGGCTGAAAGCGCACTTCAGTTCCCAAAACGACTTTTAACGGATTATAACTTTGAACTCTTACTTGATACAACCAAGGCATAAAATACTTATGAAAACAAGCCAAAGTAGAAACAGGATTACCGGGAAATGCAAAGACTACTTTTTCATCTTTCTGCCCAAACCAAAATGGCTTTCCTGGTCGCTGGGCCACACGATGAAATAATTTTTCAAATCCTAATCGATCTAGAACTTCAGGGATAAAATCAAACTTACCCTTACTTACCCCACCACTCATTAGTATCACATCAAAGTCTTGCAGTATTGAATTCAATTCTTCGTAAATCGAATTACTATTGTCAACAAAATGAAAAACATTGGAATATATACCCAACTCTTTCAATCTTGATTGGAGCATATATACGTTCGACTTTCTGATTTGATAGCTTGCCGGAATATTTTCTATTTCAACCAATTCATCTCCAGAAGAAATAACTGCGACCTTAGGTTTTTTGTAAACAGATATCTTTGTCTTTCCCACAGAAGCCAACACATTGATATCTATCGCTTTTATTTTTTTATCCTTGTTTAATAAAATAGCATTTTCTTTATGATCACTTCCTTTGCGATGAATGTTTTTTCCTTGATAAATTGGCTCAACAATTTCAAAACCACCTTCTATCGCTTTGAGATCTTCGTATCTAATCACAGTATCTGCTCCAAGAGCTAAAGGTGCTCCTGTCATAATCTCGATACATTTGCTCTGATCATGTAGCGTCACGGTAGGACTTCCAGCTGCTGCTACTGATTCGGTCAAAAATTTTCTATGGCCTTGCGCATAAAAAGTATAATCTATACAGATGCCATCCATAGTAACTCTATCAAAAGGTGGCATTGCTCGATCTGCAAAAATATCTTCTGCTAAAGTCCGTCCAATCGCGTCATGAATAGAAACTATTTCTGTTCCTAAGTTATTAGCTGTACTTAATACTTTCGTCAAGGCTTCCTTTACACTTATCATCCGCCTATTGTTGTCATACTTCTAAAAGCATTTTTATTAATCAATGCTTCTTCTTCAAATCCTGATTTCTTTTTCTGCAATACACTATCCATAATAGCCTGTTGAATATCAGTATCACTTACATTAACATCTCTTACCATAGTCAATAAATTAGTGCCGGATTGTGCATACAGACAAGTCAAAAATTCACCTTGCGGTGTCAATCTAATTCGATCACAACTTCCACAAAGCGACCTAGAATATGCAGGAATGATTCCCACTATGGGGCGTCCATGTATTGTATATTTGTCCGAAGAAGATCCATCGGCTATCAACTTATGTAGAGAGGGAAATGTAGTAGCAATCAATTGAGATATCTCAGCCGCAGACATATATACATCTCTATTGCCATCGTCATCATTAAAAGGCATCGCCTCTATAAATCTCACTTCTACATTATGGTGGAGTCCAAATTTTACAAAATCGATGACTTCCATATCATTGACTCCTTTCATTACTACCATATTGAGCTTGACAGGAATCTTTAGTTCGATGCATTTCAAAATATTATTCATGACTACATCAAAACTATCTCTCCTTGTAATCATAAAAAATCTATCTCTATCGAGAGAGTCGATTGATATATTTAATCCTGAAACATTAATGTTCTTGAGGAGATCAATATAACCAGAAAGCAATGTAGCGTTGGTGGTAATATGCACTTTGTCAAAAAGAGTAGACAATGAACTCAATAGAATATCAATATCCTTTCTGACAAAAGGCTCTCCACCTGTCAAACGAACTTTTTCTACGCCCAACTTTGAAAACAACTTTGAAATTCTAATGATCTCTTCGTAAGAAAGAATATCATTTCGGTGGGCAAAATCGATACCTTCTTCTGGCATACAATATCGACAGCGCAAATTACACCTATCTGTAACGCCAATGCGTAGATATTTAGCAATTCTGTTATGTCTATCAATCAATTTCATGTGACTCATAAAGATAGGTGTTATTTATATAAAAGCCCATTATACCTATGCATACTGTCGATCCTCTTACTCGATCAAAAAGTAAACTCAGATTACAATATAATTAAGGTACTTTTACCAACATCAAACAAGCAATGACCGATATCGGTCTAAAATGAGCAACACTGACAATTAATGGACCTTACTAATATAGTGGGCACGATGCCCTATGAAGACTTTCTGAACAACTATAAATCAAAACTAAAAACGGCTTTCTACGAAAGAGATGATCTTACTCAATTCATACAAAAAAGAGGCTTTCCTGCCCTAGTATGGCGTGAGATCATGTCCGCTAAACCATTGGCTGTTTCGATACCAAAAGAGTATGGAGGAAGAGGCATCGATGTAAGGGAATGTTTGGGTGTATTCGAAGCTTCAGGTTATGAATCATTGGCTTTATCGCTCACCTTTGGAATCAATTTCGCCCTATTTATGGAGCCTGTAGCGAAATATGGAAATGAAGCCATCAAACCGAAGATTTTTGAACGATTTCTAAATCGCGCCAACATGGGTGGTCTAATGATCACAGAACCAGATTATGGTAGTGATGCCCTAAACATGCAGACTTATAATATAAAGGAAGGATCTAACTATAAAATCAAGGGTGTTAAGCATTGGCAAGGCCTTACTGGATTAGCTGATTATTGGCTGATGACTACGCGATCTAAAAGTGAAAGTGGCAAATTAAGTAGAGATATTGATTTTTTTGTAACTGATGAACAGGTGGCCGCTCAAAGAATTGAAGTTGCAGAGTATTATAATAGCGCCGGTCTATACCCTATTCCTTATGGTAAAAACATAGTTGATATTACTGTACCAGAGGAAAATAAGCTGATTCCTGAATCGACTGGTCTTAAGATCATGATGGATTTGCTGCATAGAAGTAGATTTCAATTTCCAGGAATGGGCATGGGCTTTATCAAACGTAATCTAGATGAATGCCTCAAACAATGTACTACTCGAATAGTGGGTTCGCACCCATTGATAGCGATGGATCAAGTTCAACATATGATCGGAAAAGTACAGGCGGCATTTGTCATCTGCTCTGCATTCTGTAAGCGTAGCTCTGCCGTAAGTAGTATCGATAACAACTTAGCTCTGATGGCTGTAGAAGCCAATACAATGAAGGCATATGTGACAGATCTAATGCATGAGTCTGCTCAAATTACCACTCAATTGTATGGAGCGAAAGGTTATATAGAAGAGAGTTTTGGCCAAAGAGGAATTACTGATTGTCGTCCTTTCCGAATATTCGAGGGATCTAATGAGATGCTATACACACAGATCGCTGAGATGGTGGTCAAAACCATGATCAGAGGTAAACAAACTAATCTCGCGCAATATCTATTACAATATGAACTATCACAAGAAGTGGCTGATAGATATAAAGATATGCTCAACTTCGAAGTAGAAAATAAGATGCCACAAAGAAAGCTTGTAGATTTGGGCCAAATCATCAGTAGAGTGTTAACTGCTCAGATGGTGGTAAATCTAGGAACTAGCGGTTTTAGATCAGATCTAATTGAAGATACCCTTACTACTTTAAAGCATGATATTACAATGTTACTTAGTTCATATAAGTATGATACTAAAGTAAGTCCAACTGTAGAATACCAATCTGAAAGTTGGTGGATGGATTACTGTTAAAATAATTACAGCTACATAGAATCTTACAAAGGAATCAATTTAGATTTATGTGGGTTATATTATAAAATACAAAATACTTTATAATGAATATTAGACTTCTTTCCTGCGATGCGCCAAAGCCTGATAAAAGAGCGATGATAAAATTATTTGAAGAAATAGGAGAAGGTGTGAGCAATTATGATGCGCAAGATTTTACAGAATTTCTTTTAGCGGGTGACCCTGTAGAGATGACTATTGCGGATAAAAATAGCAGTTCGGGTACAAGATCTTTGAGAAAGCTAGGCATCGATTATGAGATGATGGATTAGCTTGTTCTTATTCAATTAGAAAAGAATTGTGCTTGATATCGCTTCATAGATTAGAAGCCCTATTTAGTAATGGTAACATCGCCAGTATACTTCGTAAGTTCACCTTCGACAATGGCATTAATCATATAAATATAGACTCCAGGATTTAATGACTGTCCTCGATAGCTACCATCCCAAGGATTTAATTCCACTAAAGGTTTTTCTTCTTCGCTGTACATGAGATTTCCCCATCTATCATAGATATATATACTCTCAATAATTACATCTTCCTTATTAGATAAAATGGTAAAGAAATCATTATTGCCATCTTGATTAGGACTGAAAACATTAGGTATGTAAATTTCTGGAGGCAGTGGTGTGACATTTACGTTTATACTTAAAATATTTTCACATCCATAAGAATCGACAAAAACCACCTCAATAATTTCACTTTCATTAGCTGCAAAAATAATCGATAGACATTCTCCATTTGCATCCAATGCTACACAATCATAATCACTACTCATATCCCAAAGAATAGAATATTCGTCAAGTATATCAGCTTCAATCGTTAGCTCTATTTGTGCCGAATCTTTTTCCAAAATCGTCAACTCATCAAGAGATAAAATTAAATTATATTCTGGCAAGGGAATGATTTCAATTTCATCTACTTCAATAATACAATTGGGATTGACTACATAAGACAAAGTATAATTGCCAGCTTCTAAGTCATCTACTGTTGCATTTAAGTCTTCTTCTATTTGTGATTCATTTAGAAAAATATCATAATCATATTCATTATTTCCTTCGATGATAATTGCTCCCGTTTCTTCTTCACATACTATAGGTATCAAGGTAGCATTCAAATCTATCATTGGTATATCATCCAAAGTATACATTTCCGATTCTTCACAACCTTCATCGTCCGCTACCGTAACGATATAGACACCACTAGAAAGATTGGCGATAGAATCTGTAAACTCATTTATATTCCAATCATAACTAAAAGGCTCAGTACCGCCCATTGCGTTGACAGTAATCGCACCATCTTCAGATTGAATACATGATATATCGTAAATCGATCCCTCCAAATTTATAACTGGTGGACTATTGATTTCAATTACATTAGATTCGACAACTTGACCAATGGCATCTGTGATGGTAACTTGATAAGGTCCACTACAGAGATCGATAATCGTAGACTCCGTACTACCATTAGACCACTCATAGCTATAGGGTAATACACCTTCGCTCACAATAGTTTCTATACTCGCCACGCAGGATCCAAAACACGGATTGTAAGCGACTATATACATTACTTCTAATGGATTAGCTATAAAAGTAAATGTGAGTGTAGCCGAACATCCTGAAGCGTCAGTAGCTACCACTGTATATTCTCCTACACCTAATGAAGATATAGCAAGTACATTCTCTTCCCCACTACTCCATTGGATATCATAGGGTTCTGCTCCGCCTTCAATCGATATTTCAATATAACCATCATCATTTGCAGGTGAAGGTTCTATGACTTGAACTACTGTTGCTATTACATCTGTAGATAAGATAATATTAAAATATTCTTCCGAAGTACAACCATTATCATCCGTAACAGTGACACTATATTCTCCATCTTGGCTTATATTTATTGAAGTCATTTCTTCACCTGTTTCCCATAAATAATTATAGGGTTCTATACCATTAGAAGCCTGAACACTAAGAGTATGAATGCTATTATTACATGGACCAATAATTTGCATTGGTTCGGTCTCCAAGAAGGATAATGTTTGAACGGTATAATCATCTGTGTAGGTACAACCTAGCGCATCTTGAATATTGACTTGATAAGTATCTGAAGCTAAATTTTCTATCAAATTTCCATTTCCACTATTACTCCAAGAAATTTGATAAGGCTCCGTCCCACCACTTATTTCTAATGAAATACTTCCTTCTTCATATTCTAAACAAGAATTATTTACTATAGTCTCCGAAACCATAATATCGGAAGGTGCCATAAGATTATACTCATCATAAACTTCGCAACCTAAGCCATCCGTGATTGTCAAAAGATATTGTCCTTCATTCAAATTTTCATTGGTTGCACTCATAACATTATTGCTCCAAGAAAACACAACTGGTTCGCTAGCGGTTAATATAGATACTTCAATTTCGCCATCCTGCCCTTGATAACAACTGATATCGCTTACGGATGCCGCATACGTAGTTTCTACACCTTGTGTAATCGTATAATCATATACATACTCACATCCAAAACTATCTGTAAGCAATAAATTATAATCTCCTGCTGTAAGGCTCGATAATCCATCATCACTACTATTATCGTCCCATAACAATTCATACGGAGCTGCACTAGATATGTTTAAGTCTATCGCTCCTAATGCTGTCCCAAAACAATCATTCTGCGTTAATTGCGCCACCACATTTACTTCTGAGTTTTGCATTATATCAAAACTTTGCGTCCATGTACATCCTGCGGCATCAGAAACAATTACGGAATAATTTCCTACTGATAGATTTTCAATAGCGCTCGTTTCTTGTCCACTACTCCAATTGAAAGTAAAAGGTAATTCGCCACCCATGGTTTGCAATGAAATACTTCCGTCGGAGGCGCCCTCACAACTGGTATGCACCACTGACTCATCTACTTCGAATCCTGCTTGCTCTCCAACGTTGATTACCTCTACATAAGAACACATATTGCCATCAGTAATGGTCACCGAATAATCATTGATTCCCAGACCATTAATATCTTCTGTCAGCTCTCCATTATCCCACACATATTCATAAGGTCCGACACCATTAGTAATTATCAAATTAATAGCTCCAATATTTTCTCCTTGGCATCCAGCCGGAATGACTTCATAATTAATTTCTAACTGTGTAAATTGATAGATATTAAATTCTATTAACTCTGTACACAACAATGAATCAGTAACTTCTAAAGAATACATTCCAATCCCAATATTGGTTAAAGAATCCGCTGTACTTCCATCAGACCACAAATAAGTGTATAGCGAAATCCCTCCTGAAACCTCTGTATGGATATCAGTTAAATCATCTGCAGAACAGAGGCTGTCTAAGTGCGATGCATTGACAATTATCTCATAACTTTCTTCAATCAAAACGTCTCCTACAAAAGGAGCTCCATCTCCATCTGTGACTGTATATGCATAAGAGCCTGGACACACATTGGTCAATTCAAAGCCCTCGAGTGAATCATCATCCCAGTCAATGAAGTAATCATTATCAGGACCATCTATCGTCAGATCGATAGTACCTGTACAAATACCAAAACAAGAAATACTAACCGTATCTTCCACTGAGTAGATGCCGACGATCTCAAAGTCTACTATTTGTTGACAGCCATTATCATCTGTTATAGTTACGAAATATATACCTGGTAAAAGATCTTCGTCTTCATTTTGATACTCACCATTCAATCCTGTACTCCATTCATAATAATATGGTTCTGTACCACCAGAAGTATTGACAATCGCTGAGCCTAAATCTAGACCAAAGGGCTGCGTTACGTTGACAGTATTGATCATGAGATCAGGTTGATTAACGAAGAAAATACCATCACCTATACAACCATAATTATCCGTCACGGTTACCGCATATTGATCTGCGAAAAGATCGTATATATCTTCTGTGGATGCGCCATTATCCCACTCAATATCAAAAGGAGAATTATTGCTTTGTATATCTAATTCGATTGCTCCATCCTGATCACCAAAACAAGATACATCAAATTCTAAGGCTTCTAATTCTAGTACTTCCGCATCAATAAATAATTCATAAGGAGATGATAAAGCGCAACTGCCTCCGAATAAAACTTCGACATGATAGACGCCTTGAAATTCTGTAGAAGGAACGAGATAGACATTTGAATTGGCTCCAGCTATAGGTTCTTCTTCGTAATACCATTGATAAGTTCCTCCTGGTTGTTCTGGTATTTCGAGAGTCACTCCACTCAGACAATCACCAAAAGCTTCAATAGGATCTGCTTCGTTTTCCTCTAAAAAATATCCACTCAAATGAATATCATCCATAAAATGATAAGTCAAGGTAGGGTTGCCTTCACACGCTATACTAAATGCGATGGCTTCTGCACCCATACTAGAAACAAAAGAAGTTTCGACATATTGCCATGTATCATCTGCTGCACCAGAAACACTAAATGTATGTAGCTCTTCCCATCCTTGAGTTCCTTGCAAACATCCCACCGCACCCACTGCAGGAAAATCTCCACAAGAAGGAGTTCCAAAAATGGTGACGTTAACATCTAGCGGAGATTCATATGAATCATTTGCATTAAATCCTACATACATAGATAAATCATACATAGCGCCTGGCTGCATGGCACCCTCAAGACACACTCCAATATTTTCAATAATATTTCCGACAGACCACATTCCCACTGCTCCTTCGCCAGAAGGTATCGGCATAGGCACATCTGGAAATCCAGAAATACCACCATTACCGGTAAAGCCGCATGTATGAAAAAAATCAGCCGTACTTACATTGGCAGGTCCCCAACCATCATCTAGACAATAGATACCACTTCCTGGTGCTAAGGTAGGTCCGAAAGGACAGCAAGTAAAATCCTCGAAATCACCAATTACTTCATCTAATACGAATGTACCACAAGGACATTCTTGAGCATCAAAAATATCTATCAATCCATCACCATCATCGTCAATTCCATTATCACATATTTCTTGACCCATCAACACTACTGACTGGATAAGCAATACAACAATGATTAGAAATTTGTTGGTTGTAAAAGGATCGTTCTTCATGCCAAGGGGTTGCAGTTAGCAAAGAATACACTTTTAAATATACAAATTGCAAAACGAAATTCCTCATCTTTAACAAATGTGACAAATATAGATGTGTACTTTAATGACCCTTTTACTTCGAAAAACGCTTCATGAAATTATCACTCTATTACCACTTCATCTATAAATAACCAACAATCTGCACCAGGATTGGGATGCCAATCAGGGTTCTGTTTTTGTGCTTCGATTTCCAATTTGATGAACCTCGTATTAGATTTCGGAATATTAATAATAATATTTTTAACCAAATTATCCTCAGGCTTTGTAATTTGAGTATAGGATGCTTTTCTAATTTCAGTATACAATTCTCCATCCTCCGAAATTGAAACTTTAGCACCAATTGGATTAAAAATGTATGATCTATAATCTCTTAATGAACCAAAAGAAAGTGCGCTTACTTCTCCTATTTTACCTAAGTCAATCGCTATCGAAATATCTTGCGCACTAAAACCCAACCATTTGCCATCACCAAATTGGGAAGAAGCTTTTTGAAGATCTATTATTGTATTATTACCATCAGCTTTATACTTCTCATTAGGCTTTGGGTCAATCTCACAGGAAGCAATCTTATACGCCGATCTCAAAAAAGATTTCTCTGAAGACATACTAGTTTTCCAACCATCCATGCTGGCCGTAGCTTTTATTAAAGCAGTATGCTTCAAAATAATCGGCGATTGATATACGGCAGATGCTTCCGTAGGCTCAGTGCCGTCAAGCGTATATCTAAGTTGGACATTATTCCCTTGGTGTAGTAAACTTACTTGAAGCGTATCTACAAAAATATCACTGCTTCCAGAAATAGTAGGCGGCGACAATTGCACCTCACCAAATAGACTTAAATCTTGTCCTATATTTATATTTAGACTTTGGGGTATATTAACCCTATCCAAATCTTTTCGAGTAATACTAGTTTGCCAGAGATACAAATTTTTAAGTGATTCAAAATCATCTAAATGCTTTAGCAATTTAGCATCTACATCGGTACCATAAAGATTTAAAGTTTCTAGGTGCTCTAATTCAGAAAGCTTCAAAATCGCTTCTACTGAAACTTTATTCAAGCTTACATCTAAAGTTTTTAGGTTTTTGGCTTTCGAAAGTTTGCTTAGTAAATCATTAGTCAATCCGACTTTACTCATTTTGATCTCACGTATATTTTCATTAAGATCCAAAATTAAATTAAGATGACTTTTGTCTACTAACTCACCTCTAGTATATTGTATTGCGAGCCATGGTTTATCTTCGCTGATTCTATGTACAGGGATACCTTTCGATTGCATATCCAATACATCATCACTTAGTAATTCCGGCACTCCTTGTATGGAATAATCCAATTGAGATTCAATATACTTCATGATATGCACAGGAGGAAAAAGATCCTCTACTTTATGCGAATAATGATTCATTTTAGAAACCCACCAATCCATCAATAAAATCTCTTCCTTGTCCAGCTGCAACTTACCAGAAGGTGGCATATGCTCTTTATCGTCTAAGGGAAGATGTGCGCGTAAAGAGATTAGACTATTTTGATGATCACCAGGAATTAGAAATTTGCCAGTCTTTCCGCCTTTCTTCCATCCGTCAATTGATGTCATTAACAGACCTCCTTTAAGCTTAGATTCATTATGACAACTTATGCATTTCCTTTCTACTATAGGCATAATAAGATGTTGAAATATATCTGCTTGATTGACATCAGAAATTTCAATTTTGTCAGATGTTGAACGATCACTTAATGACAAAAAATCTTCGCCATGAGTAAGCGATCCTCCATAATGTCCTGTCATTATTAGCAGACCCATAAAAATTGTATACCCAATTAGAAAACGCCTTGAACTCGTCTCTCTATCATAAAACCAATACAGTAAAACAGCACCTAAAGCCGTACCCAAACCCAACCATTTGTGCCAGTTCAATACATCACCACTATAGCTCCCATTCAATGATAAAAAGTATCCAGACAAGGCACTTAGTATCGCGGAGGTCGCTCCCACTCCTAATGCAAATTTTATATTTACAGGAGGCTTGCTTTTCTTAATGATGAGGTCATAAGAAAGGTGAAGGTATGCATAGATTAATACTCCGATTGGCAAATGCAATAGAAGTGGATGGAACTTTCCAATAAAATCTATGAGGCTATTCATTGGGTAGAAATTATCATTAATAGATTAATATTTCATCAAGAAAAATCCAAGGCTTACTTCCAGCGCCAGGATGCCACTCTGGAATAAACTCCGGTGCAATAATTCGCACTTCTATCTTGTCTAATGTTATATGCTCAATTGGTATAGTTATAATCTCAAATCGCTCTTCTTGTTTTTCTAATGACTTCTCAATTTCTGTAGCAGCTAACAATTGTCCTTTATGATATACTTCGACCTTGGCAGGAGAAAATATCCAAGAATTTTGATCACACAAAGCGGATACTTTTACCATATAGACTCTTCTATTCTCGATACTCAAATTGTAAGAGATTGTATCCCCTTGGTATCCTAGCCAGCCTTTGCGAAAATCCTTATCACCCTTTTTCCTATCTATTAAAATATCCAATCCTCCATCCTTATACTTCTCGCTAGGCAATCGATTAGATGATATGCTTTTTGTTGGCCGCAAAGGCAATTTTACTGCTTGCACTTCGGTAGGATCACTTGCAATGAATCCTTCTCCCATAGTCGTGGCACTTACTTTAAAAGAATGTCTAAACTGTTTTGGGCCTGTATAATCTGCCGTGGCTACATCATTGTAGACATACATCACATATGCTCCCTTTTCGACTTCTGCTATAGTCATAGTAGTATTCGTTTCGAAAAAAAAGTCGCTTACAGAAACAAAGGGTCTAGACAATTTAACGTCTTCATATTGGAGAAAATTCTTCTGCGCTTGCGTGAGTACTGAGAAGGACATGAATACTATAATCAATCTTATCATACTCTTACCAATTTTATGGGATAAGTCTTACCAGCATTCCACTGACAGACATATATATTTTCATCTTCATCTATACACACATCGTGTGGATGCTGAAATACTTCTAACGTCTGATACATAGTGGATAATGATGATCCTTTATAAATGGGTCGATTTCCTCCAGGAGCAGATACCAACTTATTCTCTTTATTCAATATGGAAATAAAGCCTGTATTCTCTGCTCCATCTCCTGACCAAATCGTAGCCAAATAAATATTGTCTCTATCAATCACTGGTCTACAAATAAATGCACCATTTAAATCAATAGTCGATTCATATTCGCCTTCAGTTGTAAAATATTTTAATTGATTTTTTTGACGCGCCGTCACCAATATTTTTTCTTTTCCAAACCGATTATCTATGGCAATACCATGGGCATTAAAAAACTTATCTTCATCTTCTCCATGTCCTCCAAAATAGTTTTTCAATTTGCCATCTTGGCCATAAACTAAAATCAATTGACTGCCATATCCATCCGCTATATAGATATCTCCATTTTCTGATATGGCTGTCTCTGTAGGTTTGAAATTAGTCGGATCGACAAAAGATTCTAAATCTCTGGGTGCATCTATTTTTAAAACTTCTCTACCCTCTAAGGTTGTTTTAAATACGGAATTTCTTTCTGTATCTGTGATATATAAAAATTCTTCACCCCCTTCATTTCTTAATGTCAGGCCATGTCCACCAGGATATTCATTCCCCCACGTTCCGATTAGTTTGCCATCCTTATTATACTTGATAATATTATTGCGAATATCATTGGTCAACATCAAGATACTCCCATCTTTAGTATACACCATTTCATGACAATCATTAACCGGAAATTTATTTTTATCTAACAATCCCCAATCCATATTTACTTTATAGCGGAAGTCTCCGTGTCCGAGAACTAAGTCTCTAGTATTAGTATTTGAAAATAACAATTTCGGAAAGGCAACCGCTGAAGAAAGTACTGCTGTATTTCTAACAAAGGATCTTCTCGATGGTGAGCGAGGATCATTCATCATGACAATATATCTTTAATCACATGCCCATGAACATCTGTAAGTCTAAATCTTCTACCTTGGTGTTTAAATGTAAATTTCTCGTGATTAATACCCAACTGATGCAAGAGCGTCGCTTGAAAATCATGTACATGGACAGGATCTTTGATAATATTATATCCGTAATCATCAGTCTCTCCATATGTCATTCCTGGTTTGACACCACCACCAGCCATCCAGATGGTGAAACATCTTGGATGGTGGTCTCTCCCAAAATTATTAGCAGTCAATTCTCCTTGCGAGTAATTGGTTCTTCCAAACTCTCCACCCCAAATCACTAAGGTATCATCTAACATGCCTCTTTGCTTAAGATCCATAACTAGAGCCGCTGAAGCTTGATCCACATCCTTAGCTTGCTTAGCTACAGCTACTGGAAGACTGTCATGATGATCCCAACCCATATGATATAATTGTATAAATCTGACCCCTCTCTCTGCTAATCTCCGTGCTAATAATGCATTAGCTGAGTAGGTGCCTGGCTGCATTGACTCTGCTCCATACATCTTATATATATAATCCGGTTCGTCACTCACATCCATTATTTCTGGAACAGAAGTCTGCATCTTATACGCCATTTCATACTGTGCTATTCGACTTGTAATTTCAGGATCACCAAATTCTTCAGCTTGAATTTGGTTCAATTGCGCAACTTGATCAATCATCTTTCGCCTTGCATTGCGATCCATTCCTTTTGGATCTTGTAGATATAATACTGGATCTTTAGCAGCACGAAATTGTACCCCTTGATGAAGAGAATGTAAAAAGCCATTCCCCCATAATCGATTATACAAAGGTTGACTCAATTTTCTGCCGGTTCCTCGTGATAGTAATACCGTAAATGTAGGCAGATTATCATTCATACTTCCTAAGCCATAGCTCAACCAAGAGCCGATACTTGGCCTTCCTGGTTGTTGCGAACCTGTCTGAAAAAATGTAATAGCTGGATCATGATTAATTGCTTCGGTATGCAAGGATTTTATTACACAAATGTCATCCGCGATTTGGGAAGTATACGGTAACAATTCACTCATCCAAGTCCCTGATTGTCCATGCTGAGCAAATGTATAGGGTGATCCCACTAAAGGAAAACTTTCTTGACCGGAAGACATGCCAGTAAGTCTTTGCCCCATTCTAATTTCCTCAGGAAGATCTTCTCCACGCTTCTTATTCAAAAGTGGTTTATAATCAAACAGCTCCAATTGTGAAGGCCCACCACTTTGAAAAAGATAGATAACTCTCTTGGCTCTAGGTGCAAAATCCATATTCCCTAATGCCCCTCCAATTTTACGCATCATTTCGCCAGCCTTTTGATTTTCTCCACTACCACAACCAAACATTGAAATCAGCGCCGCAGAGCCAATTCCAATTGCAGACTTAGCCAAAAAGACTCTGCGATTCATCCCATGTTTTCTTTCCTTTATTTCTTTATGCATCATGATCTAGTTAGCGATTCGTCAAGATTATAAATCACATTAGCCAACATAGCATACGAAGCGAATTCAGTTTTAGAAATATTCTCATCAACCTTAATATTTCCTATGCTTAAATATTCTTCTACAGCATCTTTATTATTAATAAAATGATTTTTTTGATCTTCTAAATATGCAATCAAATTATCTAATTCTTCTTCCTCAGGTAATCTTGAAGTTGCCTTTCTAAACATTATCTGTATTCTTCTTTCCATTTTTTCTTCTTTTGATAGGATTTGAAAGGCTAAATACTGAGAGGCTCTGATTATCTCTGGATTATTCATCATCACTAAGGCTTGCAAAGGTGTGCTTGTAGTTTCTCTACTTACCATACAAAAGTCTCTACTTACAGCATCAAAAGTCATCATACTCGGAGGCGGTACCGTACGTTTCCAAAATGTATAGAGACTTCTTCGAAATTGCTTATCGCCTTTATCTTCAATATACTCTGCGGTACTTCCACCTCCACCACCTGTCTTCTCTTTCCATAAGCCTTTCGGCTGATAGGGCTTTACACTAGGACCGCCTATAGTATTGACCAAAAGACCACTCGATGCTAAGGCATTGTCTCTAATATTTTCCGCTGTCAATCTTATTCTAGGGGCACGAGCATAGAGTAGATTTTCAGAATCTATATCCAACATTTGTGGAGTAATTTTAGAGGATTGCTGATAGGTTCTACTTGAGAGAATATATTTCAACATCTTTTTGACATCCCAATCTTCAGCCATAAATTTAGCCGCTAAATGATCCAATAATTCTGGGTGCGTTGGTAATGATCCTTGTGCACCAAAATCATCAGATGTAGAAACTATACCTTTCCCAAAACACATTTGCCAAAGTCGATTTACAGCTACTCTAGCCGTTAAAGGGTTCTGAACATCAAACAACCATTGCGTTAAACCTAAGCGATTTTTGGAGTAATTTTTCATGGGCAATATTGCCGCTGGCACAGTTGGAAAAACCTTTGTTGTCGGTTGATCATATAATCCCCTATCCAAAATAAAAGTCTCTCTACGCTTTGTCATTTCTTCCATCACCATCAAAGGTATTTTCTCTATAGTATCTGTATTATTCACAAACGTAAGTATAGATTGAATTTCCTCATTCGTAATTTCAATATAAGGCTCTGGTATTGCACCGTATTCTTCAATCAAACCTTTTTCCGGAACATTATTAAAAAAGGCAAATAGACTATAGTATTCCTTTTGAGAAATTGGATCATATTTATGATCATGGCATTTTGCGCATTCTACCGAAAGTCCTAAAAACGCCTTTCCAAAAGTCAATGTTCGATCAGAAACATATTCAGTTCTGTACTCTTCCGGTATGACACCACCCTCTTGAGTAATACTATGATTTCTATTAAATGCTGTAGCTATAATTTGTTCCTTCGTCGCATTGGGCATCATATCACCTGCCAGTTGATTAGAGACAAATTCATCATAGGGCATATTACGATTATAAGCACTAATCACCCAATCTCTCCATGGCCACATCACACGCTCGAGATCATCTTGATATCCATGTGTATCGGCATATCTTGAAAGATCCATCCAATAAGATGCCATATGCTCGCCATATTCAGATTTAGACAAATAATGATCTACTAATGATTCATAAGCGTTATCACTGTCATCGTTTATAAAGGATTCTATTTCGTTGATAGTCGGTGGCAAACCCGTAAGGTTAAACGCTAAGCGTCTAATCAAATATTCTTTTTTGGCCAGTTCGGAAGGACGTAATGTCGAATCATTGAGCTTAGCAACTATATAATTATCAATAGGATTATGAATCAGAGAAGAGTCTTTTACACTAGGAATTATACTTTCTTGAATTGGTAAAAAAGACCAATGCGTTTTATATTTAGCTCCTTGTTCTATCCATTTAGATAATACTGCTTTTTCGTAATCATTTAATGCCAGATTCGATTCAGGAGGTGGCATCATTAATCCGGGTTCAGTAGTATGGATTCTTTCAATCAATGTACTATTATCAAGATCTTTAGGTACAATCGCATAATGATCTGCATTTCCCCCTAAGGCCATCGTAGCCGATTGAAAATCTACAAATGAGAGGCCTGCTTCTATTTTATTTTTATCAGGACCATGACAAGCAAAGCATCTATCAGAAAGTATAGGCTTAATATGAAAATTGAAATCTATCACTTCCGGTATTCCTAATTCTGTATTTCCAAAATCCTCGGATTGAGCAGATAGCTCTACTTTTGCTCTATTACAAGACAATATAATAGTAGACAATACAATTAAGCCAAAGAATAATAATTGAATATTAGTTTTTAAACTCATAGTACATATAGATATCCTACCAATAAATGTAAGTTAAAAAAAGCGAAATTTGAGTCTATTTAAAGTCCTTAAAAATACTAATCTATATAATACTGATATAGCGCTCTTGATTACTTAGGTTGCTATATTTATTATTTCGCCTAATCATAGAACAAGCATTGCCAATTGTTGTTAAAACTGAATGCCTGTTCATCAAAAAAACGATCTACTTCGATTTACCCCAAAAGGAATTTACTGCGAGCAGGCGGATGTATACATCGACCCATGGAGACCCGTAGATAAAGCCTTGATTACACATGGACACGCAGATCATTCAAGATGGGGACACAAATCGTATCTAGCTACCGAAAGTGCTGCTCCTGTGATCCAATATAGACTGGGAAAGATCAATATTCAAACTATAGCTTATGGTAAAAAAATATCTATTAATGGTGTAGATTTCTCATTTCACCCAGCAGGTCACATCATTGGATCTGCACAGATAAGAGTGGCCTACAAAGGAGAAGTATGGGTGGCATCTGGTGATTATAAGCTAGAAAATGATGGCATCTCAGAAGCTTTTGAATCCGTCAAGTGCCATACATTTATTACCGAATCTACTTTTGGATTGCCTATTTATGACTGGAAACCTCAACAAGAAATATTTGCTGATATTAATGCTTGGTGGCGTACAAATGCCTCGCTTGGAAAAGTGACGTTTATCACCGGCTATTCATTAGGTAAAGCACAAAGAATATTAAATGGCCTAGATCATTCTATCGGAAAAATATATACACATAGCGCAGTAGAAAATATCAACGAAGTCATAAGACAACAAGGAGTTTCTTTGCCTAGTACCAATAGAATTCATAAAGACATACCATCCAAAGATTTTGAATCAAATCTTGTACTTGCTCCGCCGGGCGCTCTCAATAGCTCATGGATGAAAAAATTTAAACCTATTTCGATTGGCATAGCTTCAGGATGGATGGCGCTTAGAGGAGCAAGACGAAGAAGGGCTGCAGAAAGAGGTTTCGTACTTTCGGATCATGTAGATTGGAAAGATCTCAATACGGTCATTAAAGCAACAGAGGCCGAAAGAGTCATTGTGACACATGGCTATACCAAAGTATATACACAGTATCTCAAAGAACAAGGCTTACAAGCCGAAGCCGCACAAACAGAATTTACAGGTGAAAACTTAGAAGGAGAGAACATACCATCTATTGATAATAGTACAACTCCAAACCAATAGGTATGAAAAGATTTGCTCAATTATTTGCTCAGTTGGATCAAACTACTAAGACTTTGAAGAAAGTGGAACACTTGGTTTCATATCTTAATGAAGCGGATGATGATGACAAACTTTGGACCATCGCTATCCTAAGTCACCGTAGACCAAAGCGAACTGTCAAAACCAGTTTACTGAGAATTTGGGCTTCAGAAATTGCCAACGTACCACTGTGGCTTTTTGAGGAAAGTTATCATGTAGTCGGTGATCTTGCCGAAACGATTGCTTTGATGATACCTGCAAAAACTCAACAGCATACTAAGAGATTAACCGATTGGATTAATATCATTAAAGCTCTAGATAAAAAAGATGAAGATTACAAAAAAGCAGTGGTGTTAGATGCTTGGTCAGGTATGGATTATAATGAACGTTTTGTATTCAACAAACTCATTACCGGAGGATTTAGAATTGGTGTTTCTCAGAAATTAATGATGCGCGCTATCGCCCAATACGAAGGTCAAGAAGAGAATGCTATGGCGCATAGACTGATGGGCAACTGGACACCTGATACGATCACATATGATGAACTCATCAGAAGCGAAAATCCCTTGGATGACATCTCAAAACCGTATCCATTTTACTTAGCTTATTCTGTCGAATCAGAACCCTCAGAATTAGGTGAGATATCAGAATGGCTCTTAGAAAGAAAGTGGGACGGCATACGAGGACAAGTAATAATAAGAGAAAATCAAGTATTTGTGTGGTCAAGAGGTGAAGAGCTAGTGACTGATAAGTTTCCTGAGTATCATTCGCTAGGGCTAGACCTTCCAAATGGAACAGTGATCGATGGCGAAATTTTACCTTTCGCGGATGGCAAGCCACTTACTTTTAATGTATTGCAGACAAGAATTGGTAGAAAAAATATCACGAAGAAAATTCTTCAATCTGCTCCAGTAATATTAATGTGCTACGATTTATTAGAGCATGATGGAAAGGATATCAGAAATTTACCACTCAGAGAAAGAAGAAAATTATTAGTACAATTATTAAAAGATCATGACACCAAGGGTATTTGCCAATTATCAGAAGGCGTAGCTGTTGAAAATTGGGATGCTGCCGCTGTCGAAAGATCAAGATCAAGGTCCTTAATGAGTGAAGGGCTTATGATAAAGCGATTAGATTCTGAATATAAGATCGGACGTAAAAAAGGAGATTGGTGGAAATGGAAAATTGATCCCTTGACTATAGATGCCATAATGCTTTACGCACAATCTGGACATGGAAGGAGAGCTAATTTGTTTACTGACTACACCTTCGCAGTCTGGGATGGAGAAAATCTAGTACCATTTACCAAAGCATACTCAGGACTCACAGACAAAGAATTTAATGAGATTACAAAATGGGTCAGGAAAAATACTAAAGAAAAATTTGGACCTGTAAGAAGCGTCAATCCGGAATTAGTTTTCGAAATTGCGTTTGAAGGGATCAATGCTTCCAAAAGACATAAATCTGGTATTTCACTTCGCTTTCCGAGAATGGTGAGATGGAGGAGAGATAAGCCCGCTAAAGAAGCTAATACTTTGAACGATCTTAAAAAGATGCTTGAGCTGTATGGATGATTTTGAGACTTAGAGATGAAGAGACTGGGAGATGGAGAGACTGGGAGATTGAGGGACTGGGAGATGGAGAGACTGGGAGATGAAGAGATTGAGAGATTGAGAGATTGAGAGATGGAGAGACTTAGAGATTTTGGGGGTTGGAATTTGGAATTTGGAATTTGGAATTTATAGATTATAATTTGAATTAAACTTATTCTTAAACATAAACTTACACCTATACTTATTTTAGTTTGAAAAGATCGCAACAATTACATATTGCTACTCAATGGTTTTCCGATCAAGGATGGAAACCTTTCAAATTTCAAACTGATACTTGGAAAAGATATTGGCAAGGTAAAAATGGAATTGTAAACGCTGCTACAGGATCAGGAAAAACCTATTCGTTGATCGTACCGATACTAGTCGAGTTTATAGCGCAACATCATGGTAAGGAAAACTTACCCACGGGTAACGGATTACAAGCGATATGGATTACACCAATAAAAGCATTAGCTAAAGAGATACAGACTTCGGCACAGCGTGCAGCGGCAGATCTAGGTATTGATTGGGACATTGCTATTCGTACAGGAGACACTTCTTCTAGCGATAGAGCTAAACAAAAAAAGCAGCCCCCAGAACTGCTCATCACCACTCCAGAAAGTTTACATCTACTCATTGCGCAGCGAAATCATGAAGACATCTTTAAAAATATAAAAGTACTTGTCGCTGATGAATGGCATGAATTGGTCGGATCTAAAAGAGGTGTACAATTAGAGTTAGCCTTATCGCGACTCAAAGCCATAAAGCCTAAGATGAAAATTTGGGGTATCTCCGCCACTTTAGGTAATATGGAAGAAGCCGCAAGTATACTTTTCGGACATTATTCTGAGGAGAAGAACTGGACCATCGTAAAATCTAATCTGAGAAAAAAAATAAAGATAGAAACGATCTTACCTGATGAGATCGAAAAACTTCCTTGGGCTGGACACTTAGGATTACATTTATTAGATAAAGTAGTAGATGTCATCATTGGCAGCAAAACCACATTAGTATTTACCAATACAAGGAGTCAATGCGAACGTTGGTATCAAACTATACTAGAGTACTACCCAGACTTTGCAGGCATCATGGCCATGCATCATAGTGCTATGGATAGATCTCAAAGGGAATGGGTAGAAGAAGCATTGCATGAAGGTAAATTACAATTGGTGGTTTGTACTTCTAGTCTTGATTTGGGTGTAGATTTCAGACCTGTAGAAACAGTGATTCAAATAGGTAGCCCCAAAGGTGTAGCTAGATTTCTGCAAAGAGCTGGACGAAGTGGCCATCAACCTGGAGCGGAGAGTGTGATCTATTTTGTACCGACACATTCTCTAGAATTACTCGAAAGTGCTGCCTTGAGAAGGGCCATTAAAAACAATAATATAGAGAGTAGAAAACCCTACGTAAGATCTTTTGATGTGCTTGCACAGTACCTAGTTACTTTGAGTCTCTCGGATGGTTTTTTACCAGATCAAATATATTCTGAAATCAAAAAAACTTTTGCCTTTGACTCCATATCAAACGAAGAGTGGAATTGGGTACTTGCCTTTATTCATAATGGTGGCATCGCCTTAGGTGCATATGACGAGTACAATCGTGTAGGCGTAGTAAACGGAAGGTATCACATCCAAAACAAATCAGTAGCGGCTAGACATAGAATGTCGATTGGCACTATAGTGGGAGATACGACCATGGAAGTCAAATATCTTAAAGGCACCAGGATAGGAAGAGTAGAAGAAAGATTTATCTCTGCTCTAAATCCTGGTGATGTATTTATGTTTGCGGGTAGATCACTACAGATCGTCAAAGTGAGAAATATGGAAGTCCGTGTCAAAGCTTCTAAGAAGAAAACCA
>CALBEE010000109.1 GCA_937927575.1 uncultured Saprospiraceae bacterium | reverse complement strand
CCTTCTAGATATACACCACTTTCTGTATGTGTACCAAAAGGATTAGTAGATATCGTCATATGCTCTTTGGCGATTAATGTATTCCACTCCCAAGCTTGACAACCCAAGAATGCAGCACCACCTATAACGGTCAATAACATCCAAAAGACTACTCCTTTACGATTTTCTTGATGTCCTTCTTGTACTGCTCTTACCATAGTATAAGAACTAAAAAGAAGAACGAAGGTCATTATCGTTACGAAGATCAGAGGCATATTTTCTATTCCTCCAGGTAGAAGACTAAATACAAAATCAGGTACTGGCCATGAAGGCATACTGATTCTTAATGCGCCATACGCTATAAGGAAACCCGCAAATGTAAATGCATCTGAGAGTAAAAAATACCACATCATTAACTTACCATAGCTGGCCTTAAACGGTTCGTTACCACCGTCCCAAGTTCCGCTATCGACTTCTACGTGTCCTGTTGTATCTGTTGCCATTGTCTAAATATTATTCTGTATTGCAATTTTCATTAACAGAGATTTAGTAATACCACTATACTCTGTCCAGTCAATTTCTATTTATTTACTAAGTATCAAAAAAGCTAATAGATATACCCAAAGGATATCTACAAAGTGCCAATAATGTAATACTAGTTCAAATCTATTTTTTCGTTTTTCTGTAACCTTATATTTTAACGCAAAAGCATGAAAGCATGCTACTACAATAGCTGCTACACCCGCTAATACGTGCAAAGCATGCGCCGCAGTGATCAAATAGAAAAAAGAACCAGAAGGGTTAGCCTTAAGATCTATTCCTATATTGAACATATGCGACCAACCAAAATACTGAGTAAATACGAACACTACTCCAAGTATACCAGTAAATACTAGTAAGGACTTGTAAAGACCTTCTTTTCCATTCAAAAAAGATCTGTAAGAAGTATGTAATGTGATACTACTAAGTATAATGATACCTGTACTCAGAAAGAAAATATCTGGAATCCGATAATCGATCCAGTTACCTCCAGCCTGCTTAATAATATATGCACTAGTCCATCCCATAAACATCATTAAGATACTTGCCATACCTGCCCAAAGAGCAAACTTATGTGGATTGATCCTATTACGTACTATGTCTTGATTATTATTCACTATGGCTTCCATTGTCATTTAATATTAAAGCACCCAATATGAGATGAGTACTACTGGTAAAAAAATGAAGGAACTGAACATCAGTCCTAAAGCTGTTTTTCGTTCTGTAGTGAGATAAAACTTTACAGACATATATAAGTATATCAAAGCCATTAGCCCTGATACAATAGTTGCAAATAATGATGCATCACCTGATATGTATAGCATCACCACAAATGGGATGATCAACAAAGCATACAATGAAGCATGTAATCCTAACTTAGGATCTATTTCGTCATTAGCGTTTACTGGTAATAATTTATATCCGGCTCCATGGTAGTCTTCGAAAGCCAAATAAGCAATAGCCCAAAAATGTGGGAACTGCCATAAAAACTGAATGAAGAAAATGCATGAAATAGCTAAGGTCAAATGCCCTTCTGCTGCCACACCTCCAATCATTACAGGTAATGCTCCAGGTATCGCTCCGACAGCGACTGCTAAAGTCGAATGTCTTTTCAACGGAGTATACAAAAATGCATAGCTCACCAATGATAATGTAGATAATAACACTACCAAAGGATTGATCATTGCTAATAGTACGAATCCGATGATCGTGGTAACACCTGCAAATATTACAGCCTCTGATACTTTCATACGTCCAGCTGCGAGTGGTCTTTCTGCAGTTCTTGTCATTAGCTTATCATAGTCTTTCTCTAAAACTTGATTAAGCGTATTAGCTGCAGAAGTAATCAAAAAACCTCCAACCGCTAATAAAACTACATGAAACCAATTGATCGCAGAACCAGCAATAATAAAATAGGCTAATACAGAACTAAATACCACAAACAGATTAAGCTTGAGCTTGACCAACATAGTATAGTCATTCATCTTGGTATACACCTTGATGTCTGCAACTTCTGTATATGTATTGTTTGTGTTATTCACCAGTACTATCTGTGTTAGTAACGTGATTTTATATTAGTGATCACCCACCTCACCTTCCGCTAAAGGAACGACTTGTGGTATGAATTCTCTTTCATCTTTATTATAATCATAAGCCCATCTGTGTACTGTTGGGATCTTACCTGGCCAGTTACCATGTATAGGCTCGATTGGAGTAGTCCACTCTAGAGTATTTGCACCCCAAGGATTCTGAGTAGTCATTTTCTTACCTCTCCAAATTGAATAGAAGAAGTTGATTACGAATACCAATTGAATTAGGAATACTACGATAGCCGCAATAGTTATAAACTTATTCATATCTGCGAAATGCTTGAAGGCATCAAACGATTCGAAACTATAATATCTTCTTGGCACGCCCGCCATACCGATATAATGCATAGGCCAGAAAATAGCATACGCACCGATCATGGTTCCCCAGAAGTGTAGCTTACCTAAAGTTTCATTCATGAATCTACCAAACATCTTAGGATACCAATGATAAATACCAGCGAACATACCAAAGAAAGCAGATACTCCCATTACAATGTGGAAGTGCGCCACTACGAAATATGTATCGTGCATTTGGATATCGATAGTAGAGTTACCTAAGAATATTCCCGTTAGACCTCCAGAGATAAACATAGAAACGAATCCAATCGCGAAAAGCATAGGAGAATTCAATCTTATGTTGGCTCCATATAAAGTTGTAATCCAATTAAATACTTTCACCGCAGATGGAACTGCAATGATCAATGTAAAGACTACGAAGAAATTAGAGATGAAAGGATTTACACCAGACATAAACATGTGGTGTGCCCATACTATAAATGAGAGGAATCCAATCGCCAGGATAGAATATACCATGGCTCTATATCCGAAAATAGGCTTACGTGCATGTACAGAAAGTACTTCTGATGATAGTCCCATCGCAGGAAGTATAATGATATATACCTCAGGGTGACCTAAGAACCAGAAAAGGTGCTGATATAATACTGGTGTACCACCGATACGCTCTAGCGCCTGACCTTCTATGAATATTTCGTTGAGGAAGAATGACGTACCTAAACCTCTATCCATCATCAACATGAAGAAACCTGAAACTAATACAGGGAATGATAATATACCCAATATAGCAGTTACGAAAAACGCCCATATAGTCAATGGCATTCTCCACATAGACATTCCTTTTGTTCTTAAATTAAGCACCGTAGTTACATAGTTGATACCACCCAGAAGTACTGATACTACAAAGAGTGTCAAACTTACTAACCATAAGGTCATACCTGCTCCTGATCCAGTAGATGCCGCTGGTAATGCACTCAGCGGAGGATATGCCGTCCATCCACCTGAGAATGGTCCTGTATTTAAGAATAGAGAGTACATCATTACGATTCCAGAGAAGAAGAAGAACCAATATGATAACATATTTAGGAATGGCGAGGCCATATCCCTTGCTCCTAATTGCAACGGAATCAATAGATTACTGAATGTACCACTTAATCCGGCAGTCAATACAAAGAATACCAATATGGTACCATGCATTGTTACCAAGGCGTAGTAAAATTCTGGAGCTAATGTTCCTACTCCATCATTTAATGTAATCCATTTACCTAGTACAGGCTTTAGCCATGCCATACTTTCTTCAGGGAATCCTAATTGGAGTCTGAATACAATAGACATTGCTGCGCCAATAATCGCCCAAACGATTCCTGTAATCAAGAATTGTCTTGCGATAATCTTATGATCCATAGAGAACACGTAG
>CALBEE010000108.1 GCA_937927575.1 uncultured Saprospiraceae bacterium | reverse complement strand
CAGAAGGATAAGTTTTTTCCTCTTCCTGATTATGATACTTCTGATCACAAAGTAGTAGTAACAATTACGGGTAAGGTGCTAGATCTCAATTATGCTCGAAAGTTGGTAATGATTCCAGAGTTATCTCTCCATGATATTATCGTATTGGATAAGGTAGCTAAGAAAAAATCACTTACTAAGAACGAGGCTGCATACTTGAAGAAAAACAAATGGATAGAAGGAAGAAGACCTAACTATCATATATCTTCAGAAGTAGCCCTAGCTATAGGAGAGCAAGATAAATACATAAAACAAAGAGGAATTGACAATGAATATTGCAAAAAAATAATAATAGAATATCTTGAAAAGTTTGGAGAAGGAGAACGGCAAGATTTTGAGCGAGTTTTATTGGCCAAACTTCCAGAAGTATTAAACAGGGATCAGAAAAAAACAAAAATTAAAAATGTGCTACAATCACTTAGAAAAGAAGGGAAAATATGGTTGGAAGGACGACTTTGGAAATTGTCTAATTCGTCTAGCCAACCACTTTTAGACAAGTGATTTAGACAAATACGTATAATTTATATATGTATACTGTTGATTTAAAGCAAATTAACTTGATTTATTGATTGCGGTATTTTTTCAATAGACATAAAATATACTTTTGATTATTAGTTGAAATGTAATCGTCTAAAACAACTAAATTAAATATCGTAAGACGAATGTTTTGGTAATATAAGGATAAAAAATATATGTAAATAACACTTAATCAGTAGAGTAAGGCAAATAATCAACTATCAAAAAAATCGCATTAGACGTATATATAGACAAGTTAGACAGACATTGTATCTAATAAGACAGATGAAAAAGACCAATGTCTAAAAAAAATAAATCGAAAATAAAATGAGGAACAAAACGCATTAAAAACACATAACTAACTGTATGTCAGTTGCCAAGGGTTCGATAGTTTATTTTTAGTTCTTTTATTTTCAAAAATAAAACAAAAATAAAATGCCAGATATAGTACATGTAGAATACAATCAAACAGGAGAAAGCAAGAGTACTAATTCACTAGGTATGAGAGATATGCAAGCTAGAGCCTACGAAGCTCGAGATGCTCAGTACCTCTTGCTCAAAGCACCTCCAGCTTCTGGTAAGTCTAGGGCATTGATGTTTTTGGGATTAGATAAGCTCAAAAATCAAGGAATCAAGAAAGTGATAGTTGCTGTTCCAGAGCGATCTATAGGCAGTTCATTTGCCAAGACAGATTTGACATCATATGGTTTCTTCACGGATTGGGCACCAGATGATAAATATAATCTTTGTACTCCAGGTAGCGATGGCAGTAAGAGTAAGGTGGAAGCCTTTCATAATTTTATGGCCAACGACCAACAGATACTTATCTGTACACATGCGACACTACGATTTGCTTGTGACACATTAGAGGAGAGTGTATTCAATCATACACTGTTGGCTATTGATGAATTTCATCACGTGTCTGCAGATGCTGACAATAGATTAGGCGAGATATTATCCTCCATCATGGCCAAGTCTACCGCTCATATTATTGCTATGACAGGTTCATACTTTAGAGGGGATAGTGTACCCGTTTTGTTACCGGAACAAGAGACATTGTTTACTAAGGTCACGTACAATTATTATGAACAGCTCAATGGATATGATTATCTCAAGTCACTAGGAATAGGCTATCATTTTTATCAAGGTAAATACACTTCAGCTATCTTAGAAGTATTAGATACCAATCTCAAAACCATTCTACATATACCTAATGTCAATTCTGGAGAAAGTACTAAGGACAAACACAATGAGGTAAATTTTATCATAGATGCTATTGGTACTGTAGATCGTCAAGATGCTGATACAGGAGTATTACATGTAAAACGACATGGTGATGGCAAAATGCTCAAGATTGCCGACTTAGTAGAAGATACTCCTAGGGATAGAGACAAGATCGTAAACTACCTCCGAGAAGCGAATGACTTAGATGATATAGATATTATTATCGCTCTAGGTATGGCTAAGGAAGGATTTGACTGGCCTTATTGTGAGCATGCACTTACAGTAGGTTATAGAGGTTCGCTGACAGAAATAATACAAATCATAGGAAGGGCCACAAGAGATAGTGATAACAAGACACATGCACAGTTTACCAATCTGATCGCACAGCCAGATGCAGCAGATGATATGGTAAAACTATCGGTCAATAATATGCTCAAAGCCATTACAGCATCCTTGCTGATGGAACAAGTCTTAGCACCAAATTTCAAATTTAAAACCAAAGTAGAAGGGCAAGAAAAACCTGCGCCTGGTACGATCAATATTGGTGGCTTCAAAGAACCCTCTTCTAAAAGGGTGAGGGATATAATAGAGTCTGATCTCAATGACCTCAAAGCGACTATTCTACAAGACGATACCATGCTCAAGGCTATGCCTGGCAATGTAGATCCTGAGGTAATCAACAAAGTACTCATTCCGAAAATAATAAGAGTAAAATATCCTGATCTTACAGATGAACAAATAGAAGAGATAAGACAACATGTAGTTGTGGATTCGGTAATCAAGAATGGTGAAATAAAGGAAACAGGCGATCAGAGATTTATCCGTATGGCAGGCAAGTTTGTCAACGTGGATGACATTCATATAGATCTTATAGATAGAGTGAATCCTTTTCAAAAAGCGTTTGAAGTACTATCTAAATCTGTGACTACCAAAGTACTAAAAGTGATACAAGATACTATAGAGGCGACTCGTATCACGATGGATTTTGAAGAAGCAAAAGTGCTATGGCCTAAAATAAAAGAGTACAAAAAACTACATGGCAAAGAACCTAACATAAATTCTCCAGATCCCCTCATCAAGAGAATGGCAGAATGTATTATCTATCTCAAAGCAGAGAAAGCGAAGAAACAACAACGAGATGGACAAGAATAAAATACTAGACGATATATTTAATGATGACCCTGAGGGTATACTTAATGTTAAGGCAAAAGCAGTTGTCAAAAATGCCGATGATAGGCTATTGTCATCGTTTGAGGAAATCAATTCATTTTATGAGCAACACAATAGAGAGCCAGAACCATCTAATAAGGACATAGGCGAATATAAGTTATACTCTAGATTAAAAAGTCTCAGAGAAGATGGAAATAAGATGATGGCTTTAGAACCCTATGATCGTTATGATTTGTTAGTGCCTACTCAAGTAGAGATCAATAGTATAGATGATATATTTTCTGATGATTCATTAGACATATTGGATGATGATGGATTGGGTTTATTTGATTTTAAGCATATACCCAAGGAGACTGAGATGCCTGACTATATTGCCAAGAGAAAACCATGCAAAGACTTTGATCAATTTGAACATTTATTTGTCAAGTGTCAAGATGATCTTCGCAATCGCAATAGAGAAATCACAGCTTTCAAAAACGAACAGCAAATAGATAAAGGATATTTCTTTGTGCTTAAAGGGGTAGTTCTCTATGTAGCAGACATAGGAGTGCGAGAGTTGGATAAGAACAAGAAGATGAATGCTAGACTAAGAGTAATCTTTGAGAATGGCACCGAATCAGACCTTCTTTTAAGGTCTCTCTCTGCAGAACTCTACAAGAACGGAAGGCGGATCACAGAACATGTGGATAAGTTCTTAGACAATATACATAACATTACAGAGAAGGATAAAGAATCCGGACATATCTATGTACTCAAGTCTAAGAGTGTCAAGCCTGAAATAGCTAATATTCACAACCTATATAAGATTGGATACAGTACTACGGACATTGGCCAGAGAATAAAGAATGCAAGTAAAGAACCCACTTATTTGATGTCTGAGGTAGAATCCGTAGCGGTTTGGAAAAGCTATAATATGAACACTCATAAATTTGAGCAACTCATCCATAATTTCTTCGGCCATGTTTGCCTTGACATAGATATATATGATGAAAAAGGTAAAAGACATACTCCCAGAGAATGGTTTGTGGTTCCATTGCGCGTAATTAATCAAGCAATCACTCTAATAAATTCTGGCGAAATTGTTAACTATTTTTATGATAAAAAATCAGAAATGATAAAATCTAAATAATTGCTAATTATTTACGGATATAGCCATCTTCGACGCTGAGTTGTCAGTCCGTTAAATGTAATCTACTCAAACTTTGAAGGAGAAATCTAGACAAATAAAAATAGAAAGTCAGCTAAAAACATTTTCTACAAAGCATAACTAAATAGTCATCTGACTGAAGATAATTTTCAGTACAGTAGAAATATAATGTCAAGCAATATTGGATATTGGATCACACGCGATGACAATCTTTACGAAAGATTAATCAGGCCTAAAACTCAAGCTAATACTTTAAGGACAAGTGCAATAAAAGTAGATTCTAGCATCTAGACTTTTATAACAAACTGATAAAACGTACATCCCACTATCTCAGCACCTATCAGATTGTAAACATAGCTCCTACAACACATTCCCAACTCGGCACTCAGACCCATATTTACCACCAGGGCAAAATAAATTTCAACTTTTTTGATTTTTTCAGGCAACGATATAGACCATCGCTCGTCTTTCCAGTAGACACTTCAAAATTAATCTTCGTATTTTAACAATTAGCAATTATGAAATTATCAAAAGTATTATTCTTATTATTATGTATATCGATAGCCATTGTAGGTTGTCGCAAAGACGAAAGTGGTTTTATCCCTTCTAATAACACAGAAACATTCTCTAGTGTAGACCTCACTGGATATGTAACTGATCCAGAAGGCAATCCTGTAGCGGATGCTTTAGTTGCATATAACACCGTAGAAGCTATATCTGACGACACGGGTTATTATATTTTAGAAGATGTACAAGCGAGTAGCGATCATGCCTTTCTGCAAGTGACAAAATCAGGTTACTTCTCCGGATCGCGTACCTTTAGGACTTCGAATACAGGAACCATATTTCATAGAACTACACTTGTTCCTCTAGGAACGCCTTTGAGTTTTTCCGGAGGGAATGGATCAGTGGAAAACGATCTTGTAAGTATTGATTTTCCTCAAAATTCTGTCAAAGATGAATCAACAGGTGAGCTGTATACAGGTGATGTGGAAGTCTTTATAAAGCATATAGGTACAGATGAGCTTTCTATGCCTGGTGACTTAACTTCTATCAATGAAAATGATGAGTTAGAAATACTTCATTCTTATGGAATGGTATTCGTGGAAATGTATGCAACCGATGGCCGAAAACTCAATGTCGCTGATGGAATGACGGCAAGTATGACATATGAAATTCCTGAAGATCTATTGTCCGATGCACCTGAGACGATAAAGATGTGGTGGTATGACTATGATACTGGAGTATGGCGTGAAGGCGGTGAAGCTACTCGAGAAGGTAATCGATGGGTAGGAGAAGTTTCCCATTTTAGCTGCTGGAATTATGATGTGAATTTGCCTTCAGTAATAGTTACAGGTCAGATTGTTCAAAGTAACGGTGGTTTCAGTAAATTCTATGTTACATTTCTCAACGACGAAGGTAAAGGTGGGAGAGGTTCTGCTAATGCTGATGGAAGTTTTTCGGGTAGAGTAGAAGAAGGAACTACACTTCAATTGACTATTCGATTTGATGAACGGAATTGTAAGGCAATCGTCTATCAAGAATTTGTTGGACCTTTTGATCAAGATATAGACTTAGGAAAGATCATTGTCGATACGGATGACTTTCCATCCAAACCCGTAGCTACATTTAGAGTAAATCAAGACGAAAACAATGATAAGAAATATTACTTCACGAATACATCCGCAGTAAGTGGAATAGCGGAAACTTCATTTTCTTCTTCATGGGACTTTGGTGGAGATGGTACTTCTACTGAAGAGAGTCCAAGTCATACCTTTTCGACTACGGGCTTTCAAGATATTAAATTGACAATCACAGCAGCGGATGGAGAAGTAGCTACGGTTACACAAACCATCGATGTTGGAGGAATTTCTAACAAATTTGCAAGAGTCACTGATACCAAAGACTTTGACGCCGGTGAGCTTCGACTTCTTTTAGATCAGCCAATCTTAACAGGAAGACTGAGTTATATCTATAGAGTATCAGAAGGTCAAGAGATGACGATTGCAGATGCATTTATCAATGTAGCAGGAACGGCTACTACAGGTGATATGTCTATCACAGAAATAAGAATTAAAGATGATGCACCTCATGAATTTAGAGAAGGAGCTTCAGATGCTACAGACGCTGCTGCTAATTTTCCAATGGGAGTAGCGGATGTATGGGTACCAGTAGAGATCAGTTGGACTGGAAATGGTGTAGCAGTGCCGAGATACTCGGTAACCATAGCTGGTCAATCGGTAATCGTTGATGCCATCAGTACTACTAATGGAGGTCCTGGAGATGTTAATGACCACTTAGCAGCCACAGTCAATGGTGCATTGAATTTCCAATGGAAGTACAATGCGAATAGCCTAACAAGTGATGGACTGTATGATATTGATAATATAGTGGTCTACTCATCCGATTCAGGAAATGAAACGATTGTCTTTGAAGATGACTTTGAAGGAAGAATCGCTGGTGAAGACTTGGATCCAGATTTTAATGCTAACTCTCCATACCATGAAAATTGTAGTGAAGCAACAGTCGGTGAAGAATTCTAATCGTTGGATATCCAAGAGTTCGAGTCATGTAATCGAGAGAAAAAATATTAGATTTATTAGTCATGAATCATTCATGTAAAGTAATTTAAAACTAAGCTAGATACACCATTTTTTGATGGAAGAATTGAAAGGAAACAAACTGATTAAACAGTGTATGGATCTGGATAGAGTAGCTCAGAAGACACTCTATGACCAATATAGTCCAATGGCCTATGGTGTCTGCCTGCGTTATCTTTCTAACCAATTTGATGCTGCTGACTGCCTTCAAAAAAGCTTCCTCAAAATCTTTAGTAATCTCGATCAGGTAAAATCTGAAGAAAGCCTTCCTGGGTGGATCAAGACATTGACGATCAGAACATGTCTTGATCACATCAGGTCGGCAAGCAAACTTAAATTTGATCCCATAGAGAATCAACCCGATATTGAAGAGGCATATGTTGAAGATTACGAATTGAAGGATCGCCATGTGGGCTATGCAGACCTACTCAAATTAATAGACTTGTTGCCAGAAGGTTACAGGACAGTTTTTAATCTAGCCATCTTTGATGAGATGTCTCATGAAGAAATTGCAATAGAATGTGGCATTTCAGTAGGAACATCTCGAAGTCAATTACACAAAGCAAGGAGACGCATGCAATCACTTATCACAATTCATTATGGTAAACTTCCAATTTAAAGTTCAAAATTCATGAGTAAAGACTTACATAATAACGAACGCTACCTTAGGGAATTAGCAGATAAATACGAACCCGTACCACCGCCAATAGTATGGGATGAGATAGAACAAGTTCTAGATGAGGATAAGGGTAAGAGACGTTTATTTCCTATGCTATGGATATTTGGAATATTATTGATAGGAGCCATATTTTTGATCAATTTTAAGGGGAAGCAAGACCAAGAAATTCCTTTAGCTGCAAAAGAAACCATCTACGGTGATTATCAGAAGGAAAGTACCTTAAATGCTTTTAACAGAAAAGTAGAAGATACAAATACCGCAAATGATATCGAACAAGCAAAGAGTGATAATAACTCAGAATTTTTTAATTCATTAGAAAAAGAAAAGAACAGCAATATTTCCGAAACGGTATCATCTGTTATAGATGAGCATCAAGGCGAGGAAGTAAATGATGAAAATCTTAACTCATTTAAAAGACAAGAACGGAACGAAAATCATTTGAATACATCTAACGCGGATAAGTCATTTGAAACAAAGGCAAATCCAAATACTAGTACAAATGCAAAAGTAAATCCTAATACAAATATAAAAGCAAGTACAAACACAAGCAAGAATACAAACGCGAAAACGTACACTAGCGAAAGCTCAAATACAAACACAAGCTCAAAGATCAATAATAGCCTAAGTTCAAGTCCAGCTCACTCTGATCAAAGAGAAATCATTGCTAATGAAGATGTTTTCGTGTCAGAAATGATGAGCCCATCAACTGAAACGGTATCAGAAGAAAGGCCCATCATAGATGTAACTGCCTTACAAAAATTGAATTGGATGCGAATACCCTTTGAAACTGACTTGCCTTTACTTGACCCAAATAAAAGTTGGATTGATATCTCCAATTTAAAATCTCAAAACAATTCTTTACTCGCTAAATCTTGGTTTGTAGAATTGGGAGGAGGAATCGGAAGAAATCTAAGTGATCCGGTATTGATAGATCCTGAGCAGGAAAGCTTTAGGCTAAATACAGAAAGTAGCTGGTATTCATGGTCTACATCATTTCAATTAGGATATCAATTTGATAACCTATGGTATGCAACTATTGGACTTGATCTTAATCAAACTAAAAATAAGTTTGACTTTTGGCGCCGTGATATTAGTAGCTTATCAGTAAATGCCACTCAAGGTGTTCAAGTCTCTAAAACAGACTTTTTCAGCTTAGGTGAGATAAGGTATACTTTCGCAGACGTTGGACTATCTGTAGGCAGGCGAGTGAGCATAAATAAGTGGCATTTTTCTGTAGAAGGAGGCCCTATCTTCAATATGCTATTTAACTCCAATGGAAAAGTACAAGTTGGAGAATTTGAATTTTCTAGACTAGAGGATCAAGAAGCATATTTTAATACGAAGGTGGGAATTGGAGGACGCTTAGCCGCCATGCTCGATTATCCAATTTCAGAGCAAATGTGGATATCCTTAGGGCCTGTATATCATCAATACTTTAATCCCTTATCATCAAGTCAGAACCCTTTAGAGGAACGAAATGCTATTCTTCAAGTAAAGGCAAGAATGAGATATCACTTTTAAGAAGTAATAACTACAGTATTGTCTCTTGGGCAAGATTAATTTATCGTAAATGATCATTGAATTAGTAGAAACAAGCTGGATAATGGGTATTTAAAATGAAGTCAAATACTTATAAATGAATATCTTTATAGTATGAAGATTTTATCGCAATTATTGGCCTTATCTGTATTACTGATTTACTTATCATCCTGCAAGTCTGAGCATAAAGAATTAATTAATATTGATGAGGTATCGGCTTGGTGCATCATTGGCTTTGATTCTTCGGAGAGATCTCCAGAACAACGAATGAGCTTACTTCAAGATATGGGTCTGAAGAAATATGGATATAATAGAGGCAAAGGAGAATATGGTCAGTTGAAAGAAGAGTTTAAATTAGCTAAGGATAATGATATCGAAATCACTTCTGTTTTTGTCTGGTTGAATGCTAAGAAAGATAGTGTAGGTCATCTAAGTGAATCTAATGAACAACTGTTAACTCACTTAAAGGATGTAGAACAAAAGCCAGCTATATGGGTCAGCTTTAATAATAATTTTTTTGAAAATCTTGACGATAAAGAAGCGACCAAGGTGGCGGTAGAAATGATAGCATATGTCAATTCAAGAGCTGAAGACTTAGGATGTAATGTGGCATTATATAATCATACTGGATGGTTTGGCAATCCTCACAATCAAATTGAAATCATTAAAGCTATAGACCAAGAAAATATCTCTATCGTATATAATTTTCATCATGCTCATAATGATGTTGATGAATATAGAAATAATTTTAAACTCCTTCTTCCTTATTTGTCATATGTCAATCTGAATGGTGTTAAAAAAGATGGTCCAAAAATATTAGATATTGGCAAAGGAGATCATGAATACGAAATGATTAAATATTTAAAGGAACTAGGCTACGATGGTCCATGGGGCATTTTGGGACATGTGAAAACAGAAGATGTTAAAGTCGTATTGGAAAGAAATATAAATGGACTGAAGTTATTGAATGCTAAGTATAGTGAATCGAAATAGATGTCACCCATCTCTTTAGTATTATAATGAAAACATTGTAGCTGGATGTTGTTTACCGAGAAGATGATAAGTTTGAGAAATGCTAATGTCAATGATATAGCTTTAGTAGTTGGCTTTGATAGAAGATTAAATGAGGAGGAACATGTGAATCAAGATAGAGAAGCAAAGATTAACAAAGCGGTACTAGATCATCATTGTTCAATAATACTAGCTAGTAATATACCTGTAGGATTTGTCATCTTCGATTATGGATTTTTTGATCAGGGATGGATAGAACTTTTAGTCATAGAAGAAGCATATCGAGGGAAGGGTATAGGCGTGCATACCTTGGATCTTATCTGCGAAAAATCTCTTACCAAAAAAGTATTTACATCTACAAATCGTTCTAATTTGATAATGCAAAAGGCCTTGAGTAAAGCTGGATTCACCTTTGCTGGCGAATTAATTTGATTAGATGAAGGTGATCCAGAGTTATTTTATTTTACAGTAAAATAGGTAGGTAGATTTAAAGAATAGTAAGGATTGATGATTTAAAAGATGAGATGCCAAGTGACTGATGTGCTATACATATTGGAGAGTTAGAATGTGCTGTTCCTATCAGTCCTAATTGAAATTCTATTGTATCGTCACATTGATAGATTCAGTCTTTACATTTTCAAATCCTTTATCAGTAGCATTAATACTAATTGTATATGCGCCAGGAGCAGCATCAGCCACGATCAAAAAATCACCAGAATATTCTGTCACTGTTCCCAGAAACTCAGAGCCCTGTACCGAACCAGTGCCGAATGCGCTTTGAGTATCCCAAGCTATGGTAATAATCTGCTCATTATCTATAACCGTATAGGACAGTATTATGGTATCTCCCATACTAAATGTACTATTATCACTTGGTGAATGGATCGTAATTTCAAGGCCACTACTATCTACTTCCTCTTGTGTTTCTGGTTCGTCTTTTCCGCAAGCAGTTAAAAGCAGCATAATTCCGATAAAGAAGTGGACTGTGTAAAATGATTTAATATTCATATTTCGTTGTTCGTATTAAGATGTAAATGTAGTTAAATAATAGAAGCTTAATTTGATCAGAGCATCAAGATGTTTTAGCTCGAAAATACATGGTTTCGGATACCGTTCATCAAGGAATTTAGCCGTTGGTCATTATTTCAATCCAGGATACCAACGCGACTAATAATTCTCGATATTTTACTGATAGAATATTTATGTATCCAATCTAAAATTATGCGTTTACTATTTTCCCTTTTGTGTTTTTTAAGTTTCCAATTTTCAGTTTGTGCGCAATGCGAGATTTCATCGATTAGTTATGAAATGCCAGACTGTAATTTAGAAGGTCAAACTATTACTATAAACTGGACAGCGACTTGTCCTGATGAGTTATTGAGGGTTTTACTTGCGGATCGCGATAATTTAATAAACATACAATCTTATACCAATGTAGCAAATACTGGCTCATTTGATTTTGTGGTAAGTAACAATGATTTGATAGATGCTAATTATAACTTTTACATTGATTTTTATCCGAGCCAAGAAGATTGGATTCATGGACCTACTACGTATCATGTTAACGACCCACAGATTTCGGTTTTGGAAGAATTTTATGAACTTACAGATGGTGATGTTTGGACTGATAATACAGGTTGGCTTTCTGATTGTGATCCTTGCGGCATGACGAGTGGTACTCCTTGGTTTGGCTTAACATGCGATGGTATAGGTAAGATTATCAAGATAGATCTATCTAATAATGGTTTGATAGGCGAATATGCTAATGACACCAATTCTAGCTCATCTAATCACTTTTGTGATCTGCCGGATTTACAGCATATTGACTTGAGCCAAAATCAACTGACAGGAACTATACCTGCTTGCTTATTTTCAACCGCTAAGGATACCATAATTCTTAATGACAATATGCTTACAGGAGAAATTCCATCTGAAATCCAGTTCGCTGATCCAGATATGTTTTTGGATATATCTAATAATAATTTGACTGGTTGTTTTGAAAATTATTTGAACGCAAGATGTAGTATGGTCAACTTATCTAATGCAACTGTCAGCGATGGCAATTCATTTGTAGATGACTGGGATGATTTTTGTTCTTCGGGTAAAGGAGTGTGTTGTGAAAACGTAGTTGATATTGATTTGGCAACGGTCGAGAATGGAACGTATTATGCTAAGGATCAAATTAACTTATTCGGAATTTCAAATCCTAATGCGGACATTGTCTTAGCAGCTCCCATAGTGCAAGTAGATGATCTATTGGCACAAGCTGCTATGGGATCAAATATTGAGATCGCACCAGATGGTTGTTCTGATAGAGTTGGAATGAATTTCACATCTTCTTCCGACCATTTGTACAATTCAGATTTTGCTTTTTCTAGTAATTTCACCATGACCTTTTGGTTCAAAACTTCGGCTAACCAAACTTCATTTGAAGGCAGAATATTTAATATGGATAATGCAACGAATAGATTAGAAATTGGCTCAAATAAATTTTGGGCATATGATGATACACAAACTCGTACCAGTGATAATGCATATAATGATGATATTTGGCATCATGTCATTGTGAGGAATGAAGGTGCAGACATTGATTTTTATGTCGACGGTGAAGTGGTGTTTAGTTCTACTAATGGAAACCTTGCTTTAACTGGTGGATTTCATATAGGTAGATTTTCTTTTAGTAATATTGCACACTACCAAGGATCATTGGCTGATTTTAGAATTTATAATACTGCCTTGGATTTATCCAGTGTGCTACTAGAATATGAATGTGGTATATACGAGAATAATAATCTATTGGATCTTCATTATAGTTTTAATGAAGGGATTCCTAATGGTGATAATACAGCGATCACCACAGTATTAGATGAGAGTGACAATGGAAATGATGCAGATATTGTAGCCATGACACTCACTGGGACAGAATCTAATTATATTGAGGTGGAGGGAATCGATCCACTAGCATGTTGCGGTCAAGGTTTTGATATAGTATGTTTTAATGTGATAGATCAAATTGATGCAGGAACAGGAGAAGTAGAAGTGTCAGCTGTTTTTTTTGATGAAGCGACACAACTCAATTGTGGAGATGAGTTTACAGTAAGTTATACGCCAGATGGACTTACTTCTACAATGACATTTGATTGTGATGATGTAGGGCTTGCGAGTATCACTATGTATTTTATTTCAGATGATGGATTTTTAGTGGATTCATGTGAAACGTTTATAGAAATCCAAGACAATGATGATGTTTGCGACTAGTCAATTTATTTTTTGATGTACATATCACATATCATTATTCCTTCTCAGATTGAATCTCTGTAGAGCATTTAATTTAATGTTAGTTTTGGAATATGCATCCTAAATATTTAAGGTAACCGAGACGTTGAATATTGTCTTGTAATCCGAAGTATTTGTTAAGCCATAGAGTTGTTTTTTTTAATTGAACAATTGAATATAATAGAATTAGGGTAATTCCTTTTGCCAAGAATTACCCCAAAATCTACTACTTGAATATTTAATTATTTTCTAATTATTTTTTCTTGATAAATTATTTCTTTGGAATTAGATACCGTAATAATGTAACTTCCAATGGGTAGGGTATGGTCATTTAGTAATCTAATGGTCTCTCCACCTTCTACTTCCGCGGTGTACTGTTCGATACTTTGTCCTAATTGATTTACAATGGTAACATTGATATTGCCAGTTATGTCTTTTGGAATTTGTAGACTGATATCTGCAATAGATGGATTTGGAAATATAGCAAAATCTCTTTCTGCATTCTGCTTTAAACTTTGCATAGTCGGTAATTGATTTTGTGTAACTAATGAGATTACTCCGTCAATAGGAATTTCAACATAAGAAGATGTACCTGTAACGACATCTGACATTAATGCATATAAGGTAGATAATCCTATGGCATCACTATTTGGTATGAACTCATCTAAATTTGCATCATAAGTTCCAGCTGTTATAAGTGACGTTTCATCTGTATATATATCCACTACATTGTAGTATACTTGACTAACTTGATTTAGAGCGTTGGATACGATGACGCCTTCTTGCACATTATACCAAGGTTTGATTATATAGCTCAGATTATATGCATCCCAAGAATTGGTTTCATTATAATCTGTAACAACGCCAGAATTCTTTAATGATACTAATGCTCCATGACTACCATTATATTCATCATAAAAAATTCCGGAATTACTAAATCTTCCTGTATTGCTCCCACAAATCTTGTCATAGTTTCTTATTTCACCGTTATGTAATAAGAGCGATCCAATTAAGTTCATAGCTTGAAGATTACCATTGAATTCAGCAAAACCAGTAATTGTGAAAGGAACATCATCTTCTATGATAGCTATTCCTAATTCATTATCTATAAGATAAATTTCTCCCCCTATAGTGGCTCTGGCCTCATTTAAGTAGTAAATGCCATAAGTGGTATACTTTATGTTGATCGTTCCTGAAGAACTAAGAAATGATTCTGCCCCCAATCCATATATACCTATCGCGCATGATTCTATATCTACTAGACCACTGTCTTGATTGAAAAAACTTGCATCGTCAAATAGCTCAATAGCATGATAACTGTCATCTGATACTAATGCTCCGTAGTTAATGAAAAAAGTGCTGTCTAGCATCCTAATTCCATAAGATGAGTTGGAGGACATTAGTATGTTGGCATTAGCATAATTATGAAATGAACAGTTTGAACTTAATTGAATAGCGTAATTGGTGTTATCAAATACCAATCTACCATAGTTTTTACTCGAGCATATACCATATTCTAGTAGACCGGATTCCGAATTGGTAATTTCGATATCACCTGCGGGCTTATTGATAAAGTTTTCAAAATTTAAATGATACATCGAGTAATTAGAACAATCATCCATATAAATGTCTCCAAAATTTATGAACTTTTTGTTCGCATTATTTAGCGGATCTCCATAATTTCCAATGCCAATATCATCATTGCCATTCATGAATATATCTCCAGCAAATTGATTGTAAAATTGGCTGTAGTTAAGAATCCCTTTGCTAGATTCGGTAATATTAATAGTACCAAAATTTCTCATCGTCCCATGATTTATTAGAGCAGATTCCATAAGGTTCATACTCAATGAATCACGATTAATAAATTTTCCATTCGATGTAAGTATTCCAGTATCTCCTTCATAAATATGTACGATCCCTTTGTTAGTAAGACTCGCATTTGAATTCATTATTTCTACTGCATTTCCTTCAAAGTCAAATATTCTTAACTCACCTGTACTATTGACATTCATAATATTATGATTATGTATGCTAGAGTATCCTAGACCAGTGTTATGTTTCACTACAAGCAAACCATTAATAGTTATGATTCCATGGTTGTCCAGAGAAGTCCCCAGATTAGATAGTACAGCATCCTTTAACTTTAGTTCTGCGCCATCTTCTATAATTAGTTCAGCGCCTTGGGTCACTAGTAGGGTTTTTCCTTTTGCAAATGTCGATGCGCTAATAGTAACAGTTACGCCTGCGCCGATAGTAATACGATCGTTGTACTTAGGTACTATTCCGGTATCCCAGTTTGTGGATACATTCCAGTCTCCATTTCCTCCTATCCAAGCGGTAGGAATGGCGTTTGCATGGTGATATATAAAACTTAAAAAGATTGTAATGATTAATGATTTCATTTTGTTTAGGTTGATTAAATAATGACCCAAACATAAATGCTTCATTAGGGGTGATATACACCCATGTGGGCGATTTATGAAAAGTATTTATAAGTTGATTTTGTTATACACCGTATTTCAAAAGTCATAAAGATGAAATTGATATTGTATCAATACTTACTTTTAAATAATAAGCCCTATTCAAATCCTAATAAAGACTAGGTAGGATAAAGTCATAGGTTACACATCACATATCATCACTCCTTCTCTTAGCGACTCGATAGGATCTTGTCGTGTAGGAATAAATTCTTGGGCAACAAATCCTTTATATCCTGTAGCTACTATTGCTCTAAGTATAGCTTTATAATTTAACTCCTGTGTTTCATTGATTTCATTTCTTCCGGGAACGCCTCCAGTGTGATAATGTGAAATGTATTGATGATTATCTTGAATAGTACGGATGACATCTCCTTCCATTATTTGCATATGATAGATGTCATATAGCAAGGAGAAACTTTCTGATCCTAGCTTTTCTGCCAATGCTACTCCCCAACTAGTACGATCACACATGTAGTCGATATGATCTACTTTACTATTTAATAATTCCATGACGAGCTTGACATTATAACGTTCAGCTATTCGCACTAATTTATCCAAGCCGACAGCACAATTTTCTAAGCCTTTTTTGTCATCCAAACCATTACGATTTCCTGAGAAGACAATGATTTGATTAATGCCTTTATCTGCGGCTCTCGGAATCAATGCTTCGTATTCGGAATATAATTGTTCATGATATTTGTAATCGTTAAATCCTTTAGTGATATGTAGTGGACTTCCATTACTTATAGCACAAGTGAGGCCATATTGGATAGCAATATCCCATTCTTTAGGATCTAATAATTCGATGGATTTTAGCCCTAGTTCTTGCGCACTCTCACAGAGCTGTTCTAAAGGGATGTCATTATAACACCATCTACATGCTGAATGATTGACTTTGTCTTTGAGCGAAGTGCTCTTGTTAAAAATGGTACCTTGTGAGGTATCTTTATGAGTACCACATCCTATCGCTAATGAAGCTCCGGCGATAGCACTTGCCTTTAGAAGATTTCGTCTGTTCATAGAGAGTTAATTATTCGAATGAAATTATATCATTTTAAATATAGCTTTATGATGTATATTTTTTAGAATAGATTTCATCTAATTTTATTAATTGATGTATTTCTATTCAGCGAAATCCTATCTAATGGCTTCAGTAATACTGTTCCACTTAGTTTTGTCTTTTCTTAAGTTGAGTAGTTCGGGTAACAACAAGTCTTGGTACTCTATTCCTTTTTTTACCGCCTTTTCAATTTCTTTCATACCATTGGCGTAGTCGGATTTATAATAGGTCCAATAGACGGACTTATATAAGTTGACAGTAGCTTCGGTTACAAAATTACTTTCTAATAGATCTAAATATCGTTGAGATTGCTCTTCGTCTGCTAATGTGGATAGATAGAAAATCACTTTTTCTAAGAATAGAGGAGTATCAATTTTCATCCCTTTTTTTAAATGTGACATTGCGCCAGCATCATCGTTTTGTTCTAATTTGAAGATATAACTTAATGCTTCCTTTTCTGGTCCAAAGGCTTTAAGCTTTGAGATATGTTCTACTTGAGCTTCTGCTTCATTTAATTTTTGCTCACGTATATAGTAGAGACCTTTAGCACAATTAGCATTGATGTCAACTGATTTTTTGGATATAGTTTTTTCGATCCACTCCCATTCTTTTTTTGAATCTTTAGTGTCAGGTAAGGCATATAAAGAACTCAATTCATAGGCTACCTTATAATTATCCATTCCCATGGCTACTACTGGCTGAAGTGTTTCCAAGCTAAGCCTAGGATGATATCCTTTGATGTATAATGCGGCGAACTTTAAAAATTCAGTATGAGTTTTATATTCATTAATGATGTTACGATATTGTTGGAAGGCTTCATCTTCATTTCCCTCTTCTAATTTCGTTGCCACTTCTTTTAGTTGGTAATAACTCATTATCAGTGAATCCTCAGTACCAATTTTCATCTGTTTATCTAAGAGATCCCAAGCTTTGATAGGGTACCACGACATCATTTTTTTACCTAGTTCGCCATAAAGATCAGCTTGTTGAAAATCTAAGTCGATTAATGTTTGTAACCAGGCTTTTCCTCGATTTTTATAACCAATATTGGAATACACAAATGCAGGTCCTAAATTAATGGCATATGATTCATCTCTTTTTAATAATTTAATAAACAAAGCTTCAGCTTCATCATACTTCCCCCATTCTAAAAGCCCACCGCCTTTATATTCCAATGTAAGTGATAGCGAATCTATAGCTAGTATTCGATCATAAATTATTTGTTCGTTTTCATACTCACCATTTAGACTATACCAATACCCGAGATCATTGAGTAGTATAATAGAATTTGAATCAATCGCCAGACCTCTATCTAACCAATCTTTGGCTTTTTCTAAATAACTACCATCGTCAGTAGTTCTTCCTGTATTATTGAGATAGAGATTGGCCATCCAATCGTATACTAATACCCATGAAGGAATAGCTTCAATAGCTAGGTTAGAATAATAAGCGGCAGAATCAATCATCTCCAACTGTTCTCCATAAATAGCAGCAAGTTGGACCCAAGCATGTGGCATTTCTTCTTGATATTCTAATGCCTTTTGGTAATGCGGCAGTATTTTTCTTGCGTTAGGTACATTAAGACATCCGCAAGTAGAAAGGTCGTTGATATATCCTTCGAACCAATAGCTGCGCGCCATTAATACAGAATACATATAATGTTCTTGGCCAAGAAGCGTAGCCGCCCTTCGGAGATTATTGGGATAATGTTTATAATCTTTATAAATATCTAATTTAGATTTGGAATGTTCTCCCGCATCGGATTTTATTAATCTATTGAGTAGTTGCTGTGCATCATCTTGCAATGCAGCTGCATAATTTCTTCGCATCGAAGAATGTAGTTTTTTAAACTGCTCTTCTTTACTTAAGATGGAGAAGTAGTATTCTGCACAATCTGCTTCTGGGGATAAAAATTTCTTTTCACTAATTCTTTCTTTTAAGGCGTGATACATTACGACCAAATTAGAATCGGCTTCAGCTAAAACTTCATCTTCGATACCTCTTTCTTCGGTAGAGGCAAAGGCAATCATTTCTGATTTTTTACCTTGTTGAATGGCTTCCAAAACATTAGGATCTACTCGAGCAATTGTATTGGTTTTGTCACCAATTATCATTGGATTTTGCTTCTGCGGAGCTACTTCTTCGGTCACATAATCTTCTAAGTATCTACCTATTTCTTTTAGACTGACGCTTTGATCATGATTTGCATCTGCCATACCCTGAATTCCATCCATGAGGTGGTAGCTAAAGGCGCCTCTTCCACCTCCCCATTGTTCGCCTTCAATACTATATTCTTCAGGCTGACAGGATAGTATTTTTATTTCATTTGCATATTGTTTCGCTAGATTGTTACCAGTGATTTTAGCGCCGCTAATATTACTTCCTGATAATTTTCCAGACCTACATGCATCTGTAATCACCAAGACCTGAGCTTCGTTTTGTACCGATAATGTTGAGATTACATCTTGAAACATAGGTAATGCTAAAGCACCTCCAGCAAGATATACTTTTGAAGGAGCATCCCAGCAAAGAAGAAATCCAGGTTGCGTCAAACTTTTTCGCTCTACATCGCCATGACCTGAAAAATAGATAATAACCTGATCATCTTTTTGGGCCATTTCATATAACCAATCGAGAGCTACCGCAAATTGTGCCATCGTTGCTTCTTGGTTGATCAGAATCTTTAAATGGTCTTCATCTAACTTACCACCGGCAGAAGATTGTAGATAAGTAGCAAAGGCCAAAGCATCATCATCGGCAAATTGTAAATCACTGATTTCTGGATCTTGATAATCTGAAATACCTACTACGACGGCATAGGTATTATGGGTTTTGGATTCCTCTTTTTGAATAGGCTTGAGCCCTTTTTGAGTTTGTCCGAATAGGAAAATTTGCCATAGTAGCAGCGTCAATAGTGCTATGTATCGCATAATTTGGTTTTTTGTGTTATCGATATAGAGATTCATAAAGTATGGGGATACCTTAGGAATTTTACTCTAATGTACTTTAATATAACACATTGTTCAAAAGGTGTGAGGCGTAGAATTGGTCTACAAGTGATCTATACGCTTTGGCTATTCCTTTTATAATGATCTAATTTTTTATTCATCACCGCAAACCATAATGGTGGCACCAATGCCATCAACATAGAAGCTGGATATCCCAAGGGTAGTTGTGGACTTTCATCATGATGATCAAGTACTTGATATTTTTTGTTCGCTAGGAAGTGGTGATCCGAATGACGTGTGAGTTCGTATAACATAATACGACCCAGTTCATGATTACTATTCCAAGAATGCCATGGCATAACTCTCTCGTATCTGCCATTTGACATTTTATTGCGGCTAAGCCCATAATGTTCTATATAATTGATCGTTTCTAAAAGCAAGAAAGAAACTAATGCAATCGATAATGCAGCAACTAAGCCACTCCATCCAAAAGCATAGAAAACTGTTGCCAGATAAAGAGATTGTACTAAGGTAAAATGCACCATTTGGTTTTTAATTACTTTTTCTAGAGCAGAATTATTTCGCAACCTTTTAGCTTCCAACGACCAAGCACCTAGATAACTCATACTAGTAGACCGTAACCAAAAAAAGTATACATTTTCTCCTTTTCGACTACTGGCAGGATCTTTAGGTGTAGCTACATGTAAATGGTGACCTCGATTGTGTTCAATATAAAAATGCATATATAAACAAGGCATCAACAATGCTTGAGCGGCTAATTTATGAAGTGTTTGTGGTTTGTGACCGAGCTCGTGAGCTACATTAATTCCACAGGCTCCTAATACTATTCCTATACTAAGATAAAGGCCTACTAATTCTATATTAGAAATTAAAATGGCAGGATTATTTAGCGTATTGAAAAAGTAAAAAAGTAAACAAAGTATGATGGGAAGATTGAGAAAAAGTAATAGGTCAAAAATCCATTGAGAAGATTTAAGTTGAGCAGTCTCCTTATCGAAATTGCTCGTGGATCTCGGCACAATTTGCTCTATAGTTGGAAGCATTACAAAGGCAATTACGAACGTAAGAAAAGACCAAGCGCCTTGCCAGTAAACTGCTGCAAACCCACTGATAGGTATAATATAAGCAAGTAAATATTTGAGATCAGAAAACTTCATAACTACATATTTAAAAACCAATATATAGAATCTAAATATAAAAATGTGTCATTTCTATACTCAAAGTTCATTTTTTTGAACTTGTATGACTTTGATTATGGTTGGATATAGGTCACTACGATTTTATTATCTGATAGTAGCGATTGCATTTTGAATGCATGAATAAGAATGGACTAAAGTGTAAGCAAAAAAAATAGCTCTCTTAACTTCTTAAGAGAGCATATTTGCAATTGTTAATTAATAACTAGGATTATTAATTACTCTTTTCGGTTTTGGGCTAGCAGGATAGCCGCTAATCTGTTCAATAATCTATATGCTTTAACTGCATAAAACGTTGCCTCAGCATTCGATTACTTTGATATCTATAAGAGCGATTTACTTTTCTAAACGCTGTATGATCTAAGAATTATTTTGAGTGAATTGTCATTAGCAGTTACTTATGATGTTTTTATCAATAATCTTGTCACGTTTCATTTTTAATATTATTGCGTATAAGTATCTAGCTTGATGAGAATATTTTGAGGATATGCTTATTATTGTGATGGATGAAAAACGAAGAAAAATATGCGGTATCTGGCGGCCATCAATATACTGTAGATGCTGCTAAGCTGATATTAGAAAATGGAGGCAATGCTATAGATGCGGCTATAGCTGCATATTGGATGTGTATGGTAGCGGAACCTTTTATGGCTAATGCAGGTGCTGGTGGCTTTGCTATGATAAGGCAGCCTGATGGCGAAATGATTTCTATGGATTTCTTTTGCCAAACACCAAAGTATAAGTTGTCGCCCAAGGATTCAGATCTTTTTGCTATCACGGTTGATTTTGGTACGACTACAGAAGACTTTTACGTAGGTATGGCCTCTGTGGCTATGCCTGGAGCTATCGCTGCGTTATGGGAATTGCATGACAGATGGGCTACCATTCCAATGAAAGAATTGGTTCAGCCAGCGATTGAAGCTACTAAAGCTGGAATACCTTTGGATGAGTTTCAATCTTATGAATGTCAGTTGTTAGAATGTATTTTCGAATTAGACCCTAGAGGAAAAGCTATTTTTCAAAATGACAATGGAAAGCTAAAGCAATACGGCGAAAAAGTAAGTCTCGACAATTTTCCTGATTTTGCCGAGACTATTGCCATAGAGGGAGTCGATCTATTTTATAGAGGTGAAATAGCAAAAACTATTGTTGGACTCTGTAAGGAGAAAGGAGGAAATCTTTCAATGGAAGATTTTACTACGTACCAAGTCAATATTGAGAAACCTTTTTCTTACAGTTGGAAAGATCAGATCGTTCATAGTAATCCTTTTCCAAGTGTTGGTGCTATGATTCAAGCTGCTTTGCTCATGGCATTGCAAAATGTAAATGAGGATATAAGGCCAAAAAGCAAGCGACACTTTGAAGTATTGAGTGCAATCTCTAAAAAGATATATGATATAAAAGGTGATCTCGGAGCGCTGCAATCTTATCTGTTGGATATGGGAATTACCATTCCATCTCCATCGAGTCGCTCCCATAAATGGGGTGGTACTTCTCATTTCAATATCGTAGATAAAGATGGAATGGCCATTTCTTTGAGTACTTCAATAGGAGAGGGCAGCGGAACGTTTATTCCAGGTACTGATATGCAACTCAATAATATGTTGGGGGAATTGGCATTGCTACCGAATGGCATTCACAGTTGGGAAGAAGATGTGAGATTACAATCCATGATGTGTCCTACGATGATTACGAATCGAAAAAACGAGTTACTAATGCAAATTGGCTCTGGAGGAGCAGGTCGTATTCCATTTGCGATGGCTCAGACAATATACAACTGCCTTGATTTGGATATGGATTTGCAGAAATCGATAGCCTTTCCGCGTGTAATATACGACGGCAATCAATATCAAATCGAACAAGGCTACGAAGCGTTACCCAGTGATTTGAAGCACAAGTTATGGGATACCTCTTCTTTGTTTTTCGGAGGAACGCACGCAATCGCAAAGCAATCCGATGGATTCATCGCGGTAGGTGATCCCAGAAGGTATGGTAAAGCTTTTGCCAAAGGCTGATTCTACCGCTTTAGTACCTTGAATGTCAAGGCAATCTGTTATGTTTGCGCAATTATTATAGTGATAGCCGAAAAAAGATTCAGATCGACTATCCATCACTACAAAAACGAGCAATCGCTCCCATATATGTTTGATGCTTTTTTAGGAAATAGCCCAAGATGGTATAAGTATACGATGATTGGATTTTTGATATTCAATATTATCTCTTTCTTCGTATTAGGTCCCACTATTACTGCATGGCTCTTTATTGGAGAATTTATCTTCACATTGGCCATGGCATTGAAGTGTTATCCACTACAATCAGGAGGTATACTGGCCATACAAGCATTGTTTTTAGGATTGACTACTCCAAAGCATGCTTACAATGAAGTCGTAGCCAATCTCGAAGTGATATTGCTATTAGTATTTATGGTCGCGGGTATCTACTTTATGAAGCCTCTACTGATGTATATCTTCAGTAAGGTATTTACAAAAGTGAGGTCTAAGACGATCTTGTCATTACTCTTTGTATTTCTAGCGGCAGTACTTTCGGCATTCTTAGATGCATTGACGGTGACTGCGGTATTGATATCTGTAGCGGTAGGCTTTTATGGCGTTTATCACAAGATACAGTCAGGATCTTCTGATTTAGATGATAGTGGTACTCTGGATAGAAAGCAATTAGGTGGTGATACATTAAAGCAATTTCAAGGATTTTTAAGGAGTCTCATTATGCATGGTGTGGTGGGTACTGCTCTAGGCGGTGTATGTACATTGGTAGGAGAGCCTCAAAATCTTTTGATTGGTGAAAAAATGGGATGGGATTTTATAGAGTTCTTCTTAAGAATGGCGCCGGTTACTATTCCAGTATTTGCAGCGGGTATGTTGACCACGGTTTTATTAGAAAAAACAAAGACATTTGGCTATGGCGATCAACTGCCAGAAGAGGCAAGAAATATCATAGAAGCGTACACTGAAGAAGCTGATGCTAAGAGAACAGATAGACAAAAATTCGAATTATGGGTTCAGGGTACTGCAGCCATTTTACTTATTATAGGACTTGCGTTGCATCTCGCTCCTGTAGGCTTTATAGGTCTTGGATTAATCATATTCCAGACCGCCTTTATGGGGATTACTGATGAGCATTCACTAGGTAAATCATTTGAGGAGGCGCTACCTTTTACAGGCTTGATAGTAGTATTTTTTGTGATAGTAGCCATGATCCATGATCAGCATTTATTTGAGCCAATCATTGATTATGCCTTCTCATTATCCGCTACAGATCAACCTAAGTTTTTCTATGTGGCCTCTGGATTATTATCGATGATTAGTGATAATGTATTTGTAGCTACAGTGTTTATTGGTGAGATAGCAGGATCGTTTGGAGATACTGTAGTCGCAGGATCAGCCTCATTTGATCCAGCACAAAGAGAGCTTTATGAATCTTTAGCCGTAGCTGTAAATACAGGTACTAATTTGCCAAGTGTGGCGACTCCAAATGGACAAGCAGCATTCTTATTTTTATTAACTTCAGCTATCGCTCCCTTGATCCACTTGAGTTATATGAAGATGGTAAAAATGGCTATCCCTTATACTATTGTCCTAGGTCTCTTAGGATTTATAGGAATCGTATACTTCTTATAAATTTGTTATTTGTAACTGGATGATTGGTAATTGATACCCACCACTAGCTACTGATACATAATTGCGACCAAAAAAATGGCTAAAATAGCGAACATAGATCTTGGAGATTTCCCACTCTTATTAGCTCCGATGGAGGATGTGAGTGATCCACCCTTTAGAGCCTTATGTAAGGAGCAAGGCTGCGATATGATGTATACTGAGTTTATCAGTGTCGAAGGATTGATCCGTGATGCTACTAAGAGTGTTGCTAAGCTGGATATATATGACGAAGAACGTCCTATAGGTATTCAGATCTTTGGTGCCGAGATCGATTCGATGCGAAGAGCGGCAGAGATCGTCGAGGAAGCACAACCAGAAGTACTAGATATCAACTTTGGCTGTCCTGTAAAGAAAGTCGTCTGTAAAATGGCAGGAGCAGGTATCCTTCAAGATATAGATCGAATGGTCAGCCTAACTAAAGAGATTGTAGATGCTACCAATTTGCCAGTTACGGTAAAGACAAGATTAGGTTGGGATGATAAATCTATTAGAATCGAAGAAGTAGCTGAACGACTTCAAGATGTAGGTATTAAAGCCTTATCCATTCATGGTCGTACTAGGAAGCAGATGTATAAAGGTGAGGCAGATTGGACTCGAATCGGTAATATCAAAGATAATCCTAGGATGCACATTCCGATATTTGGAAATGGCGATATCAATAGTCCACAAAAAGCGGTGGAGTATAAGAATAGATATGGTGTAGATGGAGTGATGATTGGTAGAGCAAGTATCGGTTATCCTTGGATTTTTAGAGAGATCAAGCATTATATCGCTACTGGAGAAATATTAGAAGCGCCATCTGTCTACGAACGTGTTACGGCTGCAAAGCGCCACCTTAATCATAGTATTGAATGGAAGGGCGAAAGGATAGGTGTCAACGAGATGAAAAGACACTACACCAACTATTTTAGAGGCTTTAGAGACATCAAAGTGTATCGAACAAAATTGGTTACTGAAGGCGATCCTGCAGTAATCCACGGTATTCTAGATGAGATATTGAATGTCTACGGTGGTAAGCCGGAATTGGTAATGGCGAGGTAGTTGAAGCCCTTCAACTCAAGTTTCGAGATGATAGATTTTTCCCCTTGGGTCTAAGCATGGATGGATCTTTTTTCTTTGGTCTAAGCCCTCAGAGAAAAGGCTTCAACGATGAGATCTAGGTCTCCTGACCGTAGAGCGTTGGCTTCTAATGACTCAATAGCTAACCTTTCGTCGAAGGGCTTTGACCTCTCGACGAAAGGTTTTACAACGATAACCTCTCAACGAAAGCACGAAAATCTCTAAATCCCTTTTGTGCTTATCAATCCCTTCAGGCTTATCGATCACAAAAGAGCGCATTACCTCAATCTTTAATCCAAACAAACTTCTAATTCGTCTACTCCGAGCAGTTTGACATCGATATTGTCTTTTAGCGTGGTGGCTAAAGATAGACCTACATAATCTACCTGTATCGGAAATGACTTGTGCTTACGATCTACAAGCACAGCTACTTGAAGTTTTTTGACTAAGATATTCATGAAGGGTTTGAAGGCATAGAACAAAGTACGACCTGTATTCGCTACATCATCTACTATAATAATTGTCTTATTACGCAATTCGGATACTGATAAAGAGATGGTCACTTCCTCGGCGATGGGTTTAGCTGGATTGAGAGATATCTGACTTAATGTAATAGTCGAATCAGTAAGCTTTTTGACCTCTTTTATAAGGAGTTTAGCAAAGCCTAATCCATTATTGTTGATTCCAGCAAAGATGATTTCACTAGCGCCAAAATTTTGTTCTACGATCTCCACGGCTAATCGCTTAATCTTCTGCTTGATTTGTCCTTGCTCTAGTATTTTCATTTGCGGGTTGTATTATTCTATTGTCCAAAGATAAGCAAGTCATTATAGAATCATTCTAATTTACCCGATCTCTTAACATTAAGTATATTTTATATATATGTAATACTTCACTTCTTTGTAAATTGCAACAAATAAATGATCGATGGGTATACAGCAAATCATATTTCTATTAGTAGTACTAGTCACGTTTCGAATCGCTTACAAGGCATATGCCGCTATATATCGAAATATACGCTTAGGAAAAGATAGAGTAATAGAAGGCAGTGAGGCTGCTAGATGGAAGAATGTATTTCTCATCGCTTTTGGGCAAAAAAAGATGTTTAAAAGGTGGATACCAGCGGTGCTGCATGGTTTTATTTACGTAGCATTTCTCTTTACACAGATCGAATTGATAGAGATTATTATCGATGGATTGTTTGGGACACATAGATTCTTCTTACCCTTCTTAGGTGGCTTGTATACATTACTTATCAATTCGATTGAGATTCTAACGATTTTAGCGTTGATCGGTACGGTAGCCTTTTTAGCAAGGCGAAATCTACTAAAAGTGCCTAGGTTAGTAATGTCGGATATGAATGGCTGGCCTAAAATAGATGGTAACTTAATTTTGATTGGTGAGTTGATTTTGATTGTAGGTGTGATGACAATGAATGGCGCAGATGTAATGCTTCAGAAGATTGATCCTACACATTATCATGATACAGGGTATTTAGCCGTGAGTAGTACTTTAGCTCCAATATTTCTCGATGGATGGGGCCAAGATGCCTTACAAGTATTGGAGCGTTTTGGATGGTGGCTACACTTGTTTGCTGTCGTAGGCTTCATACTGTACTTACCCTTGAGTAAGCATTTGCATATTTTCTTGGCTTTCTTCAATGTCTATTTTACACCTATCAAATCTAGAGGTGAGATGTCTAATATGCCAGACATCATGGGTGAAGTACAATCAATGATGGGCATCACACCAGAAGGTGAAGTGCCAGAGATGACAGATGAACTGCCTGATTTTGGAGCGAATGATGTCACTAACTTATCTTGGAAAAATATCTTAGGAGCTTATAGTTGCACTGAATGTGGAAGATGTACATCGGAATGCCCTGCCAATGCAACTGGAAAAAAATTGTCGCCGCGTAAAGTGATGATGAGTATTAGAGATAGGGCAACGGAAATAGGAGAGAAATTAGACAGCGGTCAAACGAAATATATATCTAAAGAGAAAGCCGGAGAAACTGTATTGACAGCTGATAATTTTGACGATGGAAAATCGCTTTTCGATTATATTAGTCAAGAAGAAATCAATGCATGCACCACTTGCAATGCCTGTGTCGAGGCCTGTCCTATAATGATTAATCCATTAGAGCCTATACTTGAGTTGCGTCGTTATGAGATCTTGACAAATAGTGCAGGTCCAGCAGATTGGATGCCAATGTTTAATGCGGTAGAAAACAGTGGAAGTGTATGGACGATTCCTGATGCTAGAGATGCATGGACGGCAGATGTGGAAGAGTCTTAAAATTGATTTATAATGGATTGGAGTATTAGTTCAATCTTAATAATATTAGAGTATGAAATCAGATTAATTTGAGTCTTACGTCGAAAAGGCTCAATTCTAAATGTCTGATTTCTAAAAGTCTAAAGAAATGAAAAAGATAAAAATAATGTCAGAAATGGCAGCTGAAAATATGCAACCGGAAATCCTTTTTTGGGTAGGTTGTGCAGGTAGTTATGATGCAAGAGCGCAAAGAGTTACGAAAGCTTTGAGTACGATATTACAAAATGTAGGAATCGATTTTGCCATACTCGGAACGGAAGAAAGTTGTACAGGAGATCCAGCAAGAAGAGCAGGAAATGAATTTATTTTCCAGATGACCGCGAATCAAAATGTGCAGACCATGAATATGTATGGTGTCAAGAAAATCGTCACAGCTTGTCCACATTGTTTTAATACGATTAAAAATGAATATCCAGCATTAGGTGGTCATTATGATGTAGTACACCATACGCAGTTGATCAGTACTTTGATAGAAGAGGGTAGACTCACAATCGAAGGTGGCGCATATAAAGGCAAAAAAATAACCTATCATGACTCTTGTTATCTTGGACGTGTCAATGGTGAATATGAAGCACCAAGAAAAGCGATAGAAGCGCTAGATGGTGATTTGACAGAACTGAAGCGCAGTCGAGCCAATGGATTATGTTGCGGAGCAGGTGGTGCACAGATGTTTAAGGAGAATGAGCCCGGAGATAAAAGAATCAATACAGAAAGAGCAGAAGAAGTATTGGCAAGTGGTGCAGAAATTGTAGCTGCCAATTGTCCATTTTGTATTACAATGATTAGTGACGGTATTACAGCAGAAGAAAAGCAAGATGAAGTAATGGTATTCGATATTTCAGAATTGATTGTCAATGCCAACAACTGGTAAAGCGTTTTAATTTTTATGGCAGAGCTATAAAAATTAAAACGCGTACCGCGAAGTCAGGCAGCGAATAGAAGATTCGCGTTGACTTTGCCACGATGAAGCTCAGCTTTGCTTTGAAAGAAAACGCGTACTGCGAAGTCAGGTTGCCAAGCAGTGTGTTTAATAGAAAAACACGTGTAGAATTAGTGTAACGTATTTTGTAGAAAATACGTGGGCTACTTGATTGGTACAATCGCTTTGACTTTGCCAGAAAGAAGAAAGAAAGAAGCCAAGAAAAATCTGTGCTCAAAACGATAGATACAATTATCCGTAAGTATAAAATAACAACGAAATGATACTCGACCTGATAGCCTTGGACAATAGTGCAAAAGTATGGATCTATCAAGCTGATAGAGAATTTAGCTATGATGAGCTTGATGAGATCAGGCCTATGATATTTGAATTTTTGGATCAGTGGACAAGCCATCAGAATATGTTGATGACTTATGGTAATATTTTTCACCGTAGATTTTTGGCGATGTTTGTTGATGAATCTTTAGCCGGAGCTAGTGGATGCTCGATAGATGCTTCAGTAAGATTTGTCAAAGAATTAGAATCTAAATTTGGTTTGTC
>CALBEE010000107.1 GCA_937927575.1 uncultured Saprospiraceae bacterium | reverse complement strand
GAAATTAATCGTATATAACTATGATTAATTTGAATGAATTTGAACCATTAAAGACGACCCAATGAGAAAAATTTACTCGATTTTTTCTATTTGCCTGTTTATGCTATTTGCATACAATTCGAATGCGCAAACTTGTGATTACGATCAATCCAGTTTGTTATTTAATCTAGATGAATGTCAAGCAATTTTTGGCTTCCCTTCTCAAACTGAATATGATGAATTTACGGCCATTCCTGATACTTTTCCAGGAGGAACCATTTTATCTGTAGTAGGAGATCATCTCTATCGAGAGAATGGTGCAGTCAATATGCACTCTTGTACCGAAAGTTATGATACAACAGCCGCCATGTGTGTAGGAGCATTAGATAATTGTAGTTATGTCGCTGATAGCGATAAAGCAGTACGTTTCGATATTAAAGTAGAATTAGGTAATGACGGCGTAGGTCGTTTATCTGGGCTCAGCTTTTACGAAGCCGCTCCTGAAACTTTTAATTGGCTAAATGGAACTGATGGACCTAATAATTATCCAACCAAATATGCGGTTAGGGTTTCTGTAGAAGGTACAACTGTATTCGAAGAAACTGAAATAGCCACAACCACTGATTGGACATTAGAAACATTTGATTTTTCTGAAATCGATGCATTCAGAGTAACTGAAATGACAGTCTTTAATTTTGAACTATTGCCATACTGCTTAGCGGGTGTTGATTCGCCAGTAAATGCATGGGACCTAGATAATATTATCATAACTGCCAATGCAGTAGATAATGTAAATGGTGGCGCATTGACATTTGGAGACGGAGAGACTTCTAAGGATATCTGTGTTGGCGATGGTAACGATGATAATATGAATGTGGCCTTAACGGGTACAGCAGGCACAACTAATAAATACTTAATCACAGATGCTGATGGTAATATCATTGCTTACGATGTTTCCTTTCCTTTCAATTTCGAAGGCGCTGGAGATGGTGTTTGTTTGATTTGGAATATTAGCTACTACGGTTCTATTTCGGGTACTGACGTGGGAGCTAATGCAGCAGATATCGAAGGATGTTTTGATCTTTCTAATGCTATCACTTTAGTAAGAAATGAAGTCGGCGGTGGAACATTAACCGGTGGACCATTCGAATTTTGTGCTGGCGATGGTAATGCAGATAATATTGAAGCAGGTGCCATTACGTTAAGCGGAAATGTTGGCGCTAATGGACAGTGGGTGATAACGGATGATCAAGGAGTGATATTAGGACTGCCTAATAATTATACAGACGTAAATTTTGATGGAGCCGGAGCAGGTACTTGTTTAGTGTGGTATCTTTCTTTCGAAGATGGCTTGACCGGTGCGACGGTAGGAGCAAACGCAGCAGAACTTGAAGGATGTTTTGATCTTTCAAATCCAATCTCAGTAGTGAGAAACGAAAGACCTTCGGTAACCATCAATCCAACAGCTACACTTTGTGGCGAAGATAATGGATCAGCTTCAGCAACAGGTAGTGATGGACAAGGACCTTATACCTATGCTTGGAGTAATGGACAGTCAGGATCTTCTGTTTCTGATCTTGCTCCAGGAACTTATAATGTAACTGTGACTGACGCTAATGGATGTACTAATACAGCTTCTACTTCAATAGAGGACTCTACATCTCCTACAGCATCAACAGCTTCAAACGATACTACTTGTGGAGACAATGATGGTTCTGCAAATGTTACAGCATCCAATGGAACAGCACCTTACACTTATTTGTGGAGTAATGGAATGACAGGTAATATGATCAGCGGATTAGCTGCAGGTAATTATTCAGTCACTGTGACGGATGCTAATGGTTGTACAGGTACTTCTTCTACTACAGTGGACCCTTCAAGTGCGCCAGATGTTAGCGTTTCAGGACAGGATACGAGTTGTGGTGAAGATAATGGAACAGCTTCAGCGTCTACCACAGGTGGAACATCACCATATACTTATGTTTGGGCTAATGGCTCAACCAATTCTAGTATTTCAGGTTTAGCAGCTGGAAATTATAGAGTAACTGTTACAGATGCTGCTGGTTGTACTGACTGGGCAGCTATTGATATCGAAGATTCTTCTTCACCCTCAGCAAATGCAAATGCTACGACTACCACTTGTGGTGAAGATAATGGTACAGCATCTGCCACAGCAACAAGCGGAATAGCACCCTATAACTATGTATGGTCTAATGGCTCTACAGAACAAAACATAACTGAACTAGCAGCAGGTTCGTATACAGTTACAGTTACCGATAGCGAAGGCTGTACTTCAACGGCTTCTACTACAGTCAATGACTCTTCTTCGCCAAATGTAACGACTTCGACTTCTGCAACTAGCTGTGGAGAAGATAATGGAACAGCTACGGCTACCGCTTCGAGTGGAACATCACCTTACACATATACTTGGTCTAATGGATCTACATCTGCTATGTTGAATAATTTACCAGCAGGTGATTATACTGTGACAGTTACAGATGCTGTAGGATGTACAGCCACGAGTACAGCGACTATAAGTGATTCTAGTAATAATTCTGCTTCTGCCTCATCTACTCCAACGACTTGCGGAGAAGATAATGGAACAGCTTCAGCGTCTGCTATGGGCGGCACCGCACCGTATACGTATCTGTGGTCAAATGGTGCTACTGCTGCTTCGATATCTGGATTGAGTGCTGGATCATATTCAGTGACTGTTACTGATGCAGCGGGTTGTTCTGCTACAGCAAATACATCAGTTGAAGATTCTTCATCTCCTAATGCGAACACAACTACGATGGCTACCACTTGCGGTGACGATAACGGAACGGCAACAGTAACCGCCACAGGAGGAGTAGGGCCTTACACTTATTTATGGTCTAATGATCAAGATAATGGCGGAGGATCTTGTGGAGATTGCGTTCAAACTGTATCTGTGCCAGTTGGCGGTGCGGATCCAATAGTGGTAGAAGAGGTAATTGTTGATGGTGCAGTACTAGACTTACCAAATTATCCATACGACTTACAAGATCCTATTCAGGCGCAACTTTTCCTGATGGACTGTTTAAATCTTGGATATGATGTCGAAGAAAATTTTGATCCTAGTACAGGGATTGTAGATATATCTGTTCTTTATGCCGGACAAAACTTTGAAAGTTTCAACGTAAATGGTACTGAAGAATATAGTTTTACTTGTAGTGATTGTCTAGTAGAAAATGGCTCAGCGAATGCTTCAATCACAGGATTGGCAGCAGGATCATATACTGTGACAGTTACCGATGCTAATGGTTGTACGGCTACAGCTACGGCTACCGTTGATGACTCCAGTAGTCCTAATGTCACAGCGAATGGATCTGGAACAACTTGTGGTGATGCCAATGGAAATGTAACGGCTTCTGCTACCAGTGGAACCTCACCTTACACCTATGAGTGGTCAAATGGATCAACGAACGCAATGCAATCTGGATTATCTGCAGGTACTTATACAGTGACCGTTACGGATGCTGAAGGATGTACTGGAGAGGCTACAGCTACAGTAGTAGAGTCTAATCCAATAGCGGCAAATGTATCCAGTACGAATACAACTTGTGAAGAAGACAATGGAACAGCTACTGTTGAAGGCGCTAACGGAACAGCACCATATACCTATTTATGGTTCAATGGTTCTACTTCAAATATGGTTAGCGGATTGATAGCAGGATCTTACCCAGTGACTGTTACGGATGCGCTTGGCTGTACAGCAGAAGGATCTGCTACTGTAGAAGACTCTAGTGCTCCTACGGCTTCAGCCAGTGGAACCGATACTACTTGTGGTGCAGATAATGGTAGTGCAAGTGCTTCTGCAACAGGTGGCACTGCTCCATATACATACGCATGGTCTAATGGTTCGACAGATCAGAATATAACTGGCTTAGCAGCTAATACTTATACAGTTACAGTAACTGACTCTGAGGGATGTATGTCAATGGCATCAGTTACTGTCGGAGAATCTAGTAATGTCGATGCCGACGCTAGTGCTACAGAGACTACTTGTGGTATGAATAATGGGATGGCTACAGCAGACGCTGTGAATGGCACAGCGCCTTATTCATACTTATGGTCAACAGCGGCGACCACTCAGATGATTATGGGCTTAGAGCCTGGCGATTATATGGTGACAGTTACCGATGCTAATGGTTGTTCTGACGTAGCAAGTGTACTTGTAGAAGGATCAGAAATGCCTTCTGCAGTTGCAGTCGCATCTCCTACAGAATGTGGACAAAATAATGGAACTGTATCAGTTGGTGTATTGGGTGGTGTGACACCGTATACCTACTTATGGTCTAACGGTGCTACAGAAAACATGATATCTGGCTTAGAAGCAGGTGCCTATTCAGTGACGGTTACAGACGCTGAAGGATGTACGGTAAATAGCTCCGCTACAGTTGAAGATTCATCATCTCCGATGGTGTCTATTAATAGTGAAAATAGTACATGTGGTGAAGCCAATGGCGCTTTAACAACATCTGTTTCTGGTGGCGTTTCACCTTATATTTATGCTTGGTCAAATGGAGCAAACACCGCTAATCAAGATAATTTAGCTGCAGGAACCTACTCATTAACTGTAACAGATTCAGAAGGATGTACAGCAGAAAGCTCTGCAACTATAGAAGATAGTGATGCACCAATGGCATCTGCTAGTGCAACACCTACTTCTTGTGGTGAAAATAATGGTTCTGCGACTGTATCAGCTACGGGTGGAAATGGACCTTACTCTTACGTATGGTCTTCAGCAGATACAGATAATATGATCGATGGCTTGGAGCCAGGTACTTATGATGTAACCGTTACAGACGCTAGTGGATGTACTGATGTTGCTAGTGTAACAGTAGATGATTCTTCTAGCCCTGAAGTGGCTGTCGGATCTAGTCCTACTATGTGTGGAGGAAATAATGGAGGAGCATCAGCTTCTGTATCTGAAGGAACAGCACCTTATACATATCTTTGGAGTAATGGAAGTACAGCATCCTTCATTGGAGGATTGGTTGCAGGCACTTATTCAGTGACTGTTACAGATGCTGAAGGTTGTACTGCTGAAGGATCGACTATGGTAGACGATTCTGATGCGCCTACCATCTCTTTAGATAGCGAACATACAACTTGTGGAGAAAATAATGGATCCGCTACGGCTAATGTAACCGAAGGTGAGGCGCCATATATTTACGCATGGTCCAATGGAGCAAATACAGCCTCGATAGATAATCTTTCTGCGGGTGATTATTCACTTACAGTAACGGATTCTAATGGATGTACGGATGAGTCAACAATTACTATTGGAGACTCTCAAGATATCAATGCGGATGCAAGCGCAACAGAAACAACTTGTGGAGAAAATAACGGAATGGCTACTGTCGATGCCACGGGTGGTATTACGCCTTACACTTACTTATGGTCTACTGCTGCGACTACGCAAATGATCATGGGTCTAGAGCCAGGAGATTATATGGTTACCGTGACCGATGCAGCTGGTTGTACAGATGTAGCTTCTGTACTAGTAGAAGGGTCAAGTAATCCAGGTATCGCGATCGGTGCTGCACCAGAAACTTGTGGAATGATGGATGGAGCTGTGACTGTGAGTATTACAGGAAGTGGTACGCCTCCATTTACCGTCTTATGGTCTAATGGATCTACAGAAGAAACTCAGACGGGATTATCTGGTGGTGTGTATAGCGTTACAGTTACAGATGCTAATGGATGTACTGCTACTGAATCGATAGAAGTAGAAGGAAGTATAATGCCAGATGGAGGTGTTATATCTGTGAATGGAAGTACAAGTGTCGAATTCTGCCAAGAAGGAACAATGGATATGCTAAGTAATATCACACTTATGGATGAAGTAGGTGAAAATATGGTTTGGATCATTACTAACGAAAGTGGCGTGATCCAACATCTTTTAACTGAAAGCGAATTAATGAATTTTGATTTCGAAGATCAAAGTATAGGTACATGCTTTGTCTATCACCTTAGTTACGAAGACATCATGAATTTGAGTGTTGGTAATAATCTAAGTAGCCTTTCTGGATGTTATGATTTATCAAATAATGTTTCTGTAACGAAGTATGATATAGTTGATAATAGTGAATCTTCATTATTGATAGATATGGATATGTGTGCTTCTGATGGAACTACCAATGAGCCATATGATTATTCAGAATTTACGGCTGAATTATCTAATGATGATGACTGTGCTACTTTAAGCGTAGTAGGTGGAAATCTATACCGAGAAAATCCAGATGTAAATCTTCATTCTTGTACAGAAGGAGTGAATGGATCAGTCGCTATGTGTGTGTCCTCAGAAGATAGCTGTGATTATACACCTGGATCAGATAAGTCAGTGAAGTTAGACATAGAAGTGGTGCCGGCACAGTTTGGAAACACAAGACTAACAGAATTGACATTCTTTGAAAAAGCTCCAGAAGTATATGAGTGGATTGATGGTAACTCAGGACCTAATAATTACCCAACCAAGTTTGGAGTAAGAGTATTGAAAGGTGCGGATGTTATATTCCAGCAATCTGATATTAACACCTTGACTGAGTGGAATGAAAGATCATTTACATTTACCGGAGATGATTTCTTAGTGACAGAGACGACTACATTTACGATTGAATTATTAGCCTACTGTCTCGTTGGAAATAATTTTGAAGTTACAGCCTGGGATTTAGATGAATTGTCTTTAGTGACTGAATGCGAAAATGTAATTGAAGAAGGAACACTTACAGGTGGACCATATGAAATTTGTAGAGACGGTATTCCTGACTTTATCACAGATGTTACCTTAGAAGATGCTGAAGGTGATATCGTAAAATTAGTATTGGTAGATGAGGCAGATGATGCAATCGTAGCTTCATTTGATAATCTAGCTCAGTTCTCAACATTCGATTTCGAAACGCTTCCAGATGGAACTTGTCATCTATATGCGATTTCAGCTGGAGTAGGATTTTCTGGTTGTGATGTAGGCAATACTTTCAAAGTTGATTTTGAAGGTTGTTATAAATTATCCAATGCGATCATGATTACTAAGATGGCTTGCGGTACGATCATTGGTACTTATCCAAATCCGACTAATTCATTTGTTACCTTAAATAATATTCATTTATTAAAAGGTGAGAAAACTGTGATGGTTTACGATGCAATGGGTAGATTGATGAAAAACTATAAAGTATCTGGAGATGTAGTAAGTGATGAAATTGACCTTTCTGAATATAATCCAGGAATGTACACCATCCACATTATCTCGAGTTCTGGAAGTAAAAATACGCAAGCCGTAATGAAAGTAAAGTAGTCGTGTTATACACGCTCTGCATGAATAACTAAGTATTTAAGGCCAGTACTGATTTGTCAGTGCTGGCTTTTTTTAATTTTCTAGAAAAAGACCAAAAGGTTTGACTTAGGATAATGATGTAAATGTGTGATACAATACGGGTCATTAGAAGTCTGAGTGGATTTTTTCATTTTGTCTTTTGAATGTATTGATTTCATATCAAATAAGTCATAAAAAAGAGTGAATTGGAATAAGTGTTAACTTTATAGGATACAATTCATATTATTATTGGAAATGGATATTGGAAAAATTATAGAAAATTGGCTGCCGACAGTATTTACCATTCTTGTGGTAATTGGTATTTATTATGCCGTAAAGCTATTGCTCAGTAGACAAGCCAAAGGCCAATCGGATAAATCATTGGTTAAGAGCATTACATTATTTGTAATTGCCTTGACAGGGATAATTGCCATTCTTTTAGCTATTCCTATGCCCGAAAGTGTCAAGGGTCAGGTAACAAGCTTAATAGGAATTGTGATCTCTGCAGTATTAGCTTTAAGTTCAGCGACTTTTATAGGAAATGCCTTGGCGGGTATCATGTTGAGAGCTATTAATAATTATAAGACTGGTGATTTTATAAAAGTCAATGAGGTATTTGGAAGAGTAACCGAAAGAGGACTTTTTCATACTGAAGTACAAACGGAGACTAGAGATTTGATGACCTTACCCAATATGTTTTTAGCGACTAATCCGGTGAGAGTAACTAGGGCTTCAGGTACATTTATTGAGGGTGTAGTTTCATTGGGATATGATGTAAATCAGAATAAAATAAAAGAGGCCTTGATTCTAGCGGCAAAGAATGCGGATTTGGAAGATCCTTTTGTAAGAGTGACAGAGTTAGGTGATTTTTCTGTGGTATATAAAGTATATGGATTATTGAAAGGTTCAAAGACAATTATTTCTGCACAATCAAGATTAAATAGTGCTTTATTAGATTCATTACATGAAGCTGGCATCGAAATCGTTTCTCCAGGATTTATGTATCAAAAGCAGATAGGTGAAACTGTTTTTATACCCAAAAAAGTTAAAATCATTGAAGATGTAACTACTCATAGCCAAGTAGACGGATTGATATTCGATAAAGCTGAGAAAGCAGAATCAATTGAAAAGAGAAAAGAAACTTTAGCTGATGTTGATGGAAAAATAAAGGAAATGGAAATTGTGATCAAAGCCACCACAGTAGAAAGCGATCTAGCTGCATTGAAAGTAAAATGTGATAAACTCAAAGCCATACGCGCAAAAATGATTGCGAACATTGATAAAAAAGTAGAAGACTTAACCGATAGCTAAATCGCAAAGATCAAAATGCTTTATTGGAAAAGACCTCCTGAATTAAATATCTCGGAGGTCTTTTAATTTAATCTTATTCTACTATGCTGATCGATGATTTAGACTTATCTCCCTTTCTTTGGAAAATTACTTTACTATCAAAGTTGAGTCGATGGCCATATACTTCTCTGAAGATTTCCATGCATTTATGATGAACCAGATCTGATGTTTTTTTACCATCTACTTTCATATATTTTCTTTCAAGTTTTACTGTATATCGTGTGGCTGAGTTGATAATATCTTCATCCATGAGGTATTGAATGACCTCTTGTCTTAATAATGTGTTTTTGTCATTCTCTATTATAGGTGGAGTAGGAGGCGTGATATTCACTTCTATGTCTTCTCCAAATTGATCTATTAAATTTTGAAAATTATCATACTCATCTTTAGATACTGGCTCTCCATTAATTTCAAAATCTGTGATTTCTCCGTCTTCAATAGAGATTGAAAGTTCACCATTAAGGTTATTAATTTCAATGGTGCGTGATTGACTTGATGATGTCGTTTTTTGTTGCGCTTGAGTATTAAAAGCAGTAGAGACTAGTAGTAAGGCTATGATGTGTATGCTTTTCATGATAATAGTATTTTAAATGAATATTATAATTGTCATTATACTAAGACCAATGAGAATGCCAAAACAGTTGAATCTGATATTCAGCAATATATGTATGAAGAATTATTTAATATTATGCGATATCGGACAGGTTCTGTTCGGAAGTGAAGTGCATTTCATAAAAAAAAGAGCCTTCCTCACTGAGGAAAGCTCTTTGTATAATATCAAATAGTTAATTACTATTTCTTCTTGATTTTCTTTGGAGAGATCATAACAATCATCCTTCTACCTTCCATCTTTGGTAGCGCTTCAGCTGCTCCATATTCTTCTAATTCTTTTAAGAACTTAAGCAATAAGAGTTCACCTCTGTCTTTGAAGACAATAGCACGTCCACGGAATTGTACATAAGCTTTCACCTTCGCTCCTTCCTCTAAGAATTTTTTGGCGTGACGCAATTTGAAATCAAAATCATGATCATCTGTATTGGGTCCAAATCTAATCTCCTTGATTACTGTTTTGGCAGACTTAGCTTTCAGCTCTTTTTCCTTCTTCTTTTTGTCATAAAGGAATTTCTTGTAGTCAATAATCTTACATACTGGTGGATCTGCCTTAGGACTGATCTCTACAAGATCTAGGTCTAAGGCTTCTGCCCATTGTACAGCTTTGTTGGTGTAATAAATATCTGGAGTGATTTCCTTACCAGCGACTTCGCTGACTGCATCTAGATTATCTCCTACGAGTCTTACTCGTGGTACTCTGATTTGATTGTTGATTCTTAAAGAGAATTTGGGTTCTCTCGAGACTACTCTACGTCTTTTAGCCAAATGTGTTGTGTTTACTTAATAATATATGGTGGTGCAAAAATACTTTGCCTATCGAATTTACAAAAAATGCGATATAATCACTCTAATATCTTGAAAGTTAATGATAACGGAGCGATAGATGTACTTTATATCTATGAAAAGCAAAAAAAAGTGCACCCACATATATATGAATGCACTTTTTACCTTATGAAGTTCCGCTATTCTGCGATATCCTCTTCTTCTTGAGTTACTTTTTTAGTAAAAGTGATCTTAAGACCATTTTCATCCTTATTCAGTGCTGCTTTGAATTTTGAGCCTTCACCTGGATTATTAGCTAATATGAATTCTGCTAATGGATCTTCGATATACTTTTGTATAGCTCTATGCAACGGTCTTGCTCCGAATTGTGGATCAAAGCCTTTCTCCGCGACAAACTTTTTAGCATCATCCGCCAATGTGAGTTTGAAGCCCATATTATCAAGCCTAGCATATAGATCTTTCAAAGTGATATCTATGATATTAAAGATATTATCCTGATCTAAGCTATTAAAGACCACTACGTCATCGATACGATTCAAGAACTCTGGAGAGAACGTTTTCTTTAATGCATTTTGAATAATGCCTTTGCTCGTCTCTTCCGATGAATCTTGTCTTGCTTTCGTAGCAAATCCAACGCCTTGACCAAAGTCCTTAAGCTGCCTTACTCCGATATTAGACGTCATAATGATCATAGTATTCTTAAAGTCTACTTTACGACCAAGTCCATCGGTTAGCTGTCCATCGTCTAATACTTGTAATAAGATATTATATACATCCGGATGAGCTTTCTCTATTTCATCTAATAGGATAACTGAATATGGCTTCCTTCTTACTTTTTCGGTAAGTTGTCCTCCTTCTTCATATCCCACGTATCCTGGAGGCGCACCAATCAATCTACTGATAGAAAATTTCTCCATGTACTCACTCATATCAATTCGGATGAGCGCATCTTCGGAATCGAATACGTACCTAGCCAAAGCCTTGGCTAACTCAGTCTTACCTACACCAGTAGGACCTAAGAATATGAAAGAACCAATAGGCTTACTCGGGTCTTTGAGGCCTACACGATTACGTTGTATGGCTTTAGTTACTTTTACGATTGCTTCATCCTGGCCGATAATCATACCTTTCATATCGTCAGCCATTTTGACAAGCTTACCACTTTCGCTTTGTGCTACTTTCATTACAGGTATGCCCGTCATCATAGCTACTACTTCAGCGATATCCTTTTCTTCAACAGGATACCTTCTTGTTTTACTCTCCTCATCCCACTGTATCTTCGCTTCTTCCAGCTTTTTTTGGAGCTTAGTTTCTTGGTCTCTCAATTCTGCAGCCTCTTCGTATTGTTGATTCTTAACAGACTGAGTCTTTGCTTCTTTCACTGTTTCGATCTCTCCTTCGAGCTTTTCGATATGCTCTGGTACATGTATGTTTTTGAGGTGCGTTCGAGCGCCTACTTCATCCATAACATCTATGGCCTTGTCTGGTAAAAATCGATCACTTATGTATCTTGTACTCAGATTTACACAAGCTTCTACCGCTTCATCAGAGTAGGTTACATTATGGAAGTCTTCATACTTCTCTTTGATATTATGAAGGATGTGTATAGCTTCTTCGTTAGAAGGTGGTTCGACGATTACTTTTTGAAATCTACGGTCTAATGCACCATCTTTTTCTATGTGTTGTCTGTATTCATCCAAGGTACTTGCACCGATACATTGCAATTCGCCTCTAGCTAATGCTGGCTTAAATATATTAGAAGCATCTAATGAGCCTGTAGCCCCACCAGCACCTACAATAGTATGTATTTCATCTATGAAAAGAATGACATCTCTTGCTTTTTCGAGTTCGGTCATGATCGCTTTCATTCTCTCCTCAAACTGGCCTCTGTATTTAGTTCCTGCTACTAAAGCAGCTAGATCTAGCATTACTATTCTCTTATCAAAAAGAGTACGTGAGACCCTCTTCTGCTGAATCCTTAATGCTAATCCTTCCGCTATCGCAGTTTTACCTACACCAGGTTCACCTATAAGGATTGGATTATTTTTCTTACGTCTACTAAGAATCTGAGATACACGCTCAATTTCAGTTTCTCTACCAATGATCGGATCTAGTTTACCCTCGTCTGCTAGCCTAGTTATATCTCTTCCAAAATTATCTAATACAGGAGTACGACTTTTGCTATTTCCTTTAGGTGCTGATCCACCTCTTCCACCGAATGGATCGTTTTCATCATCCATTGGAGATTCTGAATCAGAAGGTGTCTCGTCATAAAACTCTGTATAGGAGCTATCAGATTCATGTTTGACATATTCTAGCTCAGACTTATAGGCTTCATAGTCTACATCAAATTCTCCCATAATCTTAGATGCTACATTTTCATTGTGTTTGAGAATGGATAGCATCAAATGCTCTGGATAGATCTCATCATTCTGATACACTTTAGCCTCCAGAAAAGTTACCTTAAGTACTTTCTCTGCATGTTTATTCAATGGAATATTACCCACATTATATGTAGTATCGTCAGATTTCTTGGAAGTGGTCTTCACTTCGATCTTATATTTTAATTCATCTAGATCTACTTCTAATGAATTTAGCACTTTTACAGCTAGGCTTTCAACGTCTTGTATCATGCCTAAGAGTAGGTGCTCTGTGCCTATGTAATCATGACCCATACGTATCGCTTCCTCTCTAGAGAGCTGTATGATCTTTCTTACCTGTGATGAAAATTTTCTGTTCATGGTATTATATTTTAAAACTCCCATGTTCAAAGGAGTAGCAGTCTCTTAATTAAGCTTATACATATATAACACTTTCTGTCCATATGTACTAGCCATTTGATTACTATATTCTATACTATCAATAATGTGCCAATTCATTATTTGGTACATTATGGCAGATAGATCTCTACAGAAGTAACATTATGACGGTTAAAAAGACGAAAGGGTGACAGCTTTAACGAATAATTAATGTGGCTATGTATGTACTTATGCAGTTATTTGGTTGTATTCCCAATACAACTACATATTGTGAGATTGGTTGGCAAGATTGATCTAAATTAGGTACATTTGCCCACTGAAATCAACACTATGACGTTATAGCCGTTGACACTTTATAAAAATTCGAGAAATGAAGTTTTCATTAGACAAAAAAGATAGATACTCAGTATTTCAACTAGATGAGGAGAATCTCAACTCTCTTATGGCTCCAAACCTTAAGTCTGAGTTTGTATTCTTAAGAAATGAAGGTGTTAAAAACCTCATTTTTGATCTTAGAAACGTCCATTATGTGGACTCTTCGGGTCTTAGCGCAATACTTACAGCAAATAGACTATGGAAGGGCTATGGTAGTTTTGTGTTGACTGAAGCTACGCATGCGCCAGTAAAAAAACTTATAGAAATCTCAAGGCTTGAAAGCATATTATCTATCGTACCTACGCTATCAGAAGCTGTAGATTATGTGATGATGGATGAGATGCAAAGAGAGCTTGCAGGCGAAGAGGAATAATTTTTCAATTTTTTCCTTTTTAGATATACACGGATTCAAATCACTTTGTATATTCGCACTCGCTAAGGAAATAGGGTAGCAAAAGAGCTGCTTTTCTTAGTTGAAAAAGATAAAATCGATCGGTTAGCTCAGTTGGTAGAGCAACGCCCTTTTAAGGCGTGGGTCCTGGGTTCGAGCCCCAGACCGATCACACAAGACTTTTTGAATTGTCCTCAAAATGTCCTAGTTAATAGGAAGTTTGATATTTGAAAAGTCAAAGACAGAAGCCTATAATGGTATGACAAAATTGACTCTATAGATTCACTTCTATAGGGTCTTTTTGGTTTTAGTGAAATATGATAGGCGAGAAGTCTACCCTGAGCACGCCGAGGGGAGCCCCAGATTTATTATTATCATCCCTGAAGTCCCTTCGAAGGGACACATACTTCATGAGGCTTGCGCTAAGATCAGGAGCTTCCATTTTCTTTAGTCAGTATCAAATGAAGTTGAACTTTGCTCGAGCCCTGAAATATTTGTATCCCTTCGAAGGATTATAGGCAATCGTTTTTAGAAACGTAAGCCCTAATACTTTTATTA
>CALBEE010000106.1 GCA_937927575.1 uncultured Saprospiraceae bacterium | reverse complement strand
CATCCTATGTCTGATGGCTCTACTGGTTTATATTTTGAAAAAGCAGCTTTTGCAGCATTCGATCTTTATATTTTAAATCGTCCTAATGCGGCACATGATTATTCAGAAGATGAGCAAATAAAGGCTAAAGCATATTACAATACAATGGCTACCAGCCATAAAGAAAAATTAGTGCAGAATATTATTGCTGGACTTCCTGGAGGAACTACAGAGCGTATATTTGATTTAAAAAAGTTTCAATCCATTTTAGACACCTATAAAAATATTGATGCCTCTACCCTACGAAAAAACTTAATCTACTTTATTCAGCAAATTCTCCCTACAGCAGAGAACGCCGATGTTAAGCTCGCAATCCATCCAGATGATCCTCCGTTTCCACTTCTTGGATTACCTAGAATTTTGAGTACTTCAGAAGATGTTCAATACTTATTCGAAAAAATAAATTCAACTTATAACGGCCTTTGCTTTTGTACCGGTTCTTTTGGAGTAAGACCTGACAACAATTTACCAGAGATGGTAGAAAAATTCTCTGAACGCATTCACTTCATTCACCTGCGAGCCACCAAACGTGATGAGGAAGGTAATTTTTACGAAGCCAATCATCTGGAAGGTGATGTGGATATGTATGCTGTTATGAAGAAATTACTTGAAGCAAGTGCAAAACAAAAAACATCCATACCGATGAGACCAGATCACGGACATAAGATGTTAGATGATTTAAATAAAAAAACAAATCCAGGATATTCCGCCATTGGAAGATTAAGAGGACTGGCTGAGCTTAGAGGCTTAGAATTAGGAATCGTCAATTCATTCAAATAATTATGATAAAGCCATTTTTAAACGAACATTTTCTTTTACAAAATAAATCTGCAGAAATCCTTTATCATGATTATGCAAAAGATCTACCCATTATAGATTATCATAACCACTTGCCACCTCAAGAAGTAGCACAGGATATCAATTTTACTTCGATCACTGAAGCCTGGCTTAAAGGAGATCATTATAAATGGAGAGCGATGAGAGCCAATGGTGTATCAGAGAAATTCATAACAGGCACAGCCACTGATAAAGAAAAATTTCAACAATGGGCTTCTACTGTTCCATATACCATGCGTAATCCCTTATACCATTGGACACACTTAGAGCTACAACGATATTTTAACATAGATAAATTATTAGATTCCGATTCTGCAGATAAGATATTTGAAGAAACATCTGAAAAACTTCGTTCGCAGGAATATTCGGTACAAGGCTTACTTAAAAAAATGAAAGTCGAATTAATTTGTACGACCGATGACCCTACGGATGATTTAAGTTTTCATCAAGAGGCCAAAAAAAAAGAAGGAGGAGTGAGTATGTTTCCGACTTTTAGACCAGATAAATTTGCTATTATAAGCCATCCAGATTTCCTAATTAACTTAGAAAAACTTGAGAAGATTACTGATACAAACATTAGTAGTTTTGATATCCTAGTAGAAGCTTTAGAAAAAAGGATTGACTTTTTTAATTCACAAGGATGTCGATTAGCTGATCATGGAATGTCACAATTATTTCCGTTTAATTTTGAAGGTATAAATTTGGATCAGGTATTGATAAAAAGAAAAGATCAAAAACAATTAGGTGATTCAGAAGTTCAATCCTTCCAAATGAACGTGCTTATAAGATTAGCCAAAATTTACCATACTAAAAATTGGACCATGCAGTTTCATCTAGGCGCTATTAGAAACAACAATAGCCGATTAATGAATCTAGTCGGAGCCGATGTTGGTGCGGATAGTATTGGAGATTACCCTCAAGCTTTAGGTTTATCGCAATTTTTAAATCACTTAGAAAGTGAATCAAAATTAGCTAAGACCATCTTATATAATCTTAATCCTAAAGATAATGAACTATTTGCAACCATGGCTGGCAATTTTCAAGACGGTAATTCTATAGGAAAAATTCAATGGGGATCTGCATGGTGGTTCTTAGATCAAAAAGATGGAATGGAAAAGCAAATCAATGCATTGAGCAATATGGGCTTACTAAGTAGATTCATTGGTATGCTAACTGATAGCAGAAGTTTTTTATCATTCCCTCGACATGAATATTTCAGAAGAATCTTATGCAACTTACTCGGAGAAGATATTCATAATGGCCTACTACCCAATGATCTTGACTGGATTGGCAAAATAGTACAAGACATTTGCTACCATAATGCTAAAGCCTATTTTGATTTTCAAATGGATTAGAGCGTACTTACAATAGCATTAATACTTAAGTAAGAAGTAAACAAGGCAAATCCTAGTACAAGAAAAAGAATCACATTAGTCATAGTTGATAGTTTGTATTTCCCCATTAAGTTTTCTTTATTACCAAGATAGAGAATACAACCCACCGTTAATGGAAGAATAATCGAATTTAATGCTTGCGAAATAATCATTACGAATACAGGACGAGCATTGAAGATCGGTACTACTAAGCCAAGTAAAGATATCGCAAATACCATCAGCCTATACTTTGGCAACTTCATGTTTCTCTCCGATTCATTATAATCACATAAAAGCCAAGGCAATAGAAGCACATTAGGAAACTGCGAAGACACCCCAGCCGCTATGATACCAAAAGCGAATATGGCAACTGCCATAGACCCAGCAAGAGGTTCTAGAAGTGTAATCATTTGTGATGCCTCATTTAAAACCAACCCAGCAGGATACAATGTACCTGCTGCTGCAGCCATAATGGTCATACTGATTAGAAACATCAATGCGACAGAAATTATAGCATCTCTACGCTGAATATTCCAATCACCAATTTTCCAACCCGCCTCTTTTACTAGTGTAGTACGAACAATAAATAATGCTGAAGAAACAGTTGTTCCCACCATAGAGGCAATCACTATATAAGGTCCCTTATCTTGACCTTCTGGCACATCTGGCAAACTTGGAATTAAGCCTGATAGAAATTCTTTCAATGGAGGTGTCATGATAAAAAAATTAATCAGAAAGCATACGCCCATGACTGCGACCATCACAGCTAATGCCCGTTCGAAAAACTGAGTCTCACCATTCCAAAAAATGATAAAGACCAAAGCACTAAAAAATGCAGCAAAATATATTGGCGATATTCCTCCCTCAATAAAGGATTGAGACCATACGTACGAAATATCAGCAACGATACCCATTACACCCATCACACTCCCTGCCACACCCGAAGTCAATGCAACAATAAAAAAAATACCCAAAGCAGGATGTATATGTTTTCTAAAAGCCTGTAACGCAGTCTCACCAGTAACTAGTGTATAACGACTATAGCTTAAGATCATAAAATAAGT
>CALBEE010000105.1 GCA_937927575.1 uncultured Saprospiraceae bacterium | reverse complement strand
ATGATCTAAATATATATGTCGCATAAATATGATTACTTATAAGATCTCAAAAATACAATAGTTTAAAGCAACTTAAGTTGAATCATGAATAGCTTATTTATCGAGTAGCCAATTTATAGCCGCTTGCATTTGTTGATCATCTCTTCCGCTATGAGATTCTTCAAATGGAATCTCTATATCAACCCCAACTTTATCTGTATACAAATTATGGTTTCGGTCTGAAATGTAATTTTGTGAAATAATTGGAGCAAGTTCGTCGGTGATGACTTAGTACCCATTACCAGTAGTATATCCAGCGGCTTCATATACTTCCTGAGCTTTGCATCCAAAGAAGGTAATGAGTACCATCAAATAGGTGAGGAAATTTTTATGCATAGTCGATAGAATTGAGTGAGATTTTATTTCTCCATGAGTTCAATAAATTGATATAACTTCCAGAGATTGAATTTTCGAATAGAGGGATCACTAGATCTTAGGTTTTCCTCATATTGATTTATCCTTTTACCTATATGCTTTTTCGTAATGCCTAATAACTTATATTTTTTTAGTCTTTCATAGGCTTTTATAAGTCTGGTGGTTTTCAATCGATCACTTTGATAGAGATCATGAAGATTCTCGATTCCTTCAATGGTTTTTTTTAAAAAATCATCTACGTTTTCAATTTTATTGTGTCTTGTAGGATTGTCAATATGCAAAATTTCATGACCAGCAGATTCTAGTTCTTGAGCGAAAACTAAATCTTCATACCCATAACCATTGATGTTCGTATCAAATGAGTGTTCTGAAAATATCTTTGTTGGAATAATAAAATTGTTGCTGTGGAAATGGATGAATCCGGCTTTCTGTCTTTGCGTAGCTGATAGAGATTCTCGTAAACTGCCATACTTCCAATGCAATATCTTCTTAATGTTTTTAGGTTGCTTCGCTTTGTAGATTCTTCCTCCAACCAATATTTTACTGCTGGGTAAGTGCTCGACATAATTTTTGATGAATGATTTATTAATCAATTTACTATCTCCGTCCAAAAAGAGTAAATGATCAAAACGTGCTGATTTCGCTAACCAATTTCGGATTTTGGCTCTTCCCAAATTTTCTGATAGTTCCACATAATTCACTCTAAATACCGATCTGAGTACTTCGTTTTTATCCTTATAAGATTGTCGAGATCCATCATCAAAACATATAACCTCAAAGGTGATTTTTTGTCTATTGCATTGATATACCAATTCCTTTACCAATTTGGTTACATCTTCATTATATATAGGTATCAGGATAGACAGCATATGATCAAAGATAACTAGACTTTTAGTATTTCGTTCGAATTGTGTAATCGCTTGATTAATATTTCTGTGTTATATCTTGGTTAATCATTTCAATGATGGAATACCCAATCTTATTATATCAATTCTAAAAGTGATAACGTAACGAATCTATTATAACTTTTATCCCTTATGTTTGTTACATATAGCGTACATAGTAATGAATAATATCATGGCAGATCAAAAATCAAAACTGAATAGAATATTAAAAGATAAGAACCTAGACAGCAACTTAGTAGCTATAGCGAATAAAGTATCTAATAATCAGCGTATTAGCTTCGAAGATGGATTGTATTTATATGCAAAGGCGTCTTTGGGTTATCTCGGTACTTTAGCGAATTATATCAGGGAGTCAAAGCATGGAAATAATACTTATTTCAATCGAAATTTCCATATGGAGCCCACTAATGTTTGTCTATATACTTGTACGTTTTGTTCTTATTCGAGATTGATTAAAAAACGTGATGAAGGTTGGGAATATACTATTGATGATATGATGGATATTGTCAAGGGTTATGACGATAAGCCTGTAACCGAGGTACACATTGTAGGTGGTGTTTTACCTCAATATGATGTTCCTTTTTACAGTGATCTATTTAAGACGATAAAGAATCATCGCCCAGAATTGCATATCAAGGCTTTAACGCCTGTAGAATATCATTATATTTTTAAGAAAGCTAAAATTAGCTATGAAGAGGGAATGAAGCAGATGCTTGAGGCTGGATTAGATAGTATGCCGGGTGGTGGAGCTGAAATATTTCATCCAGAGATTAGAGATCAAATTGCCGGAGGTAAATGTTCTGGCGAGCAATGGTTGAGAATCCATGAGATTTGGCATGATCTCGGAAAACGATCCAATGCGACTATGCTATATGGACATATAGAAGAGTATAGACATAGGGTAGACCATATGGAGCAACTAAGAACATTGCAAGATAAGACCGGTGGATTTCAAACCTTTATTCCACTAAAGTTTAGAAATAAGGGTAATGAAATGTCTCATGTGGAAGAAAGTACTGTTGTAGAAGATCTCAAGAACTACGCAATCTCTAGAATATATCTCGATAATTTCGATCATATCAAAGCATATTGGCCCATGATTGGTCGTGATACAGCACAACTATCTTTAGCCTTTGGAGTCGATGATATCGACGGTACCATTGATGATACGACAAAGATATATACGATGGCAGGATCAGAAGAGCAGAATCCTTCTTTGTCTACCAAAGAATTGGTCCAACTTATCAAATTAGTAGGAAGACATCCAATAGAGAGAGATACCTTGTATAATGTAGTGACGGACTATATGGATCATGAATGGGAAGATGACAAACATTATAGAGGTTATGTGAGCTTGCCGGTTGTTTAAGGCTGAATTCTATACTTAGAATCATTTCATTATTTTTGGCATTATTAGAACCAAAACACTTGAAATGAAAAATTTACTTTACGTATTTATTGGAATGGTATTGCTCTCTTCTTGTGGCGATATGAATCAAGAATTAATCATACCCTACGAAGGTGATACAGAATATAAGTTCAGTATGGATCTGGGTAGTATTATGTCCATGGCCGGAGCGGTAGCAGACGAAATGGATGAGGAAAAAGAGGAAGATATCGATATATCTGCGATCATGAATAATCCTGATAAAATGCCGAGTAAAGTCGATACTACAATATTATTTGGTTCGGAAGAATTTACTGAAGGAGTGACGTTAAATGATAGAGAAAAGTATCTTATGAATAAGGTGTCTATGAGATTAGATACGGATAAGGAGCAGGAGAAGATGTTGATGGAATTTAGTATTAAATATGCCGATTTGAATGAGAAGACAGAAACGCTAAATTTGATTAGTAGAGTGACAAGAGAGCAAAAGATAATGAAAGGGGATACGATTGGATTAGAAGAGGAAGGTCCCAATAAAATGCTTGATGGAATTGCTGATTATATATTAGATAAAGAGCTTGGAAAAATTACATTTCTGGATAGTGAAGTACCTGAAGAAATGGATAAAATGACGGGTAAAGAAAAGGATGTAGAAGTTTCTCCTGAAGACCTAGCTATGATGGCTATGATGATGCCTGGAGGAATAAATACTAAGATTGTTCTGCCAGGTAAAGTATTCAGTGTTAAGGGTACTGAAAATTATAAAATTATAGATGAGAATACAGTAGTTGTCACTACGAAATATGTCGATATGATAAAGGAAGGAGCTATCAAAGGCTATTCTATTGAGTACGATTCTGGAAAACCTATTAGTGATCCTAAAGTAACAGAAGTTTGGGATCCTGAACCAGTGGCTGTCGTGGCTAGAGATAGAAGTAAGGCACCTTCTGATGCGATAGTTTTATTTGCCGATGGAGATGCTAGTGGATTTCGTCATTACGACGGAAGCGAAGTGAAGTGGAAAGTTGGAAAAAAAGAATTGACCGCAGAACCAGGTACTGGTGATATAAGATCTAAAAAAGATTTTGGTTCATGTCAATTACATTTGGAATGGAAGTCGCCTAAGGAACCTAATAAAAAAGGTCAAGACAAAGGAAATAGTGGGGTATATTTTGATGGAAAATATGAAGTTCAAATTCTTAATAGTTTTGAGAATAGGACGTATTCTAATGGTCAGGCTGGAGCCGTCTATAAGCAACACATTCCTCTTGTAAATGCTACTAGCCCTACAGGCGATTGGAATACATATGATATTATATATCATGCGCCAGAATTTGATGAAGATGGAGCAAAAACTAAAAGTGGAACCTTAACTGTTATTCATAATGGTGTATTAATTCAAGATCATGTAGAGATACAGGGAACCACTGAATACATCGGAAGACCAAAAAATATTGCCCACGGTCCAGGACCAATCATCTTACAGGAGCATAATAATTATGTAAGTTATCGTAATGTGTGGGTTAGACCACTCTAGTTTAAAAAAGGTAAAGGGCACCACTTACTTTAAAGTGTTGCCCTTATACTTGATTAAAATAAAACTAGGGTTTAATTTTTAAAAAATCGATATACTTTTTCTTCTATTTGTAAAAAGTAATGACCAGAATTTAAATTTTCAATTGAAATAGATTGACCTGGCTTAGCTTCAGCGGAGTATAATAATTTTCCATCTATATCGTGGACTTGATAGCTTACTTGGTCTTCGATGCCTTTTATATAAAGATGATCACTTGCGGGATTAGGAAATACCGAAACCTTGTCGGTGATCATTTCAATATTACGCACCTCAGAATAAGATTTACGTCCATCGATATCTACTTGTTCTAAGCGATAAAAAGTTAGACCATCTCTTTCAATATTATCTTCATAACGATAGCTGAGTTCACTACCACTATTTATATTTCCTTCTACCCAATCTATAGTCTGCCAAGTATATCCATTATCACTTTTTTGAATATTCCAGCCTGTGTTATTTACTTCGGTAGCTGTTGACCAATTTAAAATAGCTTTCCGATCTTTTTTGTTTACATCGAACGCTAGCATTTCTACGGGTAATGTTTCATTATTTCCTACTAAGTATAGAGCGACATTATTTACTGCACCAAAGGTAGACACGCTTCCTGCAGGATCCGGCCAAGACGAAAAGAAAGACCACGAATCTTTAAATCTTAGCGGCTGATCAGCCCATTGAACACCTACTTCTCTTCCACTTCCAAAATTACAACTAAATCTAAGTCCGATCCAATAAGTGGTATTGGCATCAATAGTTAATGTAGGGTCAATGGAGAATTCATTCCATTCACCATTTACTGTAGTGGGTTCATATTCTTGTACCAATAAGTCATCCGGCCTATCATTAGTGGGGTGGTCCGAATAAATAGCAAATTTGAGATCGCAATCATCTCCAAGTGTAGGATGGTTGTATATACCCCAATCTGTAAATGATCCACTATCATCAGAACCAGTTATAACTTTTAACCAGACAATTTTATTGGCACCATATGAACCATATCCAGTTTGTACAGTATTACCAAATATTTGCGATGTGCCTCGTTGTTGGAACGTTATTAAAAATAAAGTAATAAAAATAAAGGGTGTAAATCTTTTCATACCTAGTTAATTTTAATTGAAGTAAAGGGGGAGGAGCTCTAAAGGGTAAGCTCCTTGTAGGTATGAAAGTAGTAAGTACTCTTCCTTTTTATATTAGAATAATCTTACTCATTTACCAACGGTACTGATATTCGAATGAACGGTTAACTGAATCTAGCAAAAAGTGATTTATTGTAATGGTAAGGAATAGTAGGAGCAGTAGATAAAAAGATTTGGACCCAACGAATACTTCGACAAGGAGTTTTACTTATACTTTAATTTCATGCTTAAAATAATTCCAGCCAAGACTATTGTAATACCATTGGCAATTAGAAGAGGGTAGTTAGTTATAATCAGTCCATAAATAAACCAACACAAAATACCGATGAAAAATAATACATACATAGATAATGAAAGACCTGACGTATCTTTTGTTTTGATGGTTTTTATCGTTTGTGGTAAAAAAGATATCGTAGTACAAAAGGCTGCAAAGTATCCTAAAATTTCTACCCAATCCATAGTTTGACTTTTATTGATTATTGATTCTATAGTATAACGGAGTTAAGTTTTTTGGCGATGTTATTTCTTTCATCTAATAACTTTTGCATCACCTTAATATTCAACATATATTCTTCAGTGCCATTCTCGGCCACATCAAATGACTGAATTTTTTTCTCCACTAATGCAATCAATTTTTTAATTTTTACCAATTTAAATCTGAGTATTACCTGATCACTATCGCGTACAAAATTGAGCTCTGGAGATTTTTGTGTTTGTAAAAATACACCTTTGGTTTCCCAGTCGGCATAAGAGTAGGGTGTAGCCATGAGTTCTACCGTAAGCTTACTCATATCAATATCTTCTTGATGAGCGTACAGTTCTGCAGAGACTTTATCATTGCGATCAACTGCATTAATCGCCATCTGCATCATTTTTTTATAAAGTGGATTATCTATCTTGTCAATGTCTTCTCTTACATTAGCTACAATATGTTGGGCTACTGTAGTATTTTCTTCTTTATCATATATTGCCTCACCGAGATTGACTAAAATCCTTATAAGATCCTTCTCTTTATATTCATCAGCATAGAGATCTTTGGATTTAGTTTGGACACCATCTATACCTATGGGCGGCATTTCGCTTCCATCATCCATAGGAAAGAATTCTTCTTCACCTGCAGGACTTAGATTGCCGCTTGGAGATGGTTTAGAATTCGTAAAACTTTGGCTCTTTTTTCGACGAAGATCAATTTCTTTTTTCTTAAGATCTTTTTTTATAATCTTTCCTGTTTCAGAAAGTAGAATCGCTTCATCTATTTTTAATACTCTACTCGTTTCTTGGAGGTATACTGATCGCTTGAGTTGATCTGGAATCTTCGCGATACTTCCAACAATATCTTTCATGACCATTGTCTTCTTGATAGGATCATTTCCAGCTTCAGCCATCAATAATTCTATTTTAAAAAACAAAAAGTCTTTTTCATTATCGACCAAATATTTTTTGAACTCATCAGTTCCTTTGGCCTTCATAAAGCTATCCGGATCTTCACCAGTAGGTAGCATTACGATTTTAACATTCATGTCATGTTCCAATACCAAATCGACTCCTCTTAATGCTGCTTTAATTCCAGCTGGATCACCATCGTAGATGATCTTCATATTCGAAGTATAGCGACTTACTAAATGAATCTGTCCAGAAGTAAGAGATGTTCCGGAAGAAGCTACTACATTCTCCACATGATTTTGATGAAGCGTAATCACATCCGTGTATCCTTCCACCATTATACATTCGTCAGCTTTACGGATCGCTTGTTTCGCAAAATATAATCCGTATAGAGATTTGGATTTATTATAAATCTCTGACTCCGGCGAATTCATGTATTTTGGAATCTTCTTGTCGCTGGATAATATACGACCACCAAATGCTATGACTTTTCCACTCAAGTTATGAATGGCAAACATGACTCGACTTCTAAAAAAGTCAATGTCGCTTTTTGTCGTTAATCCTAAGGTTTTTAAGTGTTCTTTTTTGTAATATTTGGCAATAGCAGCTCTTGTAAAATCATCGCGATCTGCATTGGTGTAGCCCAAGTTCCATTTCTTAATCGTCGATTCGAGAAAACCTCTGTTTTTAAAATAACTTAATCCAACTGATTTCCCTTCATCCGTATTGAATAGTTGATTTTCAAAGTACCTACTGGCATAGTCATTGACAATGTAAAGTGAATCCGCGACTTGACGAGCAGCAAGTTCTTCTGGAGTGGCTTCCTTTTCTTGTATCTCGATATTGTACTTTTTGGCCAGATATCTGAGTGCTTCTGGAAAACTCATATTTTCATGAGTCATCACAAAGTTGACTGGGAAGCCTCCTTCACCACATCCGAAACATTTGTATATATTTTTACTTGGAGAAACGGTAAACGACGGCGTTTTTTCATCATGAAATGGACACCGGCCAATCATATTAACACCACGTCGCTTTAAGTTGACAAAGTCTTCTACAACTTCTTCGACTCGAGCGGCTTCTAGGATTTGGTCTACTGTTGCTTTATCTATCAATGGATATGTACTAAATGATCATTTACTTTAATGCCCAAGATAATACATCTTGCATAGTATGTATACCTTTCCTAGAGTATAAGTACTCAGCAGCTAACAATGCTCCCGCTACAAATCCTTCTCTATTGTGAGCTACATGAGATAAAGTAATATCATCAATTTCAGATTTATAATGTACATGATGGGTTCCTATGACTTCCCCTTCTCGTAAAGACTTAATGGCCATGGAGTGCGAAGAAGAATGATCTAACTCCCAAGATCCAATCTTGGATTGTTCATTAATAATTTGTTCTGCTAAGGTAACTGCAGTACCACTTGGTGCATCTAATTTATGCACATGGTGTATTTCTGTAATGCTAGGTTTGTAGCTTTCAAATTTGCTCATAACTTTCGCTAATTGCTCATTCATTCTAAACATCAAATTCATACCAACGCTATAATTAGAAGCATAGAGTAAAGCAGAGTTATAATCTTTGGTCAATTTGCATATGTAGTCATATTGATCATGCCAAGCAGTGGTACCACAGACCACAGGGATTTGTTGCTCTATCAGTTGCTCTAAATTTCTTACTGCACTTGAAGGAGTAGAAAATTCAATTGCAACATCAGGATGATATAATTGAAGATGGTCCATTTGATGCTTATTCGCACTATTGATGGCAATGACAACCTCGTGACCTTGTTTTTCAGCCATTTGACCTATTGCTTTACCCATCTTTCCATATCCTATAATCGCTATTTTCATTGTCTTGGTATTTGTGTCAAATGTATATAACTACAATGAATATTGAGTCGAGTTAGCATTGAATATCACAATCTTCTTCGCAAGTTGATTTGGGATCATGATTTTCAAGGCCATGAGGTATTATGGGTCGAGGAAGTAGATAACTATCACATAAATGTAAAATCCCGCGGATAGCATTTTAAAAATCTACATTCACCAAGCATAAAAATTACCTTTGACGCTGGAAAATGATATTTCATATGATTAAAAACGACTTACTCCTTAGAACGATCAAGGGTGAAACAGTAGAAAGGCCACCAGTGTGGCTCATGCGTCAGGCTGGTAGAATTTTACCTCAGTATCGAGCGATTAGATCGAGTCTAAGCGGATTTATTGAATTGGTTACCACTCCTGATTTAGTAAGAGAAGTGACGATTCAACCGGTTGATGAGCTAGGAGTCGATGCAGCTATTATATTTTCGGATATACTAGTCATTCCAGAATGTATGGGATTGGAATATGAGATGGTGGAGAAAAAAGGTCCCTACTTTCCAGCAACTATTAAGACCGCTGACGATATAGAAAAACTTGATTCAGGTACTACAGCTGCAGATAAGTTGGACTATGTGTATCAAGGATTACACTTCACAAAAGAAGCATTGGATGACAGGGTTCCTTTAATTGGATTTGCTGGCGCACCATGGACGTTAATGTGTTATATGGTTGAAGGAAGTGGATCTAAGACATTTTCAAAACCAAAGAGAATGTTATATAAAGAACCAGAACTAGCCCATAAGCTTTTGTCAAAAATTACTGAAACTACCATTGCCTACCTTAAACAAAAAGTGGCTCATGGTGCTGACGTCATTCAGATATTTGACAGTTGGGCGGGGGTCTTGGATGAGCATACTTATAAGACTTTTTGTATTCCATACATAAGAAAAATGGTGGAAGCGATCAATCCATTAGTACCCACTATAGTATTTAGTAAAGGTGCTTGGTTTAGCCTATCTGATATACAGGCGATGTCACCCAATGTCATAGGAATTGACTGGAATACTGATATGAGTTATGTACGTAAAGTATTAGGATCAAATCAAGTCGTGCAGGGTAATCTAGATCCATGTGTTTTATATGCTAGTCACAAAGAGATAGAAGCTCAAGCTGTAAATTTGATTAAGAAGGCAGGAGGCAAGCATATTGTCAATTTAGGACATGGAGTCTATCCAGACACTCCATTAGACGGTGTGAAGGCCTTTGTTAATGCGGTAAAGAACTATCAATATTAATTATGGTAGATTGATGAATTTGGTACTTATTATTTGGAAAAGATGAGTATTAGATGTTAACTTCAATAGACTAATATGAATGATTGAGATTACTTAAAATTTCATACATTTACCCAGCAAATTACCCAAGAGCGATAGACGTTATTCGCTATGATAATCAAGGGAGAAAAGCTCTGTTTAATAAGACAATGCAGTATTCTTTGACTATATAAAACCAAAAATATTGACCTTCTAGCGGCTTAGCTCCCCCAAAGTCCTACATCATGAAAGATAAGGTTGATAAATAAAAAAGACTTAAATATGGGTTGGTTTAAAAGACTCAAAGACGGTATTCAAACCGCTACCAAGAATAAAAAAGAAGCACCTGACGGACTTTGGCATAAATGCAAAGGATGTGCAGAAATGACTACCATGAAGGAGCTTCGTGAAAATTACTTCATTTGCCCTAAGTGTGATTTTCATACACGTATCGGATCCAATGATTATTTTGAAATGATCTTTGATGGTAAGTATACTGAGCTTTTTGATGATTTATTGGCAAAAGATATGCTCAATTTCACTGATCTCAAGACGTATGAAGATAGACTTTCGGTGGCTTACAAGAAATTTGGAGAGATCGATGCTATGAAAGTAGCAGAGGGTAAGGTGGGTCGTAAACCTTTAGTAATTGCAGCGATGGACTTCACTTTTATTGGAGGTTCTATGGGGTCTGTAGTAGGTGAGAAAATTGCTAAAGCTTGTGATTACTGCATTGAGCATAAGATACCATTAATGATAATCTCAAAGTCTGGAGGAGCTCGTATGATGGAAGCTGCGTATTCATTAATGCAGATGGCTAAAACTTCGGCAAAATTAGCCGCTTTGGCTAGAGCCGGTGTTCCCTATTTTTCATTTATGACAGATCCGACTACAGGCGGTGTTACAGCCTCTTATGCTATGCTAGGAGATATTAATTTTTCCGAGCCTGGAGCATTAATAGGCTTTGCTGGCCCAAGAGTAATAAAGGAAACTATTAAGAGAGATTTACCAGAAGGATTCCAAAGAGCAGAATTTTTACTGGATCACGGTTTCTTAGATTTTATAGTGCATAGGTCTAATCTAAAAGAAAGAATAGATGATATGCTGGCTATGTTTAAGCGAGATGAAGTAAAGGCTAGCTAAGTAGTTTTTTAATAATAGATATATCAGTCAATGGGCTTCGCTTACAAAGTGGAGCCTATTTTTATTATATAGAGCATATATAATGCTTTAAGTTCTAAATGGCGCACTTAACACTTGCTCCAAAGTTCTAAGAATCTCAAAATCAGAGATTCAACCGTCTTTGTAGGTTGGGTACTGAATTCACCTTTCACTCGATTAGCTAAAATTGCGTTGAATGAAATCGCTTGATGACCCAAAGCAGAGGCTAGACCATAGATTCCGGCAGTTTCCATTTCTAGGTTAGTGGCATGTGTGTTATTATATGATATGGAAGCTATTTCGTCTAGAAAATCATAAGAGTTATTCTGAAGTCTGAGGCTTCTGCCTTGGGGGCCGTAAAAACCAGTGGCTGTAGTAGTAATACCCAATTTACCCAAAGTATTATACTGCTCAATAAGAGCCATAGATGCACTTGCTCCATAGGGACGTACCTCTGGAAGGTCTTTTTCAAGGATGGATTTGGCTTGTTGAGCAATACTTTGCTCAGCCTCAGAAGTATCTCTTCGATAATAGTTCATGAGTCCGTCTAAGCCGATGGCATATTTGCTGATCACTGTAGTATCTACTTCAATATCCGCTCTTATCGCTCCGGAAGTTCCGATTCTGTAAAAGCAAAGTGAAGTGAGCTCAGCTTTGATTTGCCTTGTGTTCAGATCAATATTGACCAATGCGTCTAGTTCATTAAAGACGATATCAATATTATCAGTTCCAATGCCAGTTGATATAACAGTAAGTCGTTTGCCAGCATAAATACCAGTTACCGTTTTAAATTCTCTTTTATGTACTGTATGCTCAATTTGCTCAAAATGACGAGTAATCGAATCCACGCGATCAGGATCTCCTACTGTAATGATGTGTTTTGCAATTTGATGAGGTAATAAATTGAGATGATAAACACTTCCATCAGCGTTAAGTATCAATTCAGATTCCGGTATTCTCATGTTCGATAATTTAAGAATGCAAATTACATATTCATAGGGTAGTGCATAAATGTTACTGGGTGGTATTTATTGGTTTGTATATTTAAGTACTTGAATTTACAAATCAATTTGTCTTCAAATCCCACAATGGATCCATTAATCTGCTTTTCAAAAATCATCATAAATCTGTCATATTAGACATTACAGTTTTCTATGTAGTTCTTCTCCACTAACTTCACTTCCTCAACTGAAAAGCAATGAACAAAATATTTTACCTCTCAACCTGTGATACCTGTAAGCGAATTCTCAAAGAAGTACAACCTGATGATTCTATTGAACTACAGGACATTAAAAAGAAGCATATTACTGCTATAGAACTGGATCAAATTCATGATATAATTGGAGGGTCGTATGAGGATCTTATGAATAAACGAGCAAGGATCTATAAGTCAGAAGGTTTAAAGGATCAAGACTTATCGGAAGCAGCAATTCGAGACTGGATTCTTAAGGAATATAGTATGCTTAAAAGACCCTTAGCTGTCATTGGTAAAGAAGTATTTGCGGGTAATAGTAAAGTTACTGTTGCAGCATTAAAGGCAAAATTGAGCGACTAATGATAAATAAAGAAGAAATCAAGAGTTGGTTTATGAGCCTTCAGGATGAGATTTGTGCCAGCCTTGAAGCATTGGATGGAGAAGGAATTTTTAGGGAAGATCTTTGGCAACGTCATGGTGGCGGTGGAGGGCGTTCTAGGGCAATTAGCGGACGAAAAATTGAAAAAGGTGGGGTCAATTTTTCGGCTGTAGAAGGTACACTTCCAGATAAAATAAAAGCTAAATTAGAACTTGAGAATGCTGATTTTTTTGCGACAGGTGTCTCGATAGTATTACATCCACACAATCCACATGTGCCTATAATACATATGAATGTAAGGTACTTTGAAGCGGATGGAGGGAAATATTGGTTTGGTGGAGGTATAGATTTAACGCCTCATTATATCGTCGAGGAAGAAGCACAATTTTTTCACCAATCACTTAAAGATGTTTGTGATGCCAGTGATAAATCATATTACCCAAAATTTAAAAAGTGGGCAGATGATTACTTCTATATCAAACATAGAAATGAAACTAGAGGAATTGGTGGAATTTTCTTTGATCGATTAAATAGTTCAACTTCTGAGGGTAAGCAAGCTTATTGGGAGTTCGTTCAGCGAGTAGGAGAGGCTTTTATTCCTATATATAGCCATTTTATAGAAATCAATGGAGATAAGGAATATACCCAGCAACAAAAAGAATGGCAATTTCATCGAAGATCAAGGTATGTAGAATTCAATTTAGTATGGGATGCAGGCACCAAATTTGGTTTGGAGACGGGTGGACGAACCGAATCAATATTGATGTCAATGCCACCCTTAGCTAAGTGGGAATACAATAAGATAGTTGACTCAAAATCAGAAGAAGGCCAGACTTTACATCAACTCAAAAAAGGTATTGATTGGGTATAGCGCCATTATAGTTATGCTTTATATTAAAGAATTTTAACTATTGTAATAAAAAGTAAGCTAGAAGAACTTATTTTGACCAAAAGCCAGTATAATGGGATACCATGAACAGTAACTAAGGGTAAACCCTTAGAAAACTATATTTTATATGACATATTTTTGTAATATGTAAGCTAGTTTTCAAATTAAGTTCATTTTTATTAAAAATAGTTGCTTTTTTTTGTGACATATCATAGCTTTAAAACGTCTATAAAGTATAGAAATAATATAAATACCCACCCATGAATAAATTTTTGAACAATATCGGAAGCTTTTTCCGCGGTTTGTTTAGCAATGCACCAAAGGTAGCTGCTCCTCAGCCAGAAGAAGATTACGAGAAATGGTTAGGTGTGTAATTGCTTATTTTGTCCTAATTGGATAAATAATTGCTATTACCTCCAACCCATTAGTAAAACATATCGTCTTTCATAGTAACCATACCCAATAAGCGTTATTATGAAAATCATTTCACGACTTTTGATTCTATCATGTCTCTCTTTGTCATTTCTTTTAGTGTCATGTAATAAAGAAAATGATGAAGAACTAAGCGTGCAGCCCACGGCTAATGCTGTATGCGGTAAAGCCCTCTTATGCTTTGAATCAGAAGAATTCGATAATTTAGAAAACGATAATACATCAATAGTGGATATAGACTTGCAAGAGACTTGCTTGATCGTCGATTTCGCTTATTCCGGTTGTAGCATAAGGGAAATTGATGCTATGGCATTCATAGATTTCACCAGTTTTATTCCTATCCTTGATATAAGAATTGATAATGCCGACCCTTTAGAAGTTTGCCAAGCCTTTTTTACTCATAAAGATACTTTTGATATATCTAGTTCCGACTTAGAATTATATCATGGAATGAGTGTTGTCGTTAAAGACTGGCATGAATCATTTATATTAGATCTAGAAGATTAAAAGAACATAGACTAAAAGTCGATTTAAATTTCTAACCACATGAAGCACCTATTGTATATAATAAATTTAGCTCTGATGATTTTATTAGTATCATCATGTTCTAAAGACGATTCAAATGGAAGTCAGGATTCCCTCACAGACAAACAAAATTCTTGTTTGCCGTTTATAGAAAATAATACGCTTTTACAAGACATATCTATTATCCCAGTTGATCCTAGTACAACTATAGTTTCTCATAGACAAGAAGGTGATTGCCTTATATTAGATACACGATTTGGTGGTGGATGCGAAGAGCATTTATTACAATTGGTAATTGATGTTGATAATATGGACGCTCTTAATTTAAGTCAGTCTTTATTCGCTATTCTTTCGCATGATAATACAGATCAATGTGAAGCGATAATTGCTTACGAATTGGAAGTTGATATTAGTAAGTTAAAAGAACTAGAGCAAGACGAATTGTCATTGATAATTGACGGCTATTCAGAATTGATAACCATTATTTTTTAAATAAGATCAAAATAAATTCCTGAGCGATTTCAGCTAAATTGGACATATCGACTATTAAGCAACTTGTGCGAGACTGTAAAGCGAATGATCGTCGTGCACAAGAGAGATTGTATAGGCATTATTTTCCTATCATGCTCAGTATGTGTCGAAGACATACTACTGATCAGGAGACGGCCTTCACGATTATAAATGATGGTATGTTAAAGGTCTTTAAGAATATTGCCAGCTATAGTTTTGAGGGTTCCTTCGAGGGATGGATTAGAAGAATAGTTTATAGAGCCCTTTCTGATTATTTTAGAAAAGAAAACAAATATTTGAAATTCTTGGTGTTTGAGGAGAAAGAAAAAAATATCCAACAAAACGCCTTAGCAGGATTGTACTATGATGATTTATTGCAAATCACAAAATCATTACCTGATAAGATGAGTAAAGTATTCCATATGTATGCTATTGAAGGATATAACCATAGAGAGATAGCAGAAGAATTAGGTATGAGTGATGGTACTTCAAAATGGTATTTATCAGAAGCGAGAAAAGAATTAAAAAAGCGACTTTCTTTAAATAGATCAAAAGTTGCAAAAGGATAAAAATGAAAGAGAAAGAAAAAATATTAGTAGATCAAGCTTGGGAGCAAATGGAGAGTATCCTTGATGCTCATATGCCTGTGAAAAAGAAAAGACTAATTGGTCTATGGTGGTGGATTGGTTTGAGTGCTCTCGTAATCACGAGTACTCTTGCTTATTTCATGTTATCTGATAATGATGTTAAAGAAAAGTCTGGAATGGCTACGGCGGATGCCGTTTATGCAACTAATAATCTAAAAAGAGAAGATGTTAATGCTCAAATAAATGCAGATATTGAAAATGAAGAAGTAAACCAGAATAAGTTGGTTAATCAAGAGCTAAATGGTATTGATCATAATAGTGAATCGCTTAAGCTAGCAAAAGAGAAGCAAGAATTAATAACGGCTAAAAGTTTTGAGATAAATAATTCTAATCCTATAGATAATAATAGGATTGAACCTGAGCAGAGCTTTAATAATATTGCCAAAGAGAAAGTATCTCGAGAAATACCCGATTCTATATTTTCGATAGGAATTGATGATCAATTATCAATTAATGAAAAGAGTGGTGTTGAAAAAGATTTGGCCGAAGGAATGGTCAATGATAATTTAGAAATTAATGCCAAAGATGAAGAGGTAAATTTGCTTAAAAATCAAATTAGAACACCGATCGTTTCTATTGTCAATATTCCAGTAATAACTAATATTGGATTCAACTCATTAGTCGAGAAAAAGGACATTGAAAATCAAAGCAAGATCATACCAGTCACTTCTCCATTGAGTGGAGTATGGCGCTTTGGAGTTTTTACTTCATACCAATATATAGACAAATATTTTACAGGATTTGATTTAGGTTTAGAGGCAACATATGAATGTAATTATTTTGGAATAGGCGCAAAATTCGGCATAGAAAGGCTAAGGAATTCATCAGAGCAAGTATTGCAAAATGCGGCTATTGGAGTATCTAGTACGCCAAGTACAACTCTGTTACAAAGTAGTAGGTCAGCTGGATTCGAATTGAATGATCTAATATTAGAAAAGAATAATTTTTTGGCCGAATTTAATTTATCTTACTCACTACCATGGCATTTTAATGTTGCGACAGGAATTGGATACAAAAGACTTTTAAATGTAACCACGAGATCGATTAGTGGATTTGTTCCGGATGATATGAGTAATGCAGATTTTGATCCGGAATCTAGTAGTAATGAGTTATTGGATGGCACCGAAGTTATTGATAATCCTTCCGTGAATCGAAATAGATTTTATTTGCCTATAGAACTTAGATATCGACCATTTAAATATGTGCAAGTAGGCGTGGGGTCACAATTGTTTTTGAATAATGTGTTCGAAGATTTTGACGAAAAGAATAGATCTTTATATGCAAGAGTAAGCATAGCCTTTTAGTAAATAAAAATGGGTAATACATTTTAAGTACTACCCATTTTTATTTCTTCTAACTCTATTTTTATTCAAATCCATTTACACCAGCTACTGTGGTGTATTTAAAACTCAACTTCGCATCAGGGTAAATATATTTAAAAGCAGATTGTACCATTAACGTACCTTCATGAAAACCACTAAGAATTAATTTCAATTTGCCTTCATAAGTATTGATGTCACCTATTGCATAGATCCCATCTACATTGGTACTATAATCTACGGTATTCACTTCTATAGCACTTTTGTTAATGTTCAATCCCCATTCTCCTATAGGTCCTAATTTTGGGGAAAGTCCAAATAACGGAATAAAATGATCCACAGAAATTTCTCTGTCACCATCCTCTTTCGTGGATATACCAACAGATTCCAATTTACCATCTCCTGACACCGTTTTCGCTTGTGCGTTTGTAATGAGATTAATCTTACCATCTTGAGCAAGCTCCATGACTTTATCTACACTATCAAGTGCACCTCTGAAGCTTGTACGTCTATGAACCAATGTTACTTCTTTGGCTACTTCGCTAAGGAATATTGTCCAGTCCAATGCTGAATCTCCTCCTCCAGCGATTAGTATTTTTTTGTCTCTGTATAACTCAGGATCTTTGATAATATACTCAACGCCTTTATCTTCATAATTAGCCAATCCTTCGATTGGCGGCTTTCGCGGTTCGAAACATCCTAGACCACCTGCAATGGCAATTACTGGCGCTTGTATTTTTGTTCCTCTATTTGTAGTGAGTTCGAACATTTTGTCCTCCACTTTTTCAATAGTTTCTGCTCTTTCACCTAACGTAAATCCTGGTTTGAATGGAGCGATTTGTTCCATCAAATTCTCTATGAGATCACCTGCTAATATAGATGGGTATCCTGGAATATCATAGATCGGTTTTTTAGGATATATCTCAGTCAATTGTCCACCAGCTTGAGGAAGTGCATCCACTAGATGGCATTTGAGTTTTAATAAACCGGCTTCGAATACTGTGAATAAACCTACAGGTCCTGCACCGATGATAAGAATGTCAGTTTTAATCATTTTTTATATTGAAAGTGTAATTACACTATTATTAAAATAGAGCGCAAAAGTACTCAT
>CALBEE010000104.1 GCA_937927575.1 uncultured Saprospiraceae bacterium | reverse complement strand
GCTTGACAACTTAAGATATATCCATCTTCTACTTCGTCATCATCTAGTGCAAAGCATGCATCCATTTTTACTTCTCCAGAAGTTACTTTGGCAATACAGGTGGAACAAGCACCGCTAGTACAAGAATAAGGTGGCTCTTTTCCAAGATCAATAAGTTCATCTAAAATAGTTTTGCTATCATCCATTGATAATGAAATCACTTCACCATTTAGTTTTACCGTTACTGATGATGCACCTGAAGTTAAAATACCACCAGTAGTTGACTTAGCATCACCACCGCCAAATGATTCTTTCTTAATATAATCCTTGCTAATACCCTGGTCGAGTAATGCTTTCTCTACATTAGAAATCATATTCCCTGGTCCACAGATATAGTATAACTGAGAATTTGTATACGACGGGTTTTTGGTAAGAAAATCAACCACTTTTGAGGCATCAATTCTTCCTGTTTCTCCTTTCCAGGCTATGGATTTTTTTCCTAATAAACCACTTATTCCTCCGGCTTTCATCTTTGTAGGTTGGCTTATAGTGTGACATACTTTAAGCTGGCCTTCGTGTGACTTTTCGAGACGATCGAGCATATCGCGAAAAATTATACCTTTCTCAGATCTACTGCCGTATATCAAATGACAAGAGCTTTTGGGCTCGTGTTCGAGTATATCCTGCACCATGCTCATTACAGGAGTAATACCACTTCCTGCAGCGAAAAAGTAATGATCTCGCGCAACGGCAGAATCTGGAAGTACAGTAAATCGTCCTTCCGGTGCTAGGATGTCCAATTTTTGACCAGCTTTTATATGATCATGAAGGTAATTAGACATACGACCGCCCTTTACTCTTTTGATAGATACTGCTGGAGAAGCGGCATGGGGGGCTGTACAAATGGAGTATGATCTTCTGACTTCTTCACCTTCTATCTCTGCCTTTATAGTCAAGTATTGTCCTGCTTTGAAGCTGTATCTATAACTAAGTCCACTTGGTATTTCAAAGTAAATAGATATGGTGTCTACTGTCTCTTTTACTATCTTCTCAATCTTCAATGTGTCAAACATGCCAGCTAATTGTAAGTGTTATTTTATAAATGCTAAAATAGCGTACTCCTACACTATGTTTTCAATTCCAATGAAAAAATTTAATTCTTAACGAGATACTTAGCCATGTCCGATTGACTGGATTTACTTTTTTAATAAGATTCCAACAGAATAAGCTATTTTAGCATCAAATTACAAATAATCATAATATGAGTAAGACTCTTTCGGTAATTATACCCGCATATAACGAAGAAGCCACGATCGCTAATATTTTGAATAGAATCATGGAAGTTGAACTTATTGGAGGAATTGCTAAGGAATTAGTGGTGGTTAATGATAGTTCTAAAGACAGGACTGAAGAAATAGTGCTTCAATATCAGAAAGATCACCCAGAAGTACCTTTGAAATATTATAAGCATGAGGTGAATAAAGGGAAAGGAGCAGCATTACATACTGGAATTAAAGAAGCCACTGGTGATTATATTATAATTCAAGATGCGGATCTCGAATATGACCCACAAGAATTTAATTTGCTCTTACAACCCATTTTAGATGATTTTGCTGATGTGGTCTATGGCTCTCGATTTATTGGTGGTAAGCCACATAGAATTTTATTTTTCTGGCATTCCATTGGTAATAAGTGGCTCACTGGACTTTCTAACGCGTTTACCAATCTAAATCTTACGGATATGGAAACATGTTATAAAATGTGGAAGTCAGAATTGGTAAAAAGCGTTAACCTCAAAGAAAATCGCTTTGGTTTCGAACCAGAAGTGACTGCAAAAGTCTCTAGGTTACCTAATGTCAGGATTTACGAAGTAGGAATATCTTATTATGGACGGACATATGAAGAAGGAAAGAAAATCAACTGGAAGGACGGAGTCAGTGCCATATATTGTATATTAAAGTATAATCTTTGGAGTCGTAAATAGACTTTGTAACCATAACAACAATCACGAATCAGTGCTACCTATATTATTTGAAGGTTTAACCTATGGACTCATCTTAGCAATTATGTTAGGTCCTATATTCGTGGCACTAACACAAACTGCTATAGAAAAAGGGGCAAGAGCTGGTATCACTGTAGGCTTGGGTATTTGGATCAGTGATTTTCTATTCATCTACTTTTCGTATTTATTTATTAGCAAGGTGGATGCATTGGTTCAGGACAATGTATTTAAGTATTGGATGGGCGTCGTAGGAGGATTTATTTTGATGACTTTCGGAATAGCTATGATACTAAAGAAAGTTGAGCAAATTAAAGGTGAGAAATTTACAGCAAAAAATTATTTCGGATTTTGGTTAAAGGGATTTTTAGTGAATACAGTCAATCCATTCACTTTTATATTTTGGCTGGGTGTTATATCTTCTAAAGTGATTGGAGCAGAGATGAATGAGTCGGAAGCTTATGTTTTTTTAAGTGCGATTCTATTCACGATTATCATCACAGATACTATCAAAGTGTTAGGTGCAAAAGCCATTAGAAATCGATTACGTCCTAATCACATTCAATGGATTAGTAGAGTAGCTGGCGCAGCTTTAGTTATTTCTGGCTTAGTACTCCTATATCAATCGGAGAATAATAGTATTATCTAATCCATCGCCATTAAAAAAAAATTGGTAAAGATGAAGTATCTGTTTTTTCTAATTTCATTTCTTATTAGTCAATCTACATTTGGTCAGAGTATACTAGATGGTAATTCTTTTTCTGAAAGACCTCGTACAGATAACTTTGTAAACCTTACTAAAGTTTTTAGCGATAAAAGTCATGTATCGTTTATTGGGGCTAACTATTATAATTACCTAGATAAGGACCCTGCAGATAAAGACTCTTCTTTCGTATTAGATGCGCATATTACTCCGAACTATTATTTTGGTGATCAAGTAGATGAGAATAATATCAACAAGCATAATTGGTTATTAGATATAAATGTCAAAATAGATATTAGAATTTTGAAAACTCAATTTAGTGGACCGATACGAACAGCTTCATTTAAACCCGGAGGAAGATTACATTATTCTCACCCTTCTTGGAGTCAAGGTAATGATGATAGTACCGGAGGATTTTTACATTCCGTCTATGCGGGATTTTATCACTTTTCTAATGGCCAAGATGGAATTGCTTTTGCAGATCAAGCCATAATCGTAGATAATGATTCTTTGGCGTATATAAATGAAGGACACAAACTAAATGTGTATAATGGGAGTTTTTCTACTAATTATGTTGACCTAGGTTATAATTTATTTTACTGCCATCCTGATGGATTACAAAAGTTTCATTTCAATACTAATTTTGAATTACATTACAGAGGAAATAATACAGAGTTCGACGGATTCGTATCAAGGTTTAATCATTCGATGGAGTTTAATTATTTAGATATGCATCGCTCTAGATCAAGAGGTACACTAAGTGAATCATGGAGATCTAGCTTAAGGACTAATTTTAGATATGGGAATCTAGACAATCTTGAAGGAGGACTGAGTAGAAGGTTTGATGTTACTTTACTTTATAGTCATAAGCTACCTTATACGACTACTGTTTCAGGTTTTATTAGCCTTGGCTATCGCGGTTCTGATCATTATAATATTTATTTAGAAGATCGATTCGTATTTGCAAAAGCCGGACTATCTATTGGAGATTTTATCAACTACTAATCTGAGTATAAGACCATTCGATCTAGAAACATTTAAACACTACTTCTTGGTTTCTATTAGTGATAATCCAAGCGATTGTATTCCTTTTAGATGTGCTTCTCTAGTGTCTTGCATAAATGAAATTTTATAATCACCAACATCTTTAAATTTTATATCATCTCTAAGTAGTAGATGTAATGTACATGCTTCCTTAGAGCAGGATGAAAGCCAAGAGCCCATTTTGTTAGCTAATTCTATAGAAAGAGGGCTAGTAAATTCTTCAGAGGTAGGGTAGGTGGTTGTGATCTTCGTGTAAATATTTTGATAGCCAAAATCAGCATCATGCACTACAGTCAATAAAAGATCATACTCTTTTTGAGGATCATTTATTTCAAAATTAAAATCAATTTTTTGGTCGTACGTCCATACATCATTTAATATATGATTTTCTTCATATACTACATTAGGCCCACAGGAAGTCAGGACTAGAACCAACAAAATCACTATATAATTTATGAATCGCATTAGTTAAACATATCTTTCATGCGTTCGAAAAATCCTTTTTCCTCTTTACCAGGGTCTGGAGCGAAATTAGGCATGGTTTTCATTTTTTCAAGCAACTCTTTTTCGTCTTTATTAAGTTGCTTTGGAGTCCAAATATTTACATGAATAAGTTGATCTCCTGTACCGCCATAACCTTGTACTGCTGGCAAACCTTTTCCTCTTAACCTAAATATTTTTCCAGGCTGTGTTCCTGCTGGAATTTTTATTTTTACTTTTCCTGTAAGTGTAGGCACTTCTACAGATGTTCCTAAAGCAGCATCCGCAAAATTGATAAATAAATCATGTATAATGTTTTGACCATCTCTACTAAAATGTTCACTTTCGCTTACTTCAATATTTATAAGTAGATCACCGTTAGGTCCTCCATTTTTTCCAGCGTTTCCTTTACCTCTCATAGAAAGCTGCATACCGTCTTCTACTCCAGCAGGTATGGGAATCGAAATAGTCTCGGACCCTATCTCTGTGCCATCTCCTTTACATGTTCCACATTTAGCTGTAATTTGAGAGCCGCTTCCTGAGCAAGTAGGACATACAGTGGTCGTTTGCATTTGACCGAGGAAAGTAGATTTTATTTGTCTTACATATCCAGAACCATTACAGGTACCACATGTCGAAATCGAGCTTTTATCTTTTGCACCATTTCCTCCACAAGTACCACAGCTTACAGATTTTTTTACTTTGATATTTTTGGTAACTTCTTGAGCTACATCTTCTAAAGATAGTTTTACTTTGATGCGGATATTAGATCCTTTCTGACCTGACCTAGTACTGCGACCTCTTCCGCCACCTCCGCCTCCAAAGAAAGAATCGAAAGGACTACCACCATCTCCAAATATATCTCCAAATTGACTAAAGATATCATCCATAGTCATTCCTCCACGGAATCCGCCACCACCTTGATTTGGATCTACACCCGCATGTCCATATCTATCATAACGCGCTTTTTTGTCTGCATCACTTAAGATTTCATAGGCTTCAGCTGCTTCTTTAAATTTGGTCTCAGCTTCTTTATTATCAGGATTACGATCAGGATGAAATTTCATCGCAGTTTTTCGATACGCTTTTTTAATTGTAGCTGCATCAGCATTTTTATCAACACCCAGTACTTCGTAATAATCTCTCTTTGCCATATTGTTTAATTTCGAATGATGAATTTTGAATTACAAATGCCGTAATCTGAACACATCATAACTTCGATATTTTAGAAAGCTGAAATTCATCTTAAATTTCATCTCTAATCGTATTAAATTTATTTTACGATAATCAATTCTCTCAAACTAATCACTTAATTAACGAGTAACCCAATTATCTGATCACTCAATCAACTAACCACTACTTACCCACTACCACTCTTGCGTGCTTTACTATCTTTTCATGCAGATAATATCCTTGCTCAATCGTATCGATGATTTTACCTTTCATTTCTTCTGTAGGTGCAGGTATTTCAGTAATTGCTTCATGTAATTCAGGATCAAAAATTTCACCTGTAGATTCCATTACTTTGATTCCTTTCGAAGCAAGTACAGATTTAAGTTTTTGGTAAACTAGACTTACACCTTCTGAGAATACTTCATCATTACCATCAGATTCTGCTACTTTTTTAGCTCTATCAAAATCATCCATTACTGGTAGAAAAGCCTGTAGAGTATCCAGACTGGCCGTAGCTCTAAAGTCAATACGCTCTTTAGCGGTTCTTTTCTTAAAATTATCGAACTCCGCGAATAATCTTAAAAACTTATCCTTACTCTCTCCCAGTTCTTGCTCTAATTCTGCTATTCGATCCGCTTGTTTATCTTTTTTAGAAGATTTGGATTTCTTTTTCTTTTCTTTGGTTTCTTTTTCGTCCTTTATGACTTCCTCTTCTTGGATTTCTTCTTGTTTCTTAGCCATTTTGTTTCTGAGTTTATTAAACATATTTGATTATAATCAAACCCTTTGCCATACCGATATATAGGTCATTTTGGCATAGGAGCTGATGTCTTACTGTCAAAAGCGCAAAGATACAGGTATAAGTACAACTATTGACTATGGCTTAATTTAAATAAGAAGAAAGGATATTAATTCCTCTATATATTTCTCTCTACAATCTTAAGAATCTCCTTCTCCAGTTTATTCGACTTGGCCAACCATTTATCAGCTTTAGCCACAGTCTTCTCCACATATACCTTATCATCAAAATCCTTACAGTTGATCTTTACATTGAGATAGGCACCATAGACAGCTGCTCTGGCACAAAGTGCAGCGACTCCAGCATCTGAAATCGAATTAGGATTACCCTTTTTGGCCATATCTTTAATGAGTCCATAAGACTTCATGCAGGTATCCATAATCTGTAATGGAACCTCAATAGCGTTTCTAGTGGCATCATTCATCGCTGCTTTGCGATCTTTTTTCTCAGTATCTGTCCCTTTGGGTAATCTGATTGCATCTATGATCTTATTAAATGCATTAGTATCTTCATCCACAAGTCTCAGCAATTGATCCTTAAGTATCTGCGCCTTTTCGGCTTCAGTAGAGAAGTATGATAGTTGATCTTCCCATCCTCGCTTACCTGCAGATAGATTAGCTACCATACCCGATAATGATACGCCTAAAGCACCGACATAGGCTGAGATAGAACCTCCACCTGGAGCAGGACTATCTGACGCAGTTTCGTCTGCGAATTCTATAAGATTCTTATGTACTAATGGCCTTGTAGTCGCATCTTCTAGCTGATATTCGATGACTTTTTGTTGAGGATCAAATTTTCCTAGTTCATCTAATCCCATCGACTTGATGGCTATGTGGATC
>CALBEE010000103.1 GCA_937927575.1 uncultured Saprospiraceae bacterium | reverse complement strand
AATTATACACACACTAATCCTGAGTTGATTTATATACAAGCTGACAAGTATAGGCTAGTATATTCTTCATATCTATCTCCTAATTATTTGTATACAACCGACGAACGCATATGTGATTATACCAGTAACTGGATGGAGAAGGCTATTGGCCAATCGTCGTTAATTAGTAAGGTAGGTGAAGTCGAGAGAGAGAATACTTTTAATCTTTTGATGGGGATATTAGATGATATGGAAGAGAAGCTTCGCTATTATGTAAAGTAGTCTTCTATCTTTTATACTTGGCTTGAGCTATATCCATAGCTTTTAATAATATATCGCATCCATCTTTGATTTGTTTCTCAGTAATAATCAATGGTGGTGCCAGTCTAAAGGATTTATCATTAAAAAGGAAATAATCTACAAGCGCTCCACCTTCTAATGCTGCATTTACTACATGTTTAAGGTATTTGCGTCGTTTAAATTCTACTGCCATCATAAGACCTGAAGACCTAACCTCTGCTATAATTTCATGTTGAAGTAAGGATCTGATCAACTGCTCTTTAGCTAATACATCATCTATAATCTTGTCTTCCACAAGAGTCTGCAGGGTAGCCAATGCCGAGGCAGTACATACAGGATGCCCACCAAAAGTAGTAATATGTCCTAATGCTGGTTTATCAGCTATGCTATGCATGATTTCTTTAGGTGCCACACAAGCACTAATGGGCATTCCGCCTCCCATCGCTTTTCCTATGGTAAGTATATCTGGTGCGATATTATATTTCTGATGCGCAAATAAATGACCTGTCCTTCCAAAACCGGTTTGGATTTCATCTAAAATTAATAATGTCCTAGTTAAAGTACATTTGGCTCTAACGGCATTTAGCCAATCTTGGTCCGGAGTAACTACGCCTGATTCCGCTTGGACTAATTCCATGATTACACAAGCGGTTCTGCAGGTAATTTTTTCTAAATCTTCATAATTATTAAATCTTATATGACGAATTCCAGGAATGGCTGGCCGAAAGGCAGAAGTAAATTCTAGATCGCTTCTCAAAGCTTCAGCTGCGGCTGTACTGCCATGATAAGCTCCTGCTGCGGCTATGATTTCGTATCTATCTGTATGTCGCTTCGCTAGCTTAACGGCTACCTCTACTGCTTCTGATCCAGAGTTTAGTAGATATATATTATCTAAGCCATGACTTAATTGAGAAGTAAGGAGTTTGGCATATTCTGTTTGAGGTGACTGTATGTGTTCACCATAAACCATGGTATGCATATGATTGTCTACTTGATCTTTGATGGCTTTGGTCACTTTTGGATGTCTATGGCCTAAGCTCGATACCGATATGCCACTATTGAGATCCAAGTATCTTTTGCCATCACTACCGTAGATATACATGCCTTCTGCACTGGATACGTCCAGCATCATGGAGAATGTACTGGTTTGAGTAACATGATTTATATATAATTCTCTTTTAGATAGCATACAATAAAACTATTGGTGTTTCTACTCTTCTTCGTAATCTGATTCTTCTGGAAAATTGCCTATGATTGCCTTAGTTTTATCGACTTTTCGCTGCAATATTATAGGCATTAGTGTAATGCTAAGTAATCCCGTTAAATTAAGAGGAATATAGAGCCAAAGACTCATACGGACCCAGTAATATTTCCATAATAAGTAATAGAGAAGAGCGGCTAGGGTAGTACGTATGACATAAATAATGAGCTTTTTTCTACGAACTTCATCTGACAAAAGTACTCCCTGTGTTGCTTCCTCTAACTCTTTTTCAAGTTGGTCACGCATACTTAGATTATTTTCACTCATAGATGATCATTTCTACCTATAATTCTATAGAACAAATATGCGTAATAATTCTAGGAGCGCTAAGCCTAAGCTATTGATATTATGGGATTTCTGTCTATATTTGCAATAACACGCTGTCTTAGGAGTTACAGTTGTGTTAATATATCCCTCTGAGAAATTTCAACCCACCCGACACCGTTATATTTGTTGGTCTGTGGTTGATCGATATCAATAGATTTACCCAAGCAAAATTTAAGAAATAACTAGAATTGGACTTCTTTAGTCCGGTTACAATTAATATCATATGAAATTTCGTCTACTCATTACCCTTTTTACCATCACAACAGTATTATCCGCTCAAGGTATTGAGTTCGAACATACACCTTGGAAAGAAGCATTGTCTAAAGCCAAAGAAGATGGAAAAGCGATGTTCGTCGATTCCTATGCAACTTGGTGTGGACCTTGTAAACGTATGGCGAAAAATGTATTTACTAAAGCTGCGGTTGGTGATTTTTTTAATGAAAATTTTATCAATCTTAAGCTTGATATGGAAAAGGAAGATGGCGTAACTTTTGGACATAAATATCCAGTAAGCGCTTATCCTACTTTGTACTTTATAAGTGGAGATGGAGCAGTCATTCACAAAGAAAAAGGTGGAAAAGACGAAGCAAAACTCATCCAGATGGGAGAGTTGGTTTTACGAAAGTATGATACGAGCGGACAGTTTGAAGAAGAATACGAGAAAGGAAATAGAGATTATGATCTTGTCTTTAACTATGTAAAAGCACTTAATAAAGCAGGTAAACCTTCGCTGAAAATATCAAACGCTTACATCAGATCTAAACCAGAAATTACGGAAGAGCAAAGATTATTATTCATTCTAGAAGCTGCAGTAGAGTCGGACAGTAAACTATTTTCGGAAATAGTGGAGAATAATAAGAAAATTAAAAATTTGGTAGACGAAGATGTATTTGTAAAGAAGATTACGAAAGCGACAAGTGCTACTGTGGCCAAAGCTATTGAATATGAAGTACCCTCTTTATTAGATGAAGCGATAGAAGCCTATAAATCTACCGTGGGAAATAATAAGTTAGCCATTCTAAAAATGGAACGAACATATCATAAAAATACAGGTGGCAAAAAGGAGTATTTAGAATTAAGTAAAAAGCAATATAAAGAGGTGAAAAAAGATGTTGCCGAACTCAATAAATTAATTCAAGAGTTAATGGTCTATCAAAAAAATGAAAAATACCAAGGCTTATTGGAAGATGGTTATAAGCAATTGGTAAAGTTGGATGATAGTGAAATGAATATCATTAATTATTGTAAAATGCTCAAAAGAGTAGATAAAAGTGAGGAAGCTATCGAACTAGTTGATAAAAAGATAAAGGAGTTTTCTAAACAAGAAAAGAAGACTAACTCTTTAGAAAGATTTAGAAAATTTTTGGAGAAAGACGCTTAGCTATTTAGCGAATTCAAAAAAGACCCATATTATTCCGCTCCAAATATGAAATTAAAAAACCTAATTATATTTACTTTTCTTCTTTGCTTTGGACTTATTGTTCAAAGTGATGCTCAAAGTAGCATTAGATTTAGTGAATCAAATGTAAAAAGAGGTTTACAAAGAGCTAAGAAGGAGAATAAATTTCTTTTTGTAGATACCTACGCTTCTTGGTGTATTCCTTGTAAAAAAATGAAAAAAGTTTTTCGCAATAGAGAAGTAGCGAATTACTTTAATTCAAATTATATCAATATTCAGATTAATATGGATGGTCCTCATGGAAGAACGACCTATAATGATTATGATGTAGTCTTTCTACCTACTATGATGATCTTTGATCGAGAAGGAAGAATCAAGTATAAAACTGATAAGTTATTAACTGCTCAAGAGCTTTTAAATATTGGAATACAAGCTAATGTGGAAGGAGTTTATCTTGGAAATAATGCTTCGCAAATCATTAGTACACCTTTTCAAAATACAGTAAGTACTCCTAAGCCTAAAGCGGTGCCCACAGAAATTGCAGTAGCAGCAAAAAAGAAAAAAGAACAAGTCGATGTCTCAAAGAGGGAGCCAGAAGTAGATCCTAATAGTGAAGGTCAAATTGTGCAAGTATTGGGAGCTAATGATGTAATGCCTCCAGAAGTTTTATACCAAGAAGCTTATTTTAGTATGCAACGAATGGATGATAGCCATGGAGATGCAGCAATAGCTTATTTAAAAACACAAGAGAATTGGAGTACAGAAAAAAATGTAAAATTCATTTATGATTTTGTAGAGACTACTAATTCTATGTTATTTGATTATATCAGTGAAAATAGAAGTCATGTAGCAAGCATTGTAGGCGAAGCACAACTATCGCATAGTCTTGATATTTTGGTGAATCAAAGAATCTATCAAGGTTATCCTAGACCAGATTTGGATGAAGCCATAGAACTTTATAATCTGGTTGATACATTGACTGCTGAACAACGTGCTTATCAATACTATTTGGTGAGAATGCAACAAGAAGAAGATAAAAATAGCTACTTGTCTACCGTTGACCAGTATTTAACTACAGTAGCTCCGACAGATCATAATATGATTCATAATGCAGTCGAAGTCTTTTTGTCAATGGATTATGAAAAGCAGGTGTGGAAGAAATATAAAAATCAACTAGAAAGAGCCATTGATCTCAGCCCCAATAAAGCTAGATATCATGTTACATTGGCTAAGTTGTATTTGATGAAGGATGATCGTAAAAGGGCCAAAGAAGCGATAGAGAATGCTATGGAAATCATGAATGAAAATGCTGGAGATCTGAATGGGGAAATTACCGATATTCTTAATAAAATCGGAAAGAGTTAACTCTCGGCTTTACTATTATCTAATCGATCCTATTTGTCTACAACAAAAAAAATCTTATTCATAGAGCCATTCTACGCAAGTAGTCATAAGGTGATGGAAGACCAATTACAAAAGTATTCACGTCATGAAATTAAGCTTTTAACTTTAGCTGGAAGACATTGGAAATGGAGGATGCATGGCGCAGCGATTACTTTGGCTGAAGAATTTTTATCTATGGATTATTTACCAGATTTAATCATTGCCACTGATATGATTGATCTGAGTACTTTTGTAGCATTAGCAAGAAAAAAGATAGGTGAAATTCCAGTAGTTCTTTTTTTTCATGAAAATCAATTGACTTACCCTTGGTCAGCATCAGATCCTGATATTAAATTAAATCGTGATCGGACGTATGCCTGGATTAATTATACTTCTTCACTGACGGCTGATAGAATATTATTTAATTCTCGATATCACATGGAATCTTTTATAAGTGCCATACCTGATTTTCTTTATGCTTTTCCGGATCATAGAAATCATGAAACAGTAAATGATATCAAAGCCAAAAGTGATGTAGAATATATAGGTATGGAGTTGGAGCAATTTTATGCTCATCAGAAAACTTCAAATAAAATTCCAGTATTACTTTGGAATCATAGATGGGAATACGACAAATGTCCAGAAGTGTTTTTTGAATGTCTTTACGCACTAAGTGAAATTGATAATTGTGATTTCCATTTGATCGTTTGTGGAGAATCCTATAAAAAATACCCTAAAGTATTTGATGAAGCAAAAGTTCGATTAGAAAAGCATATCATTCATATAGGATATGCGGATAGTAAAGAGCAGTATATTAAGTTGGTTCAATCAGCAGATATACTTCCTGTGACCAATAATCAGGACTTTTTTGGTATCAGTATAGTAGAAGCAATAGCAGCAAATGTATTTCCACTAATGCCCAATAGATTATCTTATCCAGAGCATATTGATCCTAATTATTACCCCAATTGCTTTTATCAAAGTGAGAAAGAGTTGTATCAAAAATTGAAAGAGATGATACAAGATTGGCCAAATGAATTACCTTCGTTAGCGAAATATGTAAAGCGTTATGATTGGTCTAATATTATAGCGAGTTACGATTCTACATTTGATACAATAATAAAAAAGCATCAGTGAGGATAGCCGTCAATGCACGTGTGCTTCAGAAAGGAAGAATGGAAGGTGTTGCGAGATACATCTATGAGGTAACACGTCGTATGGTTGTTAATCATCCAGAGCATGAGTTTATATTTTTTTTCGATAGACCATTCGATAGAGATTTCGTCTTTGCCGATAATGTTACTGCGGTCCAAATTGGTGTGCCTGCAAGACTGCCAATTTTATTTAAGTTATGGTTTGAATATTCTGTACATAGAGCCTTAAAGAAGTATAAAGCAGATGTATTTTTTAGCGGTGATGCATACCTAAGTCTAAGATCTAAAGTTCCAGCGGTAATGGTCAGTCACGATCTAGCGTATTTGCATTATCCAGAACATTTGCCTGCGCATCATCTGAGATATTATTCAAAGTACTTTCCGAAGTTTCATCAAAGAGCTGATCATATTATTGCAGTATCAGAAGCCACTAAAGCAGATATCATCCAACAATTTGAAATATCAGCAGATCGTATTTCGGTAGGGTATAATGCATCTCCAGATGGTTTTGCTCCAGTAGATGATTCGGTTAAGAAACGGACGAGAGAGCAATACAGTGAAGGAAAGCCATACTTTATTTATTTGGGCTCACTGCATCCTCGAAAAAATATCGCAAACTTGATTAATGCTTTTTCAAATTATAAGGCAAAGTCTCATTCGGATCACCACCTAGTCATCGTAGGTAGACCTGCTTGGAATTTTGATCAGATCGAAAAAGCGTATCAGAATAGTGCGTACCAATCGCAGATACATATGTATCACGATATTAAAGATGAAGCTAAAGTGATGCTTGCTAGCGCGGATGCACTTATATATATATCTACATTTGAAGGTTTTGGTATACCTATCTTGGAAGCGTTTTCTTGTGGTGTGCCAGTGATTACATCAAATATATCTAGTATGCCAGAGGTTGCTGGCGATGCGGCCATACTCGTGGACCCCGCTCAAGAAGAGCAAATTGTATCTGCCATGAACAAGATTGTAACAGATAAGAAAAACTCTGCTACTCTCATCGCTAAAGGGTATCACAGAACAAAAGCTTTTGACTGGGATCGCACTGCGGAGATTGTATTTGATGAGATA
>CALBEE010000102.1 GCA_937927575.1 uncultured Saprospiraceae bacterium | reverse complement strand
ACCAAAAATTTTGCTTTCAGATTGCGTCAAGATCAGCAATGGGAATTGTCTCCTGCCTATGATATCTGTTATGCCTATCGCCCTGGAAGCATTTGGGTAAGTCAGCATGCACTCAGCATTAATGGCAAGCGTAAAGATTTTGCTAGAGAAGATTTATTGATCGTAGCCCAATCAATGAATATCAAAAAAGCGAATCAGATCATTGATGATATCATCACTCAGGTACAATGCTGGAAAGACTTCGCGCAAGAGGCGGGTGTGAATGATGAATTGATGAATAGGATAGAGGAGAATTTAGTGGTGGGAATCTAATGATTAGCCATATGCTTAGAGATATGTATGATGATTTGGATAGTAAGGATCATGGATATGGTCCAATAAGATAGAATAGAATGCTGAAGCTTTGTAAAGAAAACGATATTCTTTGTTACGAACAGCAAATATCTGTGATGAACGGTAAATTTCGTAAATATTAAAAGATGATTTTAGTAAATGCTTATCTAAGCTAATATATTTTGTTTACTTTCGGATTCCCCTTTTAGATATTGCGCTTTAAGTAATGACATGCTGGATGAATGATTGGTTTGCAAATGTTGAGAGACGTTTGTAGGAGGTTATGTGTAGTAGATATATGAGATATATCTGGAATGAAAAATGCTAGTGGCGGATATTAACTTGTTATGTGCAAGTAAGAAAATAAACATGAAAGATAAGGTAATCGATATAAATTATTCTATGATTCAGTCCTACGTTATAGGCAAAAGACCCTCTGTTGAAATTAGAGATCGACTTGACTATGGCTTCAAGTATGAAAAGAACGCTTATGAAATATTCGAAGTAAGACCAGTGTGGAATAGCCAAGATCCAAGTGACTATCAAAAACTATCTTTCGTTAGAATTAGATATATAAAAACAAAAAGAATTTGGAAATTATACTGGATGAGAGGGTCAGGTAAATGGGAATTATATAAACCTTTTCCAGAATCTACTAGTCTCGATAAATTATTAACAACTATTGACGAAGATTCATTTGGTTGTTTCTATGGTTAAACAGAATATAGTACAATGAAATTATCAAACAAACAAATTAAGGAAATAGCTGATGCAAACGATATTGCTCATGATGTATTCGTAAATATTGTAACTAATGAATTCATTGAACTTCCAAACATCTTGCATGGCCCAATTTTCGAATACAATGAGTACCATACAGAAGATTTGGAGAAACTTGAATTGAAATGGAATGAATTCAAAAAATTTGAAAGTCCCAATTCAAGCGAATCCTATAACATAATGGTTTCTTTCATAGAGAATTTGCCATTATCAGAAATTAAAAATCAATTGATATATGCTTTAGAAAAGAAAAATCCATTTAGTAAATTCAATCAAATAATACACAATTCTGAAATCAAACAGGATTGGTACAACCACAAAAGTGACAAATTAGAAGAACGCGTGCGATATTTCATTGAAGAGATGAAGATCACCAGCACATAACACTGTATGATCATGTCATGCACTACATAGTTCCGATACGCTCTGTTCTTGATGTGAAATTTATTGCATAAATTAGCATTATCGCGATAATGCACGCCAGATATACTTGATACGTTATGCGTAATTAAAGAAAATCAGATAGGAAATAAATATAGATATGGCTAAATTTACTTTAGAAATTGCAATTGTTGGGGACAAATACTCTTCCGATATAGAAAAGGCTGTAAAATCGGCAAATTCAATACAGGATGAATTTGAGTTTATCATTTTAGATGAAACAAAGCAAAAATATTTCCAGCCCCTTTCATTTGATAAAGTTGATATAAACATTCTTTTTGATGATTTAGAAAACATTAAAAACAAATTAGATGGATTCCATCCACATCTCTTATTAATAACTGATGGATATTTATACGACCCAATTAAAGATTTGACCAATCTATTTGGAGACACTTCACCAGAAAGAAAACTATCCATTCTGACGACAAACTATGTTGGAACAGTAATACTTCCGGAAGAAAAAATGGAATCTTATTTCGTTTATTATTTTGCTCGATTTGTGTTAAATTATTTACAACCTGAACTTAAGAATCATAAAGAATCCAAATCTTGTGTAATGGATTTGAAACAAAAGAAAACAGATTTAGTAAATAGCATGCGAAAAAAGGCTCTTTGTAATGATTGCAGAAGATTTTTAATAGAAACAAATCAAAAAATTAGCCCATCGCAATTTACCGCAGTAAATGAGATATTTGGTAAATCTGGAGAACTACTTAACAATGATCAAGCTAAAATAAATCTACCTAAAGTATTTATTGGTTCCTCTACTGAAGGACTGCCAATTGCAAGAAAAATACAATCAGAACTTCAATATGATGCAACTTGTGAAATTTGGAATCAAGGAACTTTCGAATTAGGAGATGCATATTTAGAATCACTTGAAAAAGCTCTTGATAAATTCGATTTTGGTATTTTCGTATTTTCACCTGATGACAAAATCAATATTAGAGGTGTCGATAAATTAATAAGTCGTGATAATGTAATTTTTGAATTAGGTATGTTTTTAGGTAAACTATCAAGATCGAAAGCCTTTATTATTCATAGTAAAAACAATAAGCTTCACATACTCTCTGACTTGATGGGAATATCTAAAGCTACGTACGATGATGCTATTGAAAATTTAGCCGTTGCTGTAAGTCCAGGTTGTGATAAAATACGAACAGCAATAAAAAAATACGCATAACAAGCGATGATGAGATCAGACTTCCTTCGGTCGTCCGCTCCATATCGCCGATCCGTTAGCATCAATAAAGATTAGAAATGAAGATTATAGAAAGAGAATACAGTGGAAATCAAGTCAAAAAGGCTGGTAAAATTTTAAAAAAGGCAGCCGTATCTCAAGAAGAAAGAGAATTTGCAGATAAGGTGTTAACTAATTGGAGAGGTCTTCATTTCTATCCTATAAATACCTTTAGAGCGACATTAACGAAAAAACTTAAAACCATTGATCCTGATGCATTAGTTGCCCAAAGACTTAAAAGAACTCCTTCTATTGTTTCTAAACTTGTTAGATTCCCAAATATGAGCTTAGCACTAATGCAAGATATTGGTGGTTTAAGAGCAGTGCTTAAAAACCTTAGTAAAGTGCGAGAAGTTGAAGGAAGTTACTTAAAAAGTAGTATTAACCATGAGCTCGTAAATCATAAAGATTAAATAGACAATCCAAAACCTTCTGGATATCGAGGCATTCATCTCGTATATAAATATAACAACAAGAAAATCAGTGATTACAATGGTTTATTCATTGAAATTCAATTAAGAACTAAACTTCAACATATTTGGGCAACTTCAGTTGAAACCATGGGAGCCTTTTTAAATTCTCCTCTAAAATCTAATGAAGGACCTGATGAATGGCTGGAGTTTTTTGCTCTGACTTCAGCAGCATTTGCACTAATTGAAAAAACACCATTAGTTCCACCGTTTAGCGAGTTATATTCGGAAAAAGAAATTTTAGAAAAAGTTGTATCTGAAGCAAAACGATTAAATGTGAGTGATAACTTCCAAGGATTTAGAATTGCCGCAAATGAGATTACAACAAAAAGAACAGGAAGCCATCATTTAATTGCATTGGATATTGACGACAGGCTAGTAAGAATAAAAAGTTACGGAAGAAGAAAGCTTGATGAAGCGAACAACGATTATACTAAATATGAAGAAGAGATCGCAAGAGGTAAAAACATGAATATCGTACTCGTTGCTACAAGTTCATTGGAATCATTGAGAAAAGCTTACCCTAATTACTTTCTTGATACCAATGATTTTTTAAAACAGCTTACAAATTTAGAACAAAGATTAAAAAATACTGATGCTAACAATGTATGATCATGTTATGGACTTCATAGTCCCAATCAGCTCAGTTAGTAAAATGAAATTTATTGCATAATTTAGCTTCATCGCGGTAATGCACGCTAGATATACTTGATACGTTATGCCTAATTAAAAAAGAGTTAAAAATGAGTCAAACAAAGAAAAGACCTAAACTTTTCGAATTAGTATTTTCAGAAGGAGTTGCTGTATCGCTTCTGTTAATTGGTGCTATATTAGTATTGCTTTTAATATTCCTTTATTCTTATAAATCTGGTATTTTTTCTTGGAGCGATCAAATAGATGCCAACAGGATTACATCTTTAGCTGATGCTATTGGCGGAATTGTAGGATCATTATGGTCTTTATCTGGTGTTATTTTATTCTTTCTAGCATTAGAGAATCAAAAAGAAAATTTCAAATTAAATAAGAAAGCTGTTGATCAGCAGATCAGAACTTTAGAACTACAAACAAACGAATTTAGAGAACAAAGAGTAGAATTCGAAAGAGCTGCAACTGCACAAGAAAATAGTGAAAAGCAATTGAAACTTCAATTTGATTTAATGAGAAGGAATTCTATAATTGATAAGTATGCAACACTTGCTAGAGTAAATTCGGACCTTGCCAAACTAGAAACTAATAAAGCTATTCAGAAGGAATACAAAATAATTTGTAAAAAATACATTGATAAACTAGAAACTGTAAAAGATCAAATAAAAGATGAATAATAAAGAAAAATTAGATGAATTTCAATTATTTAAATCAATTCTAACTTATTCAATTGACAATTCAAACCATGAGTCAAATAAATCATTAGAAATTATTGGATTAAACTCCGAAGTTTTTTTTGGAAGTGATTTGTACTGCAAAAGATTAAAAACAGAACAACATATTAAAACGCTAATAGACTCATCGGACGGCCTCATAAAAATTTTTGGAAATCCTGGTACTGGTAAAACAACAGTAATTTCTAAAGTTTTATCAACATACAAAATTAACTCAATTGTTCACAAAGTGGATTTTAAGAAAATAATTGAAGTAGAGAAAGAAAAATTTCATGACATAAATACCTTGATAAGTTACGTCGAAAAATCAGTCAAAGATTTTCTTATTGGTAAATGTTCGAATGCAGGTATTTCTAGAACTTTAATTCTCGACTTCTTCTTAGAAACGAAAAATGAAAAGTGTAAATCTCATATACTCAAAAATGGTCAATTTAATGATTTGCGTAGTGAGATACTCGATCAATACTACAGACACAATATTGACAAATCAAAGACTTTTAAAGATTGGCGTAAAACTTGGGAGCCAGGTGGATTCTTTGATGAATTATGGTCAAAATTATATAGAAGTTTATTAGCTGAAAATCTTGCGTATTATATAAAGAATTCGGAAAACAGAATTGAAAACATAGCGGTATTTTATGACAACATTGATAGTATATTTGATGATAGAATAAGAGATAATTTCTGCAATGCAGTGAAAAAAATCCAATCGAAATCTTCAGATTCTATTATTACTTTAGTTAGCTTGAGGACTAACAACCCAAGTGCCCAAGAATTAAAGGATAACGGAACATTTAAAACTGAACCTGTATACTTAAACTATAAAGAGTTTTTAAGAAAAGATTTTCTTAAAGAAATTGAAAAAAAATACCCAAATAGGAAACTCACAGGAAAAGAAGAGTATTTTCTTTACAAAAAACACTATTCTATACAGAACGAGATTTTTGCTAACAATATCTTGAAGGCAAGAATAAATTTTTTAAAATCAAAATTGCCGATAATTTCCAAAAAATATGACCTCGATATTTCGTTAATTGAAAAGCTGGAAGAGTTGTTCTTTTCATTATTAGATGACAAAAGACTAGGGCCGGCTTCTTCTGATTTAAGTAATTATGATAGAAGAGAAGGAATTGAATTGCTTGTGGAATTTTCTAAATATTTATTAAACAATAATGTTGACTTAGCCGATCCTGCATATGACAAAATGGTTCTTGAATCGCATTTTTACTTTTGGATAGGAGAAAATAATATAATATTTGATGATAGCCTGAAAGATATTTTTGAAGTATTTCAAGATTGGGAAAAAGACTCTGCCAACATTTTTGGTTGTTCAACTGACCACTTATTATTGAGTCTTATAGCAAATGAAACAGACCCATCTTCAGAAAATTATGAATTTGAATATTCAGTAAAAACCAAAGTGTCAGCAATTGTTAATAAATTAGAATCTATAGGTATAGAAGAAAATGATGTAAAAAAAATCATCTTAAGACTTTATAAAAAGAAAGACCAAAAACTAGGCTTAATTGAGTTAAGTGAATTTTATGGTATTGATTCTGTAAAACATATTAATAGTGAATTTGAAATATGGCTAACTCCTAGAGGCATAAATTACAACATGTTTTCATCTTTGAAATTTTCGTACTTATTATCAATTTTATGTAAACATGAAAAGAAAAACATCAAATATTTCTGGCCAAACGACCCTCTTAATAAAGCGGCATTCGAATTAGTTATTAAATTTCTTCAGGATGTAGCAATTATGCATATATCTGGATTATTGAAAATTAAAGAACAAGTTAGTTACTGCAAACCAAACAATCAAGATGATTATTGGTTGAAATTCTTTGTAATGAATTTTTGCAACATAACCTCAGTACGTAAAAAGTATAAATACTATTTAAACTTCAGTAATATAATAAGAAGCCATCAAGCTTTCATTTTTAAGCTAATTAACTCTAACCAAGAAATAAACGATGTTGATTTAATGCATTATCATGGTAAATACGATATTCTGAAATCAAAATTCGAAGTTCTGGTAGACAAGATTCTTGAAAATAGTCAATTGCCTGAAGATCTTGAATCGTACTTTAAAATAATCTAACTAGGCATAATAATGGGTGATGACAGCTTATCTCTCGTGTCGTCGAGAGACGCTGCATACCGTCATCCGTTCATAATTAACAAATTTATCTACAGGCTAATATTCTCCCAAGCGCTTTGATATAATCCATTGACTTCTAAATTCACGTGTAATTCTAAATAGGTGTTATCTTAATAGAGTATGGCTACATTACTACTGAATTTTATGTTTATGTCTCTTGTTTATGCTAATTGTTATATGTTTGTATCATTAAATGAATGTAATTAAAAACTACTAAAATGATTAAAATGTAAACTAGGAGTCCAGAGTTGAACGCAATTCAATATTTAGAAGAATGGTTAATTTGAATAATTAAATAGAAGTAATATGAACAAAATATATTTTACTTCAGACCATCACTTTGGACATAAAAATATCATCAAATTTTCTGATCGTCCTTTTAAGGATGTTGATGAAATGGACGAATTTTTAATTCAAAAATGGAATGAAAAGGTAAGACCTGAAGACGAAGTGTATCATCTAGGTGATGTTGGACTTTCATCCTCAGGTAAGTTAAGAAAGATATTAGAAAGGTTAAATGGAAAGATCTACCTCATAAATGGTAATCACGAGAAATCTGCTCAAGCTTGTCATACAAGATTCGAATGGATAAAAGACTACTATGAATTAGTGATTCCGGATAAAGACTTTGAAAGAGGTGAACAGATGATAGTGTTGTTTCACTATGCTATGATAGAATGGAATGCATCTCATTGGGGAACCTATCATCTTTATGGACATTCGCATGGATCACTATTAGACGATCCAAAATCATTGTCAATTGACATAGGCGTAGATTGCCATGATTTCTCTCCTTTATCTTACGAAGTGGTGAAAGCTATTAAGAAAACCAAAAGTTGGGAACCTCCATTTGCCAAGAGCAATAGATAATTTAATATTTAGAATATCAGGCAGAAATTGTACAATGTATAGTTTCTGCTTTTTTTTGCGATCACCCCTCTACATACTCATATACTCCCAAGCGCTTTGATATAATCCATTGGCTTCAACATGCTCGAGTAATTCTAAATAAGTTTTATCTGAGGAGAGTGTGGCTACATCACCGATGATGACCAATTTCTTTTTGGCTCTGGTGATGGCGACATTGAGTCTTCTGATGTCTTTGAGGAAACCTAATTCTCCATCTTCGTTGGATCTTACAAGACTGATATAGACGATGTCTTTTTCTTGCCCTTGGAATCCATCTATACTATTGATCGTCACATCGTGTGCGCGTAAGATTTCATCTTCGGCTACTTGTGATTTGATGTAGCGTACTTGTTGTGCATAGGGAGAAATAATACCTATGCTACAGTCTTGATATTTTTCGATTTGCTGGAGGAAATGCTCTCTGAGGATAAAGAATTCTCCTTCGTTCCATTTGCTGCGATGCTCTGCGCTTTGCTGCTCTTCGAATCCGCATCCGCTGGTATCAATCCATATTAAAGGATCATCGCCTTCTTGGATGAGATGATGCGCATTGCTCATATGAGAGAGTAGTTTGCCTCCATAAAATTTCTTATTGGGGAAGGCGAGTATTTTGTCATTCATCCTATACTGGATGCCCAGGGTATAGCTGTCTTTGATGCAGGAAGTCATACGATCGAGGATGGTTTCTTCGAGGCCCATATCCATCGCTTTTTGACTTTTGATGGTCGGAGGTAATTGCATATGGTCACCTGCCATGATCACTCTTTTGGCTTTGAGGATAGCGGCCCAGCATTCGGCTTCTAAAGCTTGGGATGCTTCGTCGATGATTACGGTCTCAAACTCCATATCTTGGATCATACGATGCTGTGTTCCGATTAGTGTGGTCGCTATGACTTGACTACCATTGAGTATATCATCTACTAATCTAGATTCTAGGTCTTTGGCCCATTTTTGTAATTCGCGTGATTCTTTGTACATCGCATTACGATCTTCACGTTCTTTGGCTCCAAATTTTCGCTTAAAGCTTCTTGCCATTTTACGTGCGGTGGAAGCTTCTATTTTTACTTTTTTGATATGTTGCCATTCATCATGATTACGCAGTTTTTCGTCTACGGTAACATGCGCTAAATCATCTGCGATACGTGTTACATTTCCTACTCGTGTGACTTTGACTCCTGCGGAATCTAGCTTGAAGGCCAGAAGGTCTACTGCGTTATTACTAGGGGCACAGACCAAGATTCTCTTTTCATGATTGAGTAGGGTTTTGATCAATGTTACGAGCGTCGTCGTTTTGCCCGTGCCTGGCGGTCCGTGTATGATTCCAATATGTCCAGTATTGAGAATGCCTTTGATGGCCGCTTCTTGAGAAGGATTGACTTGACCCGCTATGAAGTCAGTATTGTAGGATCGGGTAGAGTAGGCAAATTGATCTTGATTACTGATGCCATCACGAAGTTCCATGATAGGTCTCAACTTACTATTCATGACTTGATGGATCGAATCCTTCATCACTTTATAAGGGCGCTCATCGTAAACCAATTCGACGCCAGTCAATCCTTTTTCTGATAGCTGTCCTTTTTCGAGTACGTCGCTATGCAGTATGATACCCATCTTATTACGTTTTACAAATGAGATGGTTCCTTTATAATCTTCGCGTTCATCAAGCTGCTTAAATACGGTACAGCCGACACCTGTTCTGAGCTTATGACTTTTGTCTAGATGCTTGGTACGTTCTACTTCAATCTCTACATATTCGCCTATGGTGTATCGCTGCTTGATGATGTCTACAGGATACCAAAGTATACCTGATTCTATTTTGTCATTGGGCGTTGCGGACTTAGATAATTCACGGTAATAGGCCTCTTCGTTTTTTCTTTCTTCTTCAATCGCTGCAAGAAGGTTGTGGTACCGTTGGTGTTTCATTTGATATATCTATTAATTCTTCGATTTGGAGGATTGTAATGGTGTGCAAGTATAGTATGTCTACCGACGGTTTTCTTTTGGCTTAGCCCAAAAGAAAGAAAAACCCAAGACAAACCCAATCGCTCCGCGTGTTTTGTCACCAGCGCCCTGGGATGTTATCTAGATTTTGCAAAACGGGGATTTTAGAATAATACTATCTTAACCGTATGGACTTCACCTTTGTGATTTATTAATCTTACAAAATACAATCCATTCATATGACCAGTATTTTCAATGAAGAATTGATCATCGATAATTTTATTTTCTTCAATTTTTCTTCCCTGAATGTCGTAAAGTGCAATTTGGTTAAATGATTTTATTCCTTCTATTAAAGTTCCGTGTGGTAGGGTGGACCATTTGATATTAGACAGGATGTTTTCATCTATGGCATTCGGCTCACATTCGAAGGTGCCAAATTCAAAAGTGTCGCTACAATCTTCATCGCCTACTGCTGTAACTGTAAACGTATATTCAGTAATGCCATCACCTTGATATGGACCTAAAAATATCGGTAAGTTTTCTGTAGAGAAAGTACCCTGTATTCCTTCATTCGCAAAAATCATAACCGAATCTATATCTACTGAAAAATCAAATTCTATCAAAGGAAAGAAAGATGGACCAACACATTCTACGCTATCCATTGTAATGTTAGTTATAACACAAGGTTCATCACAAAAGAATGGAAAAGTACCATCTATATCGCAGCTGGGGAATGCAATGGTGAAAGGGTAATCTCCAGGAGCCAAAATGTCGGATGCGATATTAATTGGAAATTGATCGTAACTGAATGTGCCTTCTAAATTACCAAACACAAACAGGTCAAGCATATCTTGTGCCTCTCCATCGTAGTCAAAATCAATTAAAATCGAAGCACTCATATTATCTAAGCAAGTAACGGTAAAACTTGGATTTGTAATTTCACATGGAGTACAACAATCAATATTCGGCATTGGAAATTCAGTACCACAATCAGGGTCATTAATCGGAGCTAGAGAGAATGAATTGAAATCTATTTCACAATCTATTTCTAAAAAGGGTATGACATAATCTCCTGTATCTTGAACGATATAATTGCCTAATACATTTCCATTATAACTTAGTACAACTGTGTCCGTTGTAAGATCTTCAAAATTGAAATTGAAAGATAAATTTGCAACTCCTAATGATTCACAAGAAAGCACTTCTACTTCAAAATTAGTAATGGCGCATTCAAGCACACATTCTAAAGGTTCGTTAATCATCAATATGCAATTTTGATTGAGCGCATCGACTATTTCTAAAGCGATATCTGCAGAAGGTAAGCCTGTCACATTGATCGGTAATTGTGCATAAGCGTAACGTGTAGTGGATGTTGCCGAAACTAAATCAAAAGAATCTGATACGGCATCTTTGGGATCAAAATCTATTAATATAGCTATGAGCGAATCTTGATTACAAAACTGTATCGTACTCAAATTATCAAAACTGCAATCACAAGAAACCGGAATTACGGAAGTAGCTATGCTACAGTTATCATCTTCCAGGTCGATAACTTCGACATCAAATTGTGCTATATCATCTGAAGGAATAGGACCTACTGAATATTCATTTTCTCCATAGGAGAATGGACCAAAATTTTCACCATTCACTCGAATTATAAAACCATCTGACTCTACAGAAGTATCGAACGAAACCGTCAAAATAGCATCTCCACTATTATCACAATCTACATTAGCAGCGACTTCGAGATTTGAAAATTCGCAACTAATGGCACCACAACTATCTAAAGTAGTATGCGGAATAAAACCAAAGCAAAAAGCATCGAACTGATCCAATATGGTTACTTCACCATCATCATCATCAAACCCAATCGGTCCTACTCTCACTGGAAGATCTTCATAGGCAAATCTTCCTAACAGATTTCCAGGGCGACCAATATTAAAACTATCAGAACTTTGGCCTGTAGTTTCGAAATCGACTCTCAAAAAATAGGATTCCATAACTGGATCACAATCCAATACAGTAGTTGTGATGTCAAATATATTGCAGAAACAAGGATCTACTAAATCTAGGGTATCACAACACATGGTATTTCCTTGTTCACAAACTACTAATTCTAAGACAGGAAGTACAGAAGGTAATTCGATAGCTAAAGCACTGGATAAAGCAACGGTGGATATGAAATTGCCATTGGTATAAATATCTAATGAGTCCTCGAAGGATCCTGTTAGATCAACATCTAAATTGGCTATGATGGAAAGATTATCTGTGCATTGCAGATCAATGACTTCTACTTCGATCGCACATTCAAATTCACAACAAAGCACGCCAAGATTTTGAGAGACTTCACAATCAGCGACAGAAAGATCTACTACGCCTATGGTATAATCTGTGACACAGTTTGGATCAAGAGTGAGCTTATAAGGAAAATCATTGAACTGGATTACTACAAAATCTACTGTAGTTACTAATTGATATCCGATAGGACTAGGAGTATCAGTATCAAAGTCTACGGTTACTTCTATCGTGTTTTCATCTATACAGTTAGAGGTAATTACTGTAAAATTATCGATGTTGCATTGTGCTACTGTAGTTAATGCTGTACAAAGTAGCATAAAGAGTAAATTAGGTATTATATAAAGGCCTTTCTTCATGTCGAATGATTTAATCAGATGTAAAGATGATATATATTATTTGTTTTAATATGATTTTAATGCAATTATTAGTTAGAGTGTAATATTGATGTATTCGTTGCTTCCTTCGACTCGCTTCGCTCGCTCAGGATGACAACTTTCTTGGTGAATATTTGGTATTAAGGACTTGTTGCACTCGTTCAGGATGACAACGTTCTTGGTGAGTACAAAGGCATTAAGGACTCACTGCGTTCGCTCAGGATGACAAGGCTCTTGGTGAATATTTGGCATTGAGGACTCACTGTGTTCGCTTAGCACGAAAGACTTAGAAGGTGCTCACTTGGAAATCCTACTTGTCCTCTGAGTAACGTGTAAGGAACATTGTATTACATATTGCTGAAATTCATATAAGTATTTTTAACTTTGATACCTATACAAATACCTGTCGCATGAAAAATATTATACTTGTTGCTATTCTTGCCTGTACTGCAGTCATTAGTTTTGCTGGTTTTCATTGTCCTGACGATATCACGATCAACTGTGATATGGATGTGCATAACACAGATATGACTGGCTATCCCAATACGACAGGATTTAATGTAGGGCACCCAATAAGCTATACAGATGTAAATGTTACTGATGGATGTGGCGTAGGACAGGTCAATCGTACTTGGTATCAAGATCTCAATAATAATCAAGTGTTGGATGGCGATGATCCTTCTTGTGTACAAGTCATCACGGTGGCCTATTTAGAAAATAGTCTATTCGATATTAACTGGCCTCCAAATCGCGATTTGAGCTGTGTGGCGGATATTGCTTTTGAGCCTCCAGTAATTGTACATGGACCTTGTGATCTAGTAGGATATGTATGGGATGATCTGGTATTTGAATTGACGAATGATGCATGTTATAAAATATTAAGAACCTTTGAGGTGATCAACTGGTGTATATATGATGAAAACAATCCTAATAGTGATGGACGATATACTTACACGCAAGTGATTAAGGTGACAGAGCAAGAATTGCCGGAATTTACCGATTGTCAGGATATTACTATCGCGATGGATGAAGGCTGTCAAGCCAATGTTTCGATCTCATCGGCAGCTATGGATACGGGTGATTGTCCGTCAGAAGAGTTGTTTTGGACAGTAGAGATAGATCTTGGTTGGGATTTGGTGATCGATTACGAATACAGCTATTTGCTGACGGGTGAGTTTTACTTAGCGCCGACAGCTAATGGTGAAGAAATCAATATTACGTTGCCAGACTTAGTGGATGCCGGTACGCATGGTGCATTATATACAGTAAAAGATGGATGTGGAAATGTAAAGTCATGTCAGCAAAGAATTTATGTAGAAGATCAAAAAGCGCCTACACCATATTGTCATTCTTTTGTGACGGCAGCTTTTGATGCTGATGCTATGCCTGCAATGGTGCCAGCTGAGCTTTTTAATATAGGTGCTACGGATAATTGTACGGCTACTGAAGACATTCATATATCATTTTCAGCAGATCCTGAGGATACGATTAAAGTGATTGACTGTGGGAGTCAAGGCTTCCAATTCTTCAACATATTTGCTACTGATGAAGCAGGTAATGCCGATTTCTGCCAAGTATTTATGTTGATATTTGATAATGATGGATGCAGCTTTAGATATGCACCTATGGGTACAGTCCAAGATGTAAGAGGAGATGCTATGGAAGGCGTAAATGTTTATCTTACAGATGGATCAGATGCTATGTATGAGACGGCGAGTGCTGAGTTAGGCTATTTCCAATTTGGTCATACAGAGTTGATTTCTGATTACTACCTGATGACAGACGTATCGGCTGAGACCTTGACAGAACCTACGATCTTGGATCTCAAGCGCATGCAAGATTACTTAGTAGGAAAAAGCGATTTAGAAAGTAATTATCAATTTGTGGCAGCTGATGTAAATAGAGACCATTCATTTAATGCTTTCGATGCTTTGGCTTTAAAGAATCATCTATTAGGCTTTGAAACCTTAGAGAATGAAGCATTTAGTGTGTATGTAGAAGCAGAATCGATCGAAGACTCTTGGAGAGATTATCAAACGGAGATCAGCTATATGGATTATGATGGAAGCTTTGATCTATTGCATATAGGTATCAGTGATCTAACATTGGCTGATGAGGAATCGATTCAAAATATTGATATGGATCAGCGAATAGTCAATGATGCTTCAGTGATCTCCCTGAAGAGTAATGAGGCTATAGAAGGTGAAGGTATAGAAGTAAGTGTCCAATTACCAATAGGCTTAGATGCCAGTCAGATTAGCATCTCAAGTGATGTAATGGATATCAAGACTAACGAATCTTATTATAATACAGTTACGGGAATATATAAAGTTGTGACACTAAAGACTTTTGCGATGAGTGAAGAACAAGAATGGCTGACTATTAGGGTGAATTCTGTATTAGAAGCAGTGGAGGACGTTCGTGTGCAATGGGTAAGTAATAATAGCTTAGTGCGATCAGGTACTAGGTCAGATGATGCAAATGTAGCAGGTGATCATACAGTATTTACTGATGGGCTTTTGGCCTTTAATGTAGTTGCGGATCAATTGCTTTTACAAGAAAATATAGAATTAGGTGTATTAAATATATACGATATGCATGGTTCACTCGTTTATAAGTCGGTTCAATCAAGTGGCGCATTAGATATTGCTCATTTAAGGCAAGGTATGTATATCGCACAATGGTCAAATGGGCAAGAAGTGAGAGAAGCGAAATTTGTGAAAAACTAAGTTACAAAGTCTAGAGTCTGCTGGTGTACAAGTAGGCTTTTATCCCAGGTTTATAGATTATTTACTCGAATCACTTCGTTTAGTGGTTTTGTGTCTAATATCCTTGATGATAAGGAGGTCTTAGGTACGGTTTTTGTTATATTATAAAAAAATCTAATATATA
>CALBEE010000101.1 GCA_937927575.1 uncultured Saprospiraceae bacterium | reverse complement strand
GCGGCTTTAGCTATCGAATCTGCTAATGAAGTGATTCTTCTCTCCCCTACAGGGTCTGGAAAGACGTTGGCCTTCTTACTTCCGCTTATTGGATTATTAGATGAAGACATTCCTGAATTACAGGCAATGATCATCGTTCCTTCAAGAGAGTTAGCCATTCAGATAGAACAAGTAGCGAGAGATATGGGTAGCGGCTACAAAATTAATGCAGTATATGGAGGCCGTCCCATCTCAAAAGACAAAATGGACCTTGCTCACACACCTCATCTAATTATTGGAACACCAGGTCGGATTGCAGATCATATGCGAAGAGGCACTTTCACCACACAGTGGACTAATATTCTAATATTAGATGAATTCGATAAATCATTAGAAATCGGCTTTGAAGAAGAAATGGACGAAATCATCTATAATCTTCCGCAAGCCAAACGAAAAATACTTACTTCAGCAACTCAAGGCGTAGATATTCCTGATTTTGTAGGACTCGAAAAGCCAATGACCATTGATTATCTTGCTGATGGTGTGAAAGAATTGAATATAAAAGCAATCATATCTCCTGAGAAAGATAAACTAAACACGCTGGTTGAAGCATTAAAGCATATTGGTAATCAACCTGGTATCGTATTTCTCAATTACAAAGACGCTATTAATCGAGTAAGTGATCATTTAGATGATTGTGGAATTTCACATGCATGCTTTTATGGAGGACTAGATCAACACGATAGAGAGCGCGCTTTAATCAAATTTAGAAATGGCACCCATCAATTATTAATAGCTACTGACCTTGCTGCAAGAGGGATTGATGTGCCTGAGATAAAATTTATTATACATTATCACCTTCCTTTAAGAGAAGAAGAATTTACACATAGAAATGGACGAACCGCCAGAATGCATAGTGATGGTACAGCTTATGTCCTGCATTGGCATGAAGAAGAACTTCCTGACTTCATCTTTGGACTAGCTGAAGAAGAATTAACCAAAAATCAAAATCTTACTAAATCGAACTGGAGCACCATATTCGTTTCTGGAGGCCGAAAAGACAAAATTTCTAAGGGCGATATAGCCGGACTCTTTTTCAAAATAGGTGGATTGCAAAAAGATGAATTGGGCATCATTGAGTTAAAGTCAGATTGTGCATTTGTTGCAGTGGCTACATCCGAAGTATATAAAGTGATACAGAAAGTTGATAATCAACGTATAAAGAAGAAAAAAGTACGAGTATATACCGTATAATTCTTGTTTAACCGCGCGATCTATCTACTTAAATGCTTATCAGAGGGTTCTCAGGAACTATAATTAACATCATACGTTATAATTAATGTCTGACAGAATGTTATCTTCGTCGACAACTTAGCATCCTTAGTGATCTCGAAGCTTTTTTGGTAGTAATTGTTATTGCGGTCAAATCCACTTCAATATCGCAGTACACATTAACATAATTACTAAAATACTATATGGCTAAATCACAGCAATCGTACAACAAGAAAGAAAAAGAAAAGAAGCGTCTCAAAAAGAAGCAAGAAAAAAAAGAAAGAAGAGAGCAAAGAAAGCTAGAGAAAGCTGAAGCTGGACCAAAGTCATTTGAAGACATGCTATCTTACGTGGATGAAAATGGAAATCTAACTAGTGAAAAGCCAGATCCAACTAAGAAAAGGAAAGAAATTAAGGCCGAAGATATAGTACTAGGAGTCCCTACGCGTGAAAAAGAAGAGTTTGATCCTGTACGAGAAGGTAAAGTAAGATTCTTTAATCATGAAAAAGGATATGGATTCATCTTGGATCTAGATAGTGATGAAAGTATTTTCTGTCATATAAATAATATCCTTGAAGAAGATCTCAACGAAGGAGACAGAGTTATATTCGAGACTGAGAAAGGTCCTAAAGGATTAAGCGCCATCAAAGTAAAGCTAGGAAAGAAACCGCCTAAGCCCAAGCCAGTCCCTAAGGAAGAAAAGCCAACTGAAGAAGAAGGCGAATCTTCAGAAGAAAAAGCGGCTGAATAAATAAATAACCACACAAAAAAAGGAACTTTCAATTTGGAAGTTCCTTTTTTTATGCATTAGCTTCTCAAATACAATTCTATTGTGAAAAGAGACAAAATCCTAAACTCCCTCTCTAATTCATTGAGACTTCAAAAATAATTAATGCTGTCTTGCCCTATTCATCGACACTTTAGAGCCATTCGTCTACGTTTGAAAATAATTTACATCTAAAGTGCAACTTCTCGGATTTTCAATCGTATTTATAGTGTAATTGATTTTCGGCGAGGCGCCTGTTAACAAATTCTCCGAAAATCAACTTTGCTACCATTAAGTCACAAGAAGGATGACTACCAATCATCCTTCATAATACCTAAACAAATTATGAATATCAAGAAAATTGTTTTCAGCTTAATCATAGCTGTAGCTTTCATCGCACCTAATTTTGCTAATGTTAATCCTATCGATGGAAATTCTAAATCCAAGGCATTAGATGAGATCAAGGAAATTATCCAAGACATCAATTTCGAAGTTTCTGAATTGACAATAGATAAAGCAAAAGTATTCTTTATGGTCAATTCCTACAATGAAGTGATTGTCGTACAGACGAGCAGTGATGAAGTGGACAGAATTATCAAAAACAATCTCAATTACAAAACTCTCGAAAACAGAGATTTACTAGTAAACAAGGTATATACACTACCGATCAGATTCGAAAAGAAGTAGTGAAAGATTAGTACAATCTAACGAAGGATCGTTCACAGCCTTCGGAAGAGTTATAAGTACTTTTAAAGAACTTTTAGAACTATCTATTTTAATGATCAACAGTGACATTAACTAAATAGTAAAAGTTTTTGCATGGTTTAGAAAGGCCGAATGTTGTTAGATCATTCGGCCTATTTTATTTTATAGAAGTTGAAATTTCCTTTTCTAAAGAAAAATTGGACTTTTTAGAAATCAAACTTGGCTCTTAAGTTGATTCTACGTGAACTCAAAAAATTTGGAATGGCAAACTGTTGATTAGTTATGGTCTTAATCCATGTATTGGAAGCTTGATTTTGAACATCCATAAGATTAAATACTTCAAGACTCAACCAAGCCTTCTCGGCAAATCGCATCGGATGACGAGGCTTCTTATCTTTCCAGGCACTATCCCAAAGCTGATAAGCGAATCCGAGATCTACCCTATGATAAGCCTTAAATCTATAAGTATTTCTGTATACCTCATTATTATCCTTAAGACCAAATGGCAATCCAGTTCCTACGGAAAAATTTAAGTGCATTTTAAAATTTTCATTCGAAGGCAAATAGTCTTGAAAAAACATACTCATGTTCATAAAGCGATCAGTAGGCCTCGGCACTTGAGATACTTCTTCCGATTCTGCAGCACCAATTTCTCTTTGAAGATGTTGCACATCGTTGAGACTTTCTCTTACTCTAAGAAAAGATAGATTGACCCAAGATTCAGCTCCTGGTACAAACTCACCATTAATACGAACATCTAAACCCATAGCTGTACCCGTAGCATCGTTTTCTCCACTATATCGTATCCTTACATTATCGACTTCATAAGAAACTAGGTTATCTAATTTCTTATAATACAACTCCGTAATTAACTTGAAAGGCTTCTTACTTATGGTCTCCCAATAAAAGTCATATGACAAGCCTCCCACCAAATGAATAGATTTTTGTGATTTTAAATCCGTATTTACACTTCCATCTAGTCTACGCATTTCTCTGTAGAATGGAGGTTGGTAGTATAGGCCACCACCTAACTTAAAGGCTATCTCTCTTTTACCGCCTAAGGGCTTAAATAAAATTTCTCCTCTCGGACTAAATAAAAACTCCTTACTCAAACCTCTATATGATCCTCTTACTCCTCCAGTAATACGTAGCTCCATCGACTCAGGCTCAGTATAAGTATAGCTATCCTGAGCATATATTTCGAGCTCATTATTCTCGAGTACATTCGTAGATTTCAGAACACTGTTCAATACAAGTTGATTGGGATCATAAGGCAATGAAAATCCAGCTGAATCTATTCTTTCCCACTCATTGAGTTCATCATCAATAGTTTCGTTTTGAAACTTTACTCCCCATTGTAAAAAATGATTATTGTCATTATCATCGTTCTGAAGCTCAATTCCCCCTTTGAGATGTACATTGCTAATCGTATTATACAAATAGTTACGCGCAAAATTATGTTGTGTACCTACACCTAATACTGCCACTTCCTCTCCTACTTGGTCACTTCCTATATCAGTATTCACTTGTGCTAATCGGTAAAATCCTAAAATGTCAAATTTCTCAATCTCATTACTGCTATATCTCGAAGCTAGTAATTTCCAGTATATAGGATTCTTATCTTTCTCTGGAACATAGGTAAGCGATATTCCCCCCATTCCATTTATAAATTGATCCTGTTCTTGCCCTTCATATACGGTGGTTAATCTTAATGCAAAATCAATTAAACCTAATGCCGTCGATCTAGATACTGGTGTAAAATCATATTGGCTATAATTATAATTACCTATCAAACCAATTTGAAGATCCTTGGTAATATCATAAGTGATATACGCTTGAATATCAGTGAAGTTTGGAGTGTATTCTCCCTCGGTATCTAGTGTCCCTAATAGATATCTATTGGTTTTGTATCTCGCTCCAACAAGATATCTCAGCTTATTATAAGCATTAGCACCAATTCGTTTGCTTCCTTCGACATGAGCAGATCCGCCCAAAAAACTCAATCCCACACTAGACTTTGTTTCTTCAGGTCTTTTATATCGAATATCCAATACCGAAGACATTTTATCTCCATATTTGGCTTCGAAACCACCAGATGAAAAGCTTAAATCTCTAATGAGATCTATATTAGGAAACGTTAATCCTTCCTGCTGTCCACTTCTAATTAGCTGCGGTCTAAATATTTCAAAGTCATTAACGTAGACCAAATTTTCATCGTAATTTCCACCACGTACATTGTACTGCGAACTGAGTTCTCCTCCTGATCCACTACTCGCGCCCAAAGCTATATGCGGCAAAACGCTCTCAAAATTTCCTGTAGTAGTTGGTAGTTGTTTAAGTTCGACAACTTCTTCACGAACCATACCTACATCTTCGATTTTACTTTCCGAAATTACAATCTCAAGATCATTAGTAGTAGATACCATTTTGAAATTGATATTACGCTTTACTCCAGATACCATAGGATCCACTTTCAGAGTCGCATCTTGATATCCCACTCTCGTGATCTTGATCGTGACCTCTTCGCCAGCGGGTACCTCTATCCTATATATACCGCTTAAATCTGATTCAACTACATTATCATTGCTTGTAAATATGGTCGCTAATTCGATAGCTTCTCTAGTATCATAATCGGTTACCGTACCGAAGATGGTAGCTTTCTGGGCTATCATTATTGTTGAGCATAATATAAAACCAATACAGAAGTAAATTCTTGACATGCTGTGCGTATAAGTAAACAAAAGTAACGTTCTAATCTGCCTAGAAATTATCAGAGCCAATGGCTTTAAGACGTTGAACTGTCGCTAAGGGGTCTTCTGACTTAAATACACTGCTCCCTGCGACTAATACATTCGCTCCTGCCTTGAGTATCGCTTCCGCATTTTGTAATCCTACACCGCCATCTATTTCTATGTCTACATTAAGATTCCTCTCATCTATCATTGCCCTTAGCTTTTCTATCTTATTGATCGTTCGATAGATAAACTTCTGTCCACCAAAACCAGGATTGACTGACATAAGACAGACAAGATCAATATCTTCTAAAGTATCCTCTAACAAAGAAACATTGGTATGCGGATTAAGCGCAACACCAGCTTTAGCACCAGTAGCTTTGATCTGCTGTAGATTACGATGTAAATGCTTGCAAGCTTCATAATGCACCGTAATTACTTCAGCTCCTGCATCCCTAAATTGTTCCACATAACGCTCTGGTTCTACTATCATGAGATGTACGTCCAAAGGTTTTTCACATAATTCCCCCATTCTCTTGGTAATAGCTTGTCCATAAGAGATATTAGGAACAAATACACCGTCCATAATATCAACATGTAGCCAATCAGATTCACTTTGATTTACCATCGTAATATCACGTTCTAGGTTACCGAAATCGGCAGCTAATATCGAAGGAGCAATTTTATGTGTAGGCATATATATTAAGTAGTTATGTATTAAGCTGTAAATGTAAGGTTTTGGGGTTGGATATCAGTTCTTAAATTCTGAGTAATAGTAGATAGATCTACAAATAGCTTAGGATACAAAATAATACCCGTGATCTGATTCATCTTGATAATAATAAGAACGCTTTTGAAAAATACAGTATATTGGTTCTTATTGGTAATGAAAATAGGCTTAGCAGCTACATTATTATTTTGCAAATTAGAATAGACTATCATGAAAATCCGCTTTTTCTTAGCTGTATTAGCTGTAATTATTATTCAAATTAAAGGACTATCTCAAGCTATAATTTTTGAAGACGAAACCCTCAAAAGCGAACTTATAAACCACCAACCTATCATTGATATTAATCAAGATCAAGAAATTTCGATAAGTGAAGCTGAAAATGCCAAAGAAATCAAATTACTTGCTCTTAATTTCCAATCTCCAATAATTGAAAATTTTGAAGGAATACAATATTTCAAGAACTTAGAAAAGTTAGAAATTTTAAGACATCCATTAGAAATTTCTAATTTCTCCCTATTCCCACATCTTAAAGTACTACGATTAGAGTCAAACGAATTGAGCGAAATAAATATTGATGAAAATTTCGATCTAATAGAATTTAGTACAGATCTAAATCCTCTTACTCATATTGATCTAACTAACAATTCAAAATTGCAAAAACTAATCATAGCCAATGCTCTCATATCAGAGGTCGATCTTTCAAATATTAATATTCAATACTTGAGTCTCAATGGTTCTGACATAGTCAATTTAGACATCAACAATTTATTAGAATTAGATACATTAATAATAAATTTTACGGCTATTAAAAATATTGATTTAAGTACAAATCATAATTTACAAACCTTTTGGTCATACGCTTGTTGCTTGGAAACGTTGGACATATCTTCCAATACAAATTTAAAATCTTTAGACTGCCGATACAATTGCCTAACAGGACTTGACATTTCGCAAAATACAAACCTAGAAAACCTATCAATTAGCGGAAATGAATTACAAGAAATAGACTTAACGAACAACATAAACCTTGAATATCTAGGTTTATCTTCAAATCAACTTACGTTTATTGACCTTTGCAATAATGTTAAATTAAAACGATTTTATGCGAGCGCCAATCAAATTGAACATATTGACTTCTCGTCTACACCGGACATATCCTATATTAGCATAGCCAATAACTTGTTGAAATCAATCAATCTAAAAAACACCAATCTGGAATATAGAACAGGTCAATTTGCAAATCCAGTAATTTCTGGAAATGGGCAAACCCTAACAGACATATGTGTAGATCAGCAAGACTCCTTGGTCATCAAAAGCATTCTATTCTCAACGTTTTCAAATTCGTTAATTAAAATTAATCAAGAATGCTATAATACTTGTATGCCTTCTTTAGAATCCAATTCCTTATCGATAGCTATCTCGCCAAATCCTTCCTCATCATTTTTTAATTTGAGTAGTGATTCTCCAATAACTAAAATTGAAATACTCGATTTAAATGGCCAAATCATTTTTAAAAGTGACTTTACTGCACGCTATTCATTCACAACAAATATCGAGAATATTCAAAACGGAATCTATCTAATCAAAGCATCCAATATTAATCAATCAGCAATAACCAAGCTAGTAATTAATTCTCTTTAAATTGTATGACCAAAGACTGAACAAATACAGCTTAATCCTGGAATGGATTCAACTTCGATGACTGGAAATACAAAATTGAAACCACTAACCCGCAAAGTCAACTACCTTTTCAACTAAACCATAATAATTAATCGCTTGCAAAACGATTAGCGCATACACTCCTGCTAACAAATCATCTGCCATTACACCGAATCCATTTTTGATTTTTCGATCTAAAGTACCTACACCCAAGGGCTTCAAAATATCAAAGAAGCGAAATAAACCAAAGCCTAATAACATATTAAACCATCCAAAAGGCATACAGATAAAAGTGACCCATATACCAACAGATTCATCCATCACAATTTTACTTGGATCGTCTCCCCATTCCTCTTTCAACACCTCACAGCACCATGTCCCAATAGCAGTGAAGATAATGGCTAGTCCGATCATCCAAAAGTTGATTTGTGCAGGAGCGTATTGATAAATAAAATAATATACTGCTACCCCAAATGCCGCACCCCATGTTCCCGGTGCAAAAGGGATAAATCCAAAACCAAATGATGTTCCTATTGCCTTCGCTATGCTTTTCTTCATGTAGTAAATGTATAGAAAATATACTGAAAAAAAATTGGGCGACACCGCTCCGGTATCGCCCATTATTTGAGTCTATAATGATCACTTTATAACACAGTAAAACTTAATCTATTTTTATCTTACTTCGTCACAATTACTCTACCTGTTTGAGAACCATTTACGGTCACGATATAAATACCTTCTTGAAATTCGGAAACATCAATCATCGCATAGTTCTGTAAACCAGATTTAAATACTATCCTTTGGCCTCCCAATGTAAATAACTCTACTCGATTATCATTTCCGTCTGGCAGGTCAATAGTAAGCGTTCGATTCGCTGGAATCGGATACATACGTAATGTGGTCGCCTCCAAATCATTAACATCTGTCAAAAAGTCACAAAAATCTTCTCTAGGCTCTGTTTCTATCCATCCCTTAGGCGACAAATCTCTACCGTCAAAAGCTTCAAAGTCAGCAGGATACTTATGAGATCTAAATGTTAAGTTATTATTGATCGTCAAAGAATCACCTTGAGGAACCGATACTCCACCTCTAATAGGTGTAATGTATTCCCACACTATTTCATTATCTGGTGTAATTTCAAATGTGTATCCAAATCTTCCCACTGTAATCAAATAATTATTATTCTCTACCTGTTGGACACTTGATAGACCCGTAGAGAACATCTGCTGAGGATTAGGATGCGTTAAAGTCAAATCAAAATTAGCAGGTATAAATTGTCCATCCATGATCATATAATTATTATCATAATCATCAAACATCGGATCGAAAATATTCACTGAACTAAAGTCTGTTCCTACCCTATTATTGAACACAAATACTTTTCCGAAATTAGCATTACCTGGACTAATATAATCTAGATTCCAATGTGCATCATGTTGAAAAAATAACTTCTGATCTGTAGAATCTCCAGCTCGGTAAGTCATAGGATTTCCCCATCTATAAAGTAGATCTCCCCCTTTTCCACCAAGTCCGCCTTGTGAGCTAGCTGCTTGCTCAGTAGTAGTACTATGATCTATAATCCATACTTCATTAAAGTATGGTATGCTTAGCATGATTTGGTCAAATAAAGGATGATAATCTATCGCATTAGCATGATGCCAATCCGCATCACCATCATGCGTATCAAAATTAATATCTATCAATTCAGGATGATCCGCTACTACTCCATAATTAGCTTTAGTTTCGTCATAATCTTGTATAAGATGATCCCAAGCATGCCATTCCCATACGACCTCTCCACTTTCAGGATTTAACTCTAAAACATAATCTGGCCAAAGTGCATTATCAGGTAAATTCATAGAATCACGACCTGCTTCAATAGCTTCTTCTTTAGTGAAATTTTCCCAAGCAATAGCCAGAACATTACCATCTGGCAACACTTCGATATCATGGTGCAGCCTATCGTTTTCATCATTGAGGGTGTATGAATATAGCACTTCATTATCCCAATTTTTAATAATGATATTAGCACCACCACCACCGGCCCAAATTACATCTCCTGTGATATCAGTAGCGCGACTGGTAAGTACCAAATTACCATTATCCATAAGATAAGCCGTATTCCCTGGTTTAGTCTCTGGTTCACCTTCCCAAGAATGCACTATTTCTCCACAGTTATTGATGAGATAAACATTAGATTGATTATGCGGATATAATAAGGTATATCCATCATCTGCTAACCAACTCTTCAATGAAATTAATCCTACAGTATTGTCTTGTGCCGAAGCAGCCGACAAAACCATGATTGCAATTAAAAATGTAAAAATTCTTTTCATAAATATTAGGTTTTATATAGAGGACTCAGTTGCTAACCGAATGCTATAATGGTTTTCAATACTTGATAACTTTATAAGTCATTATTACTTCATTTTGGTCATCAGTGATAAGCAATAAGTAATAACCTGAAGCTACACTTAATGATTTAGCTATCGAATACTCGCTAGATGTAAAGGTAGGAATTACTTGGTTACCCATAAGATCAAACAAGTTACATTTCAAATTTAAAAGAGAGCGATTTTCGATGAATAACACCTCATTAATAGGATTGGTTAATAGATGTACATCAGTGAATTTATTTTCTGCGACGTTAACAGTCTCTTCGGTAATTTCACAATCATAGTTACTATTCAATTCAATAGGTGGACCGCTTTCTAACTCTACCGGTAAACCAGGAAAATTAGTGCCATAGCGCTCAATCGAAAATACATCACTTAAAGGACTTTCATCTCCTTGCTCCGCGATCCCATTACCAAACACAGGATTGATATATTCCCAAACTATTTGCTTCTGCGGATTCACTTCAAAAAACTGTCCGCTTTGACCATTACAAACCAAAATATTTTCATTCGGCAATATTGTCGCATTCGCTATTCGAGGAGAGAAGAAACTAGATACAGGAGTGCCTACATATGCAAATGAAAAATCCTCTGGACCATAGGCTTCGTTTTGATTAATATCATAATTAGTACCATTCCAAGTAGGCGTTACTATTTCCACTGATGAAAATTGTCCCTGAGGTCTTGTAGTTCCATTATTGAATACAATGATGTTATTTTTATAGATACCATCTTCTCCCCAATTAGCTCCATGTTGTTGGAAGAATTTTCTGTCGGCGTCTGTACCTCTTTGATAAGCTAAAGGATTACCATATCGATATAATATATCTCCTCCCATCTCGGCTTTGCCTCCAGAATGTCCAGCAGCTTCTTCTGTAGTAGTACTATGATCTATGATATAAAACTCATCATAGTTTCTAAAATTAATGACAATTTGATCTCTTTCTTCATTATAATCTATGGCATTGGCATGAAAAAGATCCACTCGACTAATATCATGAGGATAGTTTAAATCAATGAGTTCCGGATGATCGGATATGACTCCATAATTACTTAAAGAAGCATCAATATCTTGAATTAAGTGATCCCTTAGATGCCATTCCCAGACCACAAGAAATTCTGATGTACCCACTGGCATAATTTCTAAAATCATTTCAGTCCATATGCCATCATCTGTTATTAATGCAGGATCTCTACCTAATAAAGCAGCATCTATTGAAGAATTAAATTCCCAAGCCAACACTAATATATTACCGTTAGGCATAGGCTTAATATCATGATGCTGATGATATAGATTAGTACTTACTGCCGACTCCCAAATCACATTTCCATCCCAATCAAGCTCTTGAACTAAGCCTCCTGAACCTCCTGCTTGAAAATTATTTGCGATTCTACCACTTCGAATCATAGTCCCTTTTGTAGTAAGGTGAGCTGATAAAGCAGGGCCTTGTTCTGACTCCCATTGATTGATTAAGGATCCACAGTTATCTATTAGATAGGTATGAACACTATTAGTAGGTGTAAATAATGTATATCCATTGTACGCATCTTCGGTATTTAATATTAAACCAACAGAATTACCCGTTTGAGCCGACGCTGACACATGGTCTACTAAAAAAAATATTGACAAGAAGAGCAAATTATAAATAGCCTTCAAAAGGAAACGTATTATTGAATTACCAAGATAGATTTTTATCAATACAATCTCCCTGATGTAAAGTCAGTATCGACAAGTATGTCGTCATTGACAATAGGAAGAAATCATTTACAAATCTTAACTATTCGCTTTCTTATGGTCTGCTAAAAATTTAGCTAAGCCAATATCTGTCAATGGATGATTTAATAATCCTGTAATTGCCTTAAGTGGACATGTCACTACATCCGCTCCATTTTTCGCCGCTTGTACTATGTGAAGTGGACTTCGTACACTAGCCGCAAGAATATTAGTCATGTATCCTTGGATAGCATAAATTTCTGCAATGTCTTTGATAAGCGTCATACCATCCCAAGTAATGTCATCCACTCTTCCTATAAATGGTGATAAATACGTCGCACCAGCTTTGGCAGCAAGTATAGCTTGACCAGGAGAAAACACCAAAGTACAATTAGTAGAGATACCATTATCAGTAAACCATCTGATAGCTTTAATACCTTCTTTGATCATTGGCACTTTCACTACGATATTATCCGCGATTTCCGCTAACCTTTTACCTTCTTCTACCATACCATCAAAGTCTGTAGAAATTACCTCTGCACTTACATCTCCTGTGGTGATATCACAAATTTTCTTATAATGGTTTAAGACATTATCTGTGCCTGTAATTCCTTCTTTAGCCATAAGAGAAGGATTGGTGGTTACGCCGTCAAGTATTCCAAGTTCTTTGGCTTCCTGAATTTGATCTAAATTGGCTGTGTCTATAAAGAATTGCATAGTAGAGTTGTGGTTGGATTGTAAATAAAATGGTTAAAATTTCGTAGCCCAAAAATAACCAAATCTCTTACCTGCAAGTATATAGATTAGGGAAAGTTGAATTTAAAATAAAGAGAAGGAAACTTCATGAAATAAAAAAAGGGGAAGAAAAAGCGAGCGCTTTTGTCTATCCCCTAGATAATTAGAATGCATCTTATATAACTTTCAACAGCTGTCTGTTGTATTTAACTTTCTTTGTTGTTACAAATGTATTACCATTTTTTGAATTACACAATAGATTGGAATAAAAATATATATTTTTTTTTCAAAACTTCAATTTTGATCTTTGCTACTCCAATTTAATGGAGATCTTCAAATAAAGATTAAAAGATGGAACTAAGCTATACCAATATAAGTTTGTACTCTGCATGGTAGAAGTATCGTGTAATCATTGGATTCCAATGAATTTTGAAATATGGGGCTGACTGGTATCGACGGTAGAGTTGATTGGTTAGTAAGCATGCCGGAGCACTGATGATGCACTCCGTTAACAAATGATGATCAAACCATAATTGGCGAAAATAGATTCGCACTAGCTGCCTAATCAAGGATTAGTAAGCTTTTAGTCCTTACGCTTGATGCCTGATA
>CALBEE010000100.1 GCA_937927575.1 uncultured Saprospiraceae bacterium | reverse complement strand
GTCCTCCTGAGCGAACGAAGAGTCAAGTCATATAATTTGGTTGGGAGTAATGGTGATTATCCATTTGAGTAAGTGCAATAAATAGTTTGGTATTACTATCTACTTAAGGGATCATTAGATACTCTTTACCGCATAAAGAGTGTTAAATATGCTTCATTGTCATCCTGAGCGAACGAAGAGTCAAGTCATGTGATTTGGTTGTGAGTAATGGTGATATCCATTTGAGTAAGTGCAATAAATAGTTTGGTATTACTATCTACTTAAGGGATCTTAGATATTCTTTACCGCATAAAGAGTGTTAAATATGCTTCATTGTCATCCTGAGCGAACAAAGTGAGTCGAAGGAGTAATGAATACTTTTTAATAATTTTGAGTGACGAAGGAATCGAAAAATATTCCTTATCTTACTTAAAATCTAATAGGAATGCAAAAAGTACATCAGTACTGGATCTATATCGTTTCCAGTCCAAACAAATCAACGATATATATTGGGGTGACTAATAACCTGAGTAGAAGATTACAAGAACATTATTTATCTAGAGGTAGCAGTCATACCTTTGCTGGAAAGTATTTCTGCTATAATTTGGTCTATTATGAGCGTTTTACCGATATAAGAAAGGGAATCGCAAGAGAAAAGCAACTAAAAGGTTGGTCTCGAAAAAAGAAAAATTGGCTTATCCAATCCAAAAATCCACAATGGTTATTCTACAACTTACAATTTCAAATTAAGCAGTAGAGTCTTATTTCTGTTTTAGAAGCAAGGATATATACAAATATCATATATATCTTTCTTACATTTGACCACTCATATTAAGTCAGTAGTCCAGTGGCCATATCACATATCCATATAGGTACGAACCAAGGCGATCTTTTAGATAATCTTAAGTCAGCTATTAAAATGCTGGAGATGAATGGAACTGTATTAGATACCTCGCATATATATGAGACCGAAGCCTGGGGAAAGAAGGACCAACCCAACTTCTATAATATGGCTTTAACATACGAGACTACACTCGAACCCTTTGCACTGCTTGACTTAGTGAATCAAATAGAAGACGAATTAGGTAGAGAAAGGAACGAAAAATGGGCGGAAAGAATTATTGATTTAGACATCATTACATATGACGATAAAATCATATATGAAGAAAAATTGAAAATTCCGCATGAACATATGGCCCATCGTAATTTTGTACTTGTGCCGATGATGGAGATCGCAGGAGATTGGATTCACCCTAAAGAGCAAAAAACCATAGAAGAGTTATATGTGGAATGCCATGATACTTGTGAAGTAATATTGATTGAAGAAGGAATATAATATACATTGAACGAAACGGATTTTCCATATAATTATATCTGTATCGAGGGCAATATAGGCTCTGGTAAGACTTCTCTATGTAATATGATAGAGAGAGATTATAATTGTAGACTGATGTTGGAAGAATTTGATGATAATCCTTTTCTTCCTTACTTCTATGATGATCCAGAGCGATTCGCTTTTACTGTTGAGCTCTTCTTTATGACAGAACGTTATAAGCAGATGCAACGCACTATGATGCATCAAGACCTTTTTCGACAATTCACGGTGTCAGATTATGCCTTTGTAAAAACTTTACTTTTTGCAAATAAAAACCTTCCGGAAGAAGAGTTTAGACTTTTTCATAAAATGTATGAGCCTCTAAGTAAAAGCTTTCCGCAGCCTGATCTTTTAGTGTATATACATAGAAGTGTCGATTGGCTATTGCAAAGTATCGAAAAACGTGGACGAGGGTACGAAAAGAATATAAAAGCCGATTATCTTCTTAATATTCAAAATGCATATTTCGAGTATTTACGTCATATCAGCTCTATACCTGTATTGATTATAGATTTGAATACCATTGATTTTGTGGCTAATGAAAATCATTATCAAGAGATCATTCATCTGCTTAAAAAGCAATATCGACCAGGAGTCCATCGCGTAAGTTTAATGGTCTAGCAGAGGCTAAAATCTAATAAAACGCACTTTGGAAGCGATAATCAATAAATAAGGGATCCATCAAAAATACCTTTTGACTTAGTGTTGGGATGAACCATCTGCCTTCTACAAAATTGGAATCTATTTGCCCTTCATTACCGTTAGTACTAGCAGAGACATTAAAAGCTTAGCCTTATTATCCTATAATCAGGGTAATTATTAGCTTTGAAGCCTTAATACAAACTTATATCATACTCAGATGACTAAATATATCTCAAGTTTACTCGTAATGATGCTTTACATAAGTACAGTAAATGTTACGGCTCAAAAACAAATTACACTAGAAGATATCTGGACGAACTATACATTCTCTCCCAAAAGAGTACCCGGATTTAATTTTCTAAATGATGGTAGACATTACACGCGTAAGGAAGGTAATGTCATTAAAAAGTATGACTTGACTACAGGAAATTTTGTTGAAAATATCTTGGATGGAGCTAATCTTGGTACTGATTTTAACATCGGTAGCTACTCATTTAATAGTGATGAAAGTAAAATAATCATCATGAATAATCGAGAATCTATTTATAGGAGATCTTATAAAGCTAACTACTTTGTATATGATCGCAAAACGGAGCAATTGTCTGAAATATTTGAAGGAGATAAAATAAGCTACGGTACATTATCCCCAGATGATAAACACATCGCTTTTGTCTATAATAATAATCTCTATGCTAAAGATCTAGCCACGAATATTATCACAGCAATTACAACAGATGGAGCATATAATAAAATTATAAACGGTGCTGCAGATTGGGTTTATGAAGAAGAATTTGCATTCGCTAAAGCATTTTTCTGGTCGCCAGATAGTAAGAGAATTGCTTTCATTAGGTTCGATGAGACTGATGTAAAAGAGTTTACGATGCAGATGTACAATGATGAAATGTACCCAGAAAATATAGTTTTTAAATACCCTAAAGTAGGAGAAGATAATGCTAAGGTATCAGCACATATTTATGATATCAATAAAGCAAAAATCATAGATGTAAACCTCACGGATCTTGGTCAACCTAAGAAAATTCCCATGGTAAAACCCACTATGGAGTATATACCAAGATTAAAATGGACAAAGGACCCTGCAGTACTTTGCGTATACAAAATGAATAGGCATCAAAATGAATTAGATTTATTGCTTACAGACGCCAATACAGGAGCCTCGAAATTGATGCTTCAAGAAAAAAGTAAATACTTTATAGATATTCATGACAATCTTACCTTCTTAGAAAATGGTAAAGAATTCATCTGGACCAGCGAAAAAGATGGTTATAATCATATCTATCTATATGGTATGGATGGGAAAGAAAAAAGAGCATTGACAAAAGGTAATTACGATGTGACATCATTCTATGGAGTAGATGAAAAAAAACAAAAAATATATTACCAAGCTGCTGATCAGACACCAATGGAAAAACGTGTTTTTGAGATTGGTTATAAAGGGAAAAAGCCTAGACTTCTAGATAAGAAATCTGGAACGAGTAACGCTACTTTTAGCAGTACTTTCGATTATTATATCTTATCTAATAGTTCGATTAATACTCCAGCTACTTATAATGTATATACAAGATCAGGTGAATTAGTAAGAGCATTGGAAGACAATAAAACCTTAGCCGAAAGACAAAAAGAATATGGTACTGTACAAGCTAAGTTTTTTGATTTTACAACAAGCGAAAATGTAAAATTAAATGGTTGGATGATGCAACCACGTGATATGCAAAAAGGTAAAAAATACCCTGTATTAGTTACTCAATATAGCGGACCTAACAGTCAGCAAGTGACAGACTCTTGGAAAGGATCTAATTATTGGTGGTATCAGCATCTTACACAGCAAGGATTTATAGTAGTATGTGTAGATCCTAGAGGCACCGGTGCAAGGGGAGAAGAGTTTCGTAAGCAAACCTATCTTGAGTTAGGTAAGCTTGAAACTATGGATATGATAGAAACGGCTAAATGGCTGGGTACACAAGCAAATGTAGATGCTGATAATATTGGAATATTTGGATGGTCTTATGGAGGTTATATGTCCTCACTTGCTATACTAAAAGGAAACGATGTTTTTCAAGCGGCAATCGCTGTAGCTCCTGTAACCAGTTGGAAATGGTATGATACTATCTATACAGAAAGATACATGAGAACACTTGCAGAAAATGAAAGTGGATATAGAGATAATTCTCCTATTTATTTTGCAGATAGGCTAGAAGGAGATTATTTATTAATTCATGGAGGTGGTGATGATAATGTACATTTTCAACATGCTGCTGAGATGACTAGAGCTTTAATTAAGGCTAACAAACAATTTGATCAATACTATTATACGAATAGGAATCATGGTATATATGGAGATAATGCACGTATCCATCTTTATACTAAAATGACTAACTTTTTAAAAGAGAGTTTGCAAACCAATTCTAATAGAAACAACGACCCAATTAGACCATAATGGCCAAGCAAATAGATACACCTGTTATAGTAAATAGGAAGGCAAAGTATGAGTATACTCTAGTCGATGAATTCGAAGCTGGAATAATACTAAAAGGAACAGAAGTGAAAGCGTTGCGCTCTGGTAATGCTAACCTAAGTGATGCCTATTGTATTTTCGATGGAGGGAACCTCATCATTAAAAGTATGTTTATCGCAGAGTATGATCATGGTAATATCAATAATCATGAGACTCGTGCGGATAGAAGACTCCTATTGAGAAAACCTGAACTCAAAAAAATAAAACGCAAACTTGATGAAAAAGGCTTGACGCTTGTACCTTATAAAATATATTTTTCTGAGAGAGGTTTCGTCAAAATTAATCTATGGCTAGCTCAAGGTAAAAAGGCATACGACAAACGAAATAGTATCAAAGAAAAAGATGTGAAACGCGAATTAGACCGCCAGATGAAAGCATATAAATAAGATGGTAAGATGAATCCATTTGCAGTCCCTTATCCTAAAGCTAGCCAAAGAATATTTCTATGGGTCTCTATGGGTATCGCCTTATCCATAATATTTACTCTTACGGTTTTCCAACCTTTTGGTACTGCAAGTTTTCGACACCCTAACAAAATCTGGATTTTAAGTGGGTATGGAATTGTCGTTTTTCTATCCAATGCATGTTACTTTTATGTTACTAAGTGGCTTCTAAAGGATTCTGTAGTAGATAGGTGGTCTATTATGAATGAGATATTTTTTATTATGGGCTGCTTAATATTTGCATTGGTGGCTTGCTTTTTCTACTGGGCTTATATTTTCAATGTTTCTCTTTCTTTGAATATGTTTTTTGGGTTTATTAGGATTGCGCTCACTGTTGCCATTATTCCTATGTCTGTCTATTTTGGATACTTATATATGACATATAGAGATGTCAGTTATGCTTCTAAAAATATCGTAGACAACTCATTAAACAATCATGATATATTATTGAAAAGTGCTAATGAGTCAGAAGTGATACGTACATCCTATGATGAGTTACTTTGTATTAAGAGTAGCGATAACTATGTGATTATCTATAGCTTGATCGATGGTCAATCTTCTCGTCATATGATTAGGAATACTATGAAGAATATAGAGAGCCAATTAAGCGCTCAAAACTTAATTAAATGCCATCGATCCTACTTAGTGAATATTTCTAAAATAAGAACTATAGAAGGTAATATCACCAACTCAAAATTGACTATCGAAGGTTTAGATGCTACTATTCCTGTATCTAGAGCCAAAGTACCTGAAATTAGAAAATTGCTCATAAGTAGTTGATATTCAAGCGTTATGTGGTGAATTGCAAAGGTCTGTGGTAGATTACAATTTGCTAATCGTCACATAATATGGATAGCGATCACATAGACTTGCAAGCAGTTCAAAATGCATTCATATTTGTCTCATAACTAATTATAGACATTATGAAATTTATAGTATCAATCTTCTTATATGTAATAAGTGTCGGCTGTCTATTTGGCCAAGAAGATAGCAATAGAAACGAACTTACATTAAAAGTGGGCCTTTCTCGAACCGCTATTAAAGATGCAAGGATAAGTGCCATTTCGCAAAAGACATGGTCCCCTAAATATGGATTATCATACCGCAAAATCAACGATAAAAGAATAAGCCAGATTGATTTTGACTTTACTTATGCCAATAGCAGTAATGGTACATTGTTGAGTGTTACTTCTCTGATGCCTAAAGTCAATTACTCCTATTTAAGAAAAACTAATAATGGATTGTGGTTGGGAGGATTTATTGATCATACGACATTGTTGAATTTTCCCAAGACAAGAACGAGTTTGTACAATAACAATATGATCAATTATCTTTTGACTGCGTCTATTGGTCCAAGTCTCTCTTACGATAGATCTGATTTATTAGGAGTGGACAAATTAAGGTTCAGAACGGATGCTCAAGTTCCATTAATCTCATATGTGATCCAACCAGAATATGGTCACCCGTATCCCAATAAATATTTAGAGCAAGATACCTTTTCGCCCACTAGAGAAGGGCTTGCCGGTCCTTTATTAAAGAGTGGTAGGGTAGTCACCCTCAATAAGTTTAGATCGCTTAATGTTTCGTTTAGCTTCCATTATTTATTAGGTGATAATGTAGAATTGTCTTTAAATCTAAATTCTCAAATCCTCTATGCTAATACTACTGATAAATCTTTATCCATGAACAATTATGATGTCCTGTTTGGAGCATCATATATCCATTAATCTATAGCCTTAAAAATAAATAATATGAAAAATTTACTATTAGTATTACTCTTATTACCATCTTTATTTTCTTGCACACAACCTAATCTTGATAGTAATTCTCAGCAAGAATTATTTGATGAATTTTGGACTTGGGTAGATCAAAATTATATTTACTTCAAAGAAAAGGATGTAGATTGGGATGAAGTTAAAAATCAATACAATGCCTTGATTGATGACAGTACCACTGAAGATGAGTTATTCGGATTGATGGGCGATGCCTTGAGGACTTTGAAAGACGCCCACAATAGATTGGAACGAGTAGAAGGCCGTACGCCTACATATAATTTCAAAGAAAATTATGATATTCATTTTGATGTGGGGATAGTGAAGTCTAATTATGTAATAGATTCCTTGGGAGCAAACGGGAATTTATATTGGGCAATGCTGAATGACAATGTTGGATATGTACATCTTTCTGACTTTAATCGATATGGCTCGTTTCTTTCTGTCTTCAAAGAAATGAAGAGTAAAAGTGTATCTAAGTTGGTGATAGATATGCGTAATAATGGTGGCGGCGATTCGAATGACGTACCAGCATTATTAGGAGCCTTAGTACAAGAGAGAACAACATTAGGTGCCTATATAGAAAAAAGTGGTCCTGCCCACTATGATAAGACCGATCCTATTTTTGTTTATGCTGATCCAATGAGTGATTTTCATTTTGATATTCCGATCGTAGTATTGATAAATCGAGCCTGCTATAGTGCGACATCGTATTTTGCTGCGATGATAAAGGAACTCGATCATGTGACCTTGATGGGGCAAATCACTGGTGGCGGTGGTGGTAATTTAGGATACCAATTATCTAATGGATGGCTAGTAGCTGTATCGGTAAGTGATTTTGTAGATAAGCAAGGTATATCTATTGAGCCTGGAGTGACACCAGATGTATCAATAGAAAACTCTTTAGAAGATCTTGAAAATGGTAGAGATAAAATGCTCGAAATGGCAATTAGTTTTTGATAGAAACTGTATGTAAAAAAAATGAGTTGCATAATATAGATTATACAACTCATTTTTTTGATAGAGATTTAATGTTTAGCTATTCAGGAATTTCTATTCCCATTTTTTTAGCTCTTGCTTTCCATTTTGTACGAGCGTGCTCTCTGAGATCTGCTACATCATCAGTTTCATCTATAATTTCCATACCTAAGATAGTTTCAAGTACATCTTCCATAGTGACTAATCCAGTGATGCTTCCATAACTGTCAACTACGATTGTCATTTGAGTATTATGACCAGTTTGCTTATCGAATAATTCTGTGAGTTTGCTACTTTCATTGATTAGAGTTACTTCTCGTTTAATAGTGGATAAAGCTTGATCTCCTTTACCTTCCAAAATATTGGAGAGAATATCATCTTTCAGTACAATCCCAGTAATTCGATCGGCAGTTTCTCCTGCATATAATGGGATTCTACTAAACTTAAAAGGTTTATGATCATCATAATAACTTTGCATGGTCATTGTTTCATTGGCTAAATTCATCACGATACGAGGTGTCATAATATCTTCTACGGCTAGTTGTTCCAGAGTTAAAAGATTTTTAATAATATTAGATTCGGTTTCTTCTAATGTGCCAGAAGCAGTTCCGACATTAGCCATAACCAAAAAATCCGCTCTACTTAATACGCTAGATCCGTGACCACCACCACCTTTAAATCTTCTAGTAATTAGAGAACTAAACCATATTAATGGCATAAGAACAATAAGTAATAAATTGATAGACTTCACGGTAAAAGGAGCAAGACTTTTCCAGTTGCTCGCACCGATTGTTTTAGGAATGATTTCAGAAAGAACCAATATGAGCAAAGTCATAATTACTGCAATAATAAATTCCCATGTCACAGCAAATCCAAATGGCTCAATCAATGGCTCTGAATCACCAAATAATTTTGCCGCCTGAGTACCGACCATAATAGCACCTACAGTGTGAGCGATCGTATTTAATGTTAGTATCGCAGATAGAGGTTTGTCGATGTCTTTCTTAAATATTTGAAGAGACTTTCCCATACTCGTTCCTTCCTGCACTTTTCTGTTAGTATATGCTGGCGTAATACTCAGTAAAACTGCCTCCCAAATAGAGCACATGAATGAAAAGAGAATCGAACCAACGGCATAAATAATTAATAAGACCATTTTTTAATTTGTATTTCTTAATAGTGAGTAAAAGCTAGCTTAGAATAAGAGATCGCATTTTTTGAATTAGCGTTTAATCCACAAGTACCTGCTAATCAAGGTAGCTGCAATAGCGATTATCGAAAAAGTGTATCCACCATCTTGGGCTACATAATGAGCTGTAAAGGCCAGGAGAGCATCAAAAAAGAATCCAGCATACGCCCATTCTGAAAGCATCTTGGACTTATTGCTTAGGATAGCTACAATACCCAGTATTTTGGCAATTGCTAATGGATATACTAGATACTCTGGGTAATTGAGCATTTTGAAAAAGCCCGCTACCATATCAGGATTACGCAAATACATCTGTGCAGAAAAAGCAAATACTCCACACATGACTGCAGTAGAAAGCCAGTATATTATTCTAGATATATTGTCATTCATAGGATTTAAAACATTTCTTTGAGCGTCTGACTTGGTTTCGGATTTAAAAGCTCTAAGTTAAGACTATATAATTAATTAACTTAATACGTCATAAGCCTTTTAGACAGGCATCTCTAAGAGCTTACTCTTTTAAAATCTTTATGGGTACTACGATACTATTATTGTTCTCATTGGTTTCCCTATATTCATCCGATGGATCTACTTCTATCAGCAAATAGTAATTACCCGATTTAATATCTTGAGGCAAGTCTATATGTTGTCCCTCGTAATTTATGCCGTAGTAATCTATCCCACCCACAGAAATACCTTGTTTCTGGCTATCACATGATGAATAATTCCCTAATCCATAGTTGTTCAAATTATCATAAGCATAAACTTTATCTTGGACTTCGCAATATTGATTTTCATTAGAGCAAATCATATTATCAAATAGGCAATAAGACACTTTCGCGCTTTCTGCTATCACTTTCCAACAATCAGGATTGTTAGTCCACCATTTCTTTTTTAATAATTTAAAATTAGCCCAGTTTTTTACATGATAATGGTTGTGTCCAGGCTTATCATCGAAGTATAGCGTCCCTGATTTTATAGTGTCATATCGTATAGATCCATTACTCCCTTTGCGATACAAAATTTGCTGCACATTATTAGTAGGGCTGCTGCCATCGTCGCAAACGTCATTTTTATCTACAATTGTGTTTTGACAGTACCAGTTTTCTGTAGTGATAATTTCAAGTGGCCCTTCTCCTATATTCGCCATGGCGGCAGCAAATCTCAATTGGTTTGAATAGTCAGGATGATCATTGTCAAAATATTGAATATTGTCTATGGTTAAGTTTTCTGAGACAATAAGATCTGGCATAAGTACACCTTCTGGGTCAGAGCTTTGACAGTGGGTACACGAAGTTGTAGTACATGGAGATTTTCGGAGGGAAGCCGCATTAGATCCGAAAGTCAATGAAAAGTCTTCTAGCTTTCCGACAATACCATTCTTTACATCAGTGATGACCAAAAGCCAAGTGCCATTGGGGTTTTGGCCATTGTTAAAAAAGTCCATCCTTCCTTCGGCTGTGTATTCACCTTCAAAAATATGTTCACCTTCATGTATCGGTCCGTTAAATCCAAACTGAGCAAAACAAGTATTGAAATATCCGTAAGTATTATTATTTCCGTTGCGATTCGTTAGCCAGACATTGGTACCTGTTGGTGAGAGTAGTTCTACTTTAAGGTCTGTAGGTCTTTGATGACGAATATGAAGACAAACTTTTTCAATACCGTAGGTACTTGTAATGCTCTTTTGCTCTAGCGTCACAGGAATTTGAAAATAAGAAGGAATTACCTCAGCTCCTACTTGATCTGATATGATTCCACCTCTTGCTTCAAATGTTTGAGCCAATACATTCATTTGAAAGGCTAACACCAATACAAAGAATGATAGCCAGCATTTATCGAATGAATATTTCTTCAGTATAATTATTAAATGCTGTTGATATCTTAATGATGTATAATCCACTTTTCTCGATTGAACCTAAATCAAATTTAATGTAATCTTGGTCTTTAAAGAAAAGAGACGAAAGCTTTTGTCCATTAATATCATGTACGGAAATCAAAGCATCTTGTTTATCCTCAAATTGGATGAAAAATGCTTCACCTAGCAAAGCAGGATTAGGAAATAATCGATAAGCGTTTTCTAAATTTCTTTTGATAGATATAGTCTTATCGAAAAATGCATTTCTACCATCTACATCTACATTTTGCAGCTTAAAATAAAGAGTTTCATTTCCATTAAATTCGTTGCTGGCTAATTGGTAATAAGATTGACCACTAGCTCTAATTGATGCAAATTCTTCGAAACTTAAACCATCTAGAGAATAATGTAAAACGTACTTTTCTACATTGATTTCACTTTCTACTTCCCAGTTGAATACTAGCGTACCTTCTATTTCTTTAACCATAAAATCTACAAATGTCACGGGTAATAGAGCGGAACATTGAATAATAGGATCACTGCTATTAGAGCAATCACTGCCGTAAGAGCCTGTAGCCGTAAAACAAACGTCGGCAGTTACATTTGCATTGTTACAACTGAGTACACCTGATATTTCGAAAGAACCAAGATTGATGTTGGCACTAGCTTGGAAAATCACAGTATTAGCAAAAAATTGGTTTTCAGTTTCGTTGCTATTATTCTCTACTTTTAAGGTGCCTGTTGAATTAAAGACTCCACCGCCGATGATTCCATCTTTAAGTGTTGCATCTATCGTATTTATGGTGCCAGAGTTATTAAACGGCTGTGACTTATTTCCTAAGTAAAATCCACAACCGGTGGTAGCATTTCCTCCACAAGAAGCAGTCGAAGTCATAGTGCCAGTATTACTAGATATTCCATGCAGATAAATGTTTGCGGCTGTGATATCACCTTCGTTGACAAAATTTGCATCTTGATTTTCGAAACTAGTAACACTAATGGTAGCACCAGGTTTATTAGCTATGGATGCTTGTCCTTGTATTTTTAGATTATAGCCATTGTCATTATCGTCAATAGTTCCATAATTGATAAAGTCGACATTCTTTTGAAGCGTGAAAGAACTGGGCATATCCCAAGTAGTAGTTGGACATATAGTGAGACTCGAGTTGTCTGCGATATTCATTATTTGTCCAGTCCATATTCCAGAGATACAGTAATTCTGAGGTATGTTCTGCTCATTGATATTGGCTGATCCTGTGATTAATATAGCTCCATCTGGACATTCAGAACATTGAGCATTTGACCAATTAATAAGTAGGAGTAGGGCTAGTAGAGTAGGTATTATCTTTTTCATTGCACATAGAGTTATTACGTGTATAAGACAATTATGTGGGCGTCCTCCACTATCGAAATGTAAAATTTGTGACGAAAAGCATCATTTGAACAAGGGAAGCTGTAGACATTATGCGCGATGCATCGATTGTATAGGCTGTATTTTCGATCTAAATCGGTGCGGAGCGCTTTATTCTACCAATCTTATTAAATATTTTCATAATATGTTTAACTTTGTGCGATTCAGCTTTTACACGTTGAATTCAGTCATATAAAATTACATTGCAAGTATCTTTTAAGATTCTAGTAATTATTCGACTCCAACCCTATATATGACTACTTTTGCGCACTTATTTTGAACACTTTGTAAAACATCAGTTGTGATAGCATATCTCAAAGGAAAAATCACCTTTAAAAATCCGGCGTACATCTACGTCGAATGCGGCGGTGTCGGTTATCATGTCAATATCAGTCTTCATACTTACCAACAGTTAGAAGAAAAAGAGGAAATTAAAATATTGACCTATTTGCAAGTGAAAGAAGATAGTCATGCGCTATATGGATTTTACGATGAAAGAGAAAGAAATATGTTTATTCATCTGATTTCAGTCTCTGGCGTAGGTGTGAATACTGCTAGAGTAATGCTTTCAGGTATGAATGTGGATGAAATGAGATCAGCCATCATCAATGAGCAAGTGGCCACTTTGAATAAAATCAAAGGCATAGGACCCAAGACCGCCAAGCGAATCATACTGGACCTCAAGGATAAAGTATTGAAAGATGGTGCCGTGGCGGACACAATTGTTCCTACTGTCAGCAATACTATCGTAGATGAGGCGTTATCTGCTATGATTGCTTTAGGCTTCCCTAGAAATACAGTTAATAAACAGCTAAATGCGATCATGGCTAGTCAACCTAATATCACACAGGTGGAAGACTTAATTAAGGCGGCATTAAAGCAGTTATCATGATTCTGACTTTTATGAAAACCACCGCCCTAAATATCTTTCACTTTGGTATACTGAATTGCTGTGCCATATCGTTATTATTGAATGTTTTGCTGTAAGGTGTTCATTATCAAGCACCCTACAACTTATTGACCTTTAACTTGTATATGAGATTTTTAAAAATATTTAGCTCAGTTGTATTTCTAACCACGATTATTGCGCAGATGAATGCCGCAGATCATGGAGGATTTAGATTGCCTGATCCTTATTCAGACGACATCGTAAAGACGATACCTGTGACTGTTGCTATTAGTGATACGATACCTATTAAGGATTCGGATGCATCGTGGGCAGATGATGATTATTATAATCCTTTCGATATTACTCCTTCTAGTGTAACGCAAGAAGTAGAGTACGATCCAGAAACTGGAAATTATATCATCCTTGAGAAAATTGGGGACGAATACTTTAGGACTCCGAGTTATATGACTTTTGCAGAGTATATGGAGTGGAGTAAAAAGAAGCAAGAACGGGACTACTTCAGTGAGTTGGCCGGACTCAATACAGGAAAAGACAAAGGAAATAAGCTGATCGTAGATCCTATGGATCGAATCGATATAGGGAGTAGTCTAATAGATAGACTCTTTGGAGGAACAGAAGTGAATATTCAGCCGCAAGGAAATGTAGATCTTTCTTTTGGTTTTGATTATCAGAATAGTAATGATGAAACCATTACACAGAGACAACGGAGAAGAGCTGGATTCGATTTTGATATGGCTATCCGTATGAATGTTGATGGTAGTATCGGAGAGAAACTCAATCTAGGCTTCAACTATGATACCCAGTCGACATTTGATTTCGATAGAAAGATAAAACTTGAATATGATAGCGCCGCCTTTTCTGACGACGACATCATCAAAAAAATAGAAGCAGGAAACGTATCTATGCCACTAAAGAGCTCGCTGATTCAGGGGGCTCAGTCTCTTTTTGGGCTTAAGACCGAACTTCAGTTTGGACATCTAAAAGTGACGGCATTGGCTTCTCAGCAAAGAAGTAAGCAAAACAACTTACGTATCGAAAACGGTGCGAGTGTCCAAGAGTTTGAAGTCTTCCCTGCAGAATACGATGAAAATAGGCACTTCTTCATATCACATTATCATAGAGAAAGTTATGAGGATGCTTTGGCCAATTTACCTTTCATCAATTCTAGTTTTAGAATATCCCAAATTGAAGTTTGGATTTCTACAGAAAATCAACCTAATGGAGCCGGCGGCGCTAATAATGATTTTACGCAAATTGCAGCTATAGCTAATTTGGGTGAACCAGAATTGAGAAACTTTACGGATGATACTATGACTACGGTGTTTCCTCCGCTACAAAATTTATCAGGATCTACAGATTTAAACGGAAGACTCTTACCTGATAATAGAGTAAGTAATCTATATGCGACCATTGCGGCGGATGATTTAGTAAGACAACAAAATGAAACGGCTCGGATTCTGAGCATGGACTATGGCCTTGATGTTACGAGAGATTTTGAAAGATTTCAAGCTAGAAAATTAACTTCGAGTGAGTTTACCTATCATGAGCAATTAGGTATGATTTCTCTCAATATTAGATTAAGACCTGATCAAAAATTGGCAGTAGCTTATGATTATTTTTATACAGCCATTTGTGATACTGTATTCCACGTAGGTGAGTTAGCGAATGAAGGAAGCGAGACTACTAGTTACGATCCAGATGCTATTGTGGATCCTGAAGATATAGAGGCTCCGAAATTGTTCTTCACCAAATTATTAAAATCATCTAATCCAAGCACCAAATCTCCGATGTGGGATTTGATGATGAAGAATGTCTATTCACTCAGAACAAATCAACTCAACCGAGAAGATTTTGAGTTTGATATTTTTTATGATGATCCAACGGATGGAGCACCGAAGAAATTTATTCCAGAAACTGGATTTAGAGAAAAAACACTTTTAGAGCTTTTTGGATTGGATAGATTGAATGAATATAATGATCCACAGCAAGATGGGGTATTTGATTACGTAGAAGGGGTGACCGTTAATCCTCGAAATGGAACGATTATTTTTCCAGTGCTTGAGCCCTTTGGAAATTCATTAAAAGAAGTATTTACAGATGATAATGGTGTATTGAATGATGCACTTTTTGAGCAATATTCTTATCAAGAAATGTACGATACTTCTGCGACTATAGCGAGGTATAACTCTGGAGCGCAGAATAGATTCATCATGAAAGGTAGTGTCAAATCTGCTGTGAGCGGTGAGATCTCATTAGGCCCATTTGTACCTGAGGGTTCGGTAAGGGTATCTGCTGGTGGAGTAAGACTAGAAGAAGGACGAGATTATGAGATAGATTATTCATTAGGTAGATTACGTATAATCAATGAAGCATACCTTTCTCAAGGTACTCCTATCAATGTTTCCTTTGAAGATAATACGGTGTTTAGTTTGCAGCAAAAGACCATGCTTGGATTAAGGGCCGAATATGAGTTTAGTGATAATTTCAATATCGGAGCAACATTTTTAAGACTTTCCGAAAGACCCTTTACTCAGAAAATTAATGTCGGTAATGATCCCATTAAGAATAGGGTATTCGGTGTTGACATGGAATATTCAAATGAGGCGCCTTGGCTGACTAGATTGGTGGATAAATTACCATTTTATTCGACTAAAGAACCATCCAATATCAATTTTGCGGTGGAGGGAGCCGTCTTAAAGCCTAGTCACTCAGGTGCTATTAATTTGAATGATAATGATGATAGTGGAGTAGCGAGTATTGATGATTTCGAAGGATCGGTTTCTGGCTTTTTGATTGGAAGTTTCAATACCAATTTATGGAAATTAGCCAGTACGCCTAGAACTATTACGTCAACATCATTAGATCCATTGCCTGAATTTGGGCAAGAAGGTACATTGTCAAGTGTGAATAGAGCAAGATTAGCTTGGTATTCACTCGATCAAAGTCAAACAAATCAAAACAGCCCTTATACAAGATTAGTACAGCAAGATGACTTATTTCAAAGAGATGTCAATACAGGACAAGGAAACCTAAATACTTTTGACTTAAGTTATTATCCTTCAGAAAGAGGACCATATAACTACGATATTCCAGGTGGATTTCCTGGATTTTCTCAAGGAATATCTGCTAATGACACAGAAGATGATATTCAATTAGACATGCCTGCTACTAGATGGGCTGGTGTGATGCGAAATTTCAGGAATACGGATTTTGAAGCTTCCAATTATCAGTTCATAGAGTTTTGGATATTGGATCCTTATTTAGATCGACCAGATGGAAGTCCAGTAACAGATGATGATGGATTTATTGAATTCCATTTTGGTAATGTTTCGGAGGATATCTTGGCGGATAATCTGCAGTTTTTTGAAAATTCTTTACCAGTCGCAGATGAAGTTGTTCCGCTAAAAGAAACAGCTTATGGTAAGACGCCATTGATCGTACCAGTGACTACAGGGTTTGATCGGACTGAAGGCTTTGCTCAAGATCTTGGATTTGATGGTATTGATAATGCTGAAGAAAGAACGAAACACATTGATTATATAAATGAGGTTAGTGAATTTGGATTGAATGTGTCAGCTACCATAGAAGCGGATCCTGCGGGGGATGATTTTGTAGCGAACAATGATCCGTCATTTACGACAGAAGATATACTAACGAGACATAAAAAAATTAGCAATCCGCAAGGCAACTTACCAGATAATTCTAATGCTGGAGATGCGCAAAGCTTTGTAAGGGGAAATAGATTACCTGATACAGAAGATATGAATGGCAATAATTCATTGGACGCGGGTGAAAGTTATTGGTCCTATAGTTTGAAAATCGAACGTGATGTGGATAATGGAGGTATTAATATGGAAGCTTCACCTTATATCAAGGATTTTACAAGACCGCCTAATCATCCTGAGGAGAGATGGTATCGAGTTCAGATTCCACTGACAAGTGGAACTGCTGTCAATGGAATTAATGGTTTTAGATCTATACAGTTTATGAGAATTCTGATGACTGAATTTGAAAACCCTAAGACATTTAGATTTGCAGAATTTGAATTGGTCCGAAACATATGGAGGACGCAACCTGTCATTTGTAGACCTTTTACCCCAGATGGGCTATCTGATACTGTAGATATTGCTTTTAGTGTCGATGATGTAGGTATCGAAGAGAATAGTACTGATGCGCCATTTAATTATGTGACGCCACCTAACATTAAACAAGAAGAGTTATTTAATACTTTTTCAGCATTAAGACAAGATGAAAAAAGTTTGGAAATGACTTTTGATAGTCTAGGGCCTAATTGTGAGGTTGCCATCAATAAGTTAGCTGGAATTAATTTGACCTTCTATGACAAACTGCAGATGTTTACTCATTTGCAGGAACTTCAAAACACAACCCCAGATACAATAATTAGTGATGGTGAAGTTGGAATTTTCATAAGGTTGGGAGATGATTCTGAATCTAATTATTACGAATATCGATTGCCATTAAAAGTTTCGCGAAATGATAGTGGTGATCCAGTTTCGGATAAGAGCATCATATGGCCAGATGAAAATTTCATTGATATAGCTTTAGAAGAATTTACCAATTTGAAGATAGAAAGGAATAAAGCTGGTGTTCCTTTTACTCAAATTTATCCTCCATATAATGGTTCGGATGCTAATTTTAGAATAGTAGGAAATCCTTCTTTGGCGAATGTCAGAGAAATCGAAATCGGAGCCGTTAACCTGAGAGAGCAAGATGGAGAAAAATTAAGCGGTAAAGTGTGGGTCAATGAACTACGTGTTGCAGGATTCAAAGAGCAAGCAAGTTATGCAGCGACGGCCAGACTGCAAATGCAAATGGCAGATCTAGGAGAACTTAATTTTGCGACTACCTATACTAGTGATGGATGGGGTGGACTAGATCAGAAATTAGAGCAGCGAAATCAATTTTCGCAATTGGATTATGATGCGTCTACTAGTTTAGAATTAAGTAAGTTATTGCCAGGTGGTGGATTAGGACTTTCGATTCCATTTTTTGCGCAATATAGCAAGTCGGTAAGATCGCCGAAATTTGAAGCCTATTCAGAAGATCTTACTTTCGATGAGGCAGTTGAATCTGGTGAAGATCGCGATGCAGTAGAAGCCAGATCACAAGAAACTTCCACGATAAAAACTTTTAACTTTACTAATGTCAAAAAAGCAAGAAGTAAAGATAAGAAGACCAGTTATCCTTGGGATATATCCAATATAAGCGCATCCTATGCATATACGCAAACGCTAAATACGGATCCTATAATAGAAGAAGATAGGATTACAGAACATACGGGTGGATTAGATTATAATTACAATAGAAAGGGTGGACAAATAAAACCTTTTGGCTTTATCAAAAACGATAAACTAAAGTTGATTAGCGAATTTAATTTTAATCCGATACCAAATTCGTTTACGTTTGGTACCACATTGAATCGTAAAAAATCAACGCGTACCTATCGACTTCCGGATACACCCATATTTACTTTTGATGACCAGCGATTTATTTGGAATCGTAGATATGGATTGAAATGGGACCTCACTAAAGCATTGAAATTTACCTATAAGGCAAATGCTACGGCCGTGGTAGATGAGTTGCGTCAGGTCGGAATAAGAGCCAATCCAGAGGATAGAGAGTGGAGAGATCAGACAGGTAACCCTATAAGTGAATCTGGAATGACATTTAATGAAGAAATAGAAGCGAACCCTAACTTTGTAAGTGAATATAGAAACAGAAACTTGCGTGATTTGGGTAGAAGTAAAAATTATGACCATAACCTAACGGCGACTTATTCGCTTCCGTTTAAATTGATTCCAGGGATGGATTGGATTACGGCCAAAGCGGATTATAAAGCTGGATATCGATGGGAAGGTGGAGCTTTAATTACGATAGATGAAAATGATACTCCTCTTGGAAATGTGATTTCTAATAATCAAGCAAGGTCAGGTAATGTTACCTTTTCTTTTGATAAATTGTATAGTAAAGTCCCTTACCTAAAAGCAATTGATAAAGGGAAGGCAGGAAGAAAAAGAACAGGAAGAAGTAGAACGAGAGGTAAAAGTAAGTTAGGTGCTGCTGGTGATAAAACTTCCAAGGATGATAAAGAAAAGGATAAGAAGAAAGGTGATGAGGGGCCTTCGAAATTAGAGAGAATTTTAATTAGACCCTTACTGGCATTGAGGGATGTAAAATTTTCCTATAAAGAAGATCTTTCGACGGTAATACCAGGATTTATGCCACAATCGAATTTGTTAGGGTTGAGTAAAGGTTTTGGTGCGCCTGGATGGAATTTTATTGGAGGTTTGCAACCAGATATCGACGTCAATAATCCTAATAACTTTTTGGTGAGTAATGTGCAAAATGACTATTTCAATCCCTCACCGAATTTTAGTGACGAAATTGTTCAATCACGAAGACATAATTTGGAGTTGAAAATAGGTATTGAGCCATTTAAGGATTTTGATATTGATGTTACTTTCCGTAAGAATTATCAAGAAACACATACTGAAGTTTTCAAAAATAAAAACTCTAGCGGCGAGTTAGAATTTATTCAGAATGCAGGATATGATTTTGGCTCTTTCGAAGCTACATATTCTGGATTGAGTACGCTCTTTAAAGATAATAGTAATCTGTATCAAAACTTTATCGCCTTAAGAGAACAAGTGAGTGAAGCCTTACCTAATCAGGCCAATGCAGGTCAGTTTAATGATGACTTCCCTCAATATGCTGAAGGCTTTGGTCCTGATAATACGGATGTATTGATTCCAGCGTTTTTGGGAGCTTATACCAATAAGACGATTAATGATATAGATGTGACTGCATCCTTAGATCAAACCATTAAGGATTATAACTATATTCCAAAGCCTAACTGGACTTTAAAGTATGATGGCCTTTCAAAACTTAGTATGTTTAAGGATATCATCAGTAATTTCTCTTTGACGCATGGTTATAAATCTACGATCAGCGTGAATAGATTTAATTCACAGCCAGAGTATGAAGAGGATGATAGATTTGGAGAAAAGAAAGCGAATGATAATTACTATTCTCGAGTAGAAGTACCGACTATTTCTATCAATGAGCAGTTCGCTCCTGTAATTGGTATTTCATTGAAAACTAAGGCTGATCTCCAGTTGGATTTTGAATATCGTAAGAGTAGGAGATTGGATCTTGGTATTGCTGCAGGTAATCTTACAGAAGTATTAGGAACCGAATATATCATGGGCTTTGCTTATACAATCAAAGACTTCCAAGGGTTTGGTGGCAAGAAAAAGAAAGGAAAGCGTAAGAAAAAAGGTGAAGAAGAAGATGATAAAACTGATCCTCTAACGGATGATAAGAGTAAAAGAAAAAGAGGAAGAGGTGGTAATGTGAATAGTACACGAGGAAGAAATATTACTATGAATTTTGATTTCTCTTTTAGTGATGACGTGACATGGATATATAGATTCCGTGAAGAATTAGATGCGCAACCGCAAAGAGGGCAAACCAGATTATTTATCAATCCATATGTGGATTATGAAATGAGTGAAAATCTTAATTTGAGATTCTTCTTTGAGTATTCGAAGACGAAGCCGTATAGTCGTACTTCATTCGATAGAACGAATATGGAAGGCGGTATTACCGTACAGTTTAAATTGAATTAAGAGATCAAAATAAAAAATGTGACAACTGGATTTATTAAGTTGCTATCTATGGTAGCTACTACTTAAATCTGTAGTCTTAGTTTTTGAGATTTTATTTTCAAAACTTAAACTTGTGTAGCAAAGCGAAATGGGTAAAAAATCAATTTGGATCATAGTAATTTTAATGAGCACTGCTCTCATAGGATTATCTATTATTCAATTTGTTTGGATCAAATGGTCTATAGATCTCTCAGAGAAAAATTTCAATGATAAAGTCCTTATTGCCATATCTAGAACTAAAGATAGAATTCAGGCGGATGTAAAAGGTAATGACATTCTTACCTATGCTAATCAATCTAAAAAGACCAAATTTATCAGTGAAGAGCAACTCAATCTTAAAAAGAAATATAGTGGCACGAGTGATTGGGAACGGAGATTAGATTTGAGTATGGGAAGCAAGTATGGAGGGCTTGGCTCTAATGCTTCACTTGAGCAAATTAATAAGAAAAAGCTAGACAATTACATAAGGCATGCCTTAGATGAGCAAGGAATTGAATTGGATTATGATTATGGAATCTTTTCTAATAGACAGAATAATTTTCTCATCATCAATGGTAATTATGTGGTCTCCATAGGAGATAGTCAGGTCAGTGATATGGAGAGCGATAGAAGGAGTTTGTATGATTCAGATTATAAGATTCCACTATTCGAAGAGGGGGAAAATGTGCCTGGGTATCTCAATCTTTATTTTCCGCAGAAAGGACAATTTTTAATCAATTCTGTACTCAAAAATATTTTAAGTTCAATTCTGTTTACAGGCCTGATTTTATTTTGTTTTATCTACACCATTAATGTTATCGTAAGACAAAAGAAAGTGTCAGAGATGAAGAATGATTTCATTAATAATATGACACATGAATTTAAGACACCCATCGCTACCATTTCTTTAGCCTCTGATTCTATTCTTAATCCTAATATTATAGGTGACCAATCTAAGATTAAGAGATTCTTAGGGATCATAAAACAGGAAAATAAGCGAATGCTATCGCAAGTCGAGAAGGTACTTCAAATGGCAGTTTTAGATCGTAAAGATTTCACCTTAAATAGAACTGAAGTAAATATGATAGATGTAGTCAATCAAGCAGCTACACATACTGGTCTATTGGTGCAAGGTAAGGATGGAATTGTGCGTACTCACATCAGATCAGAGCGACCGACCATCATAGCCGATCATACGCATATTTCTAATTTGGTACATAATTTATTAGATAACGCCTATAAATACTCACCTGATAAACCAGCAATCGATATCACTTTGGAAGATAAGGGCAAAGGAGTGAAAATTACGATTAAGGATAATGGCATAGGTATGTCTTCAGAGAACCAGAAAAACATTTTCGATAAATTTTATAGGGTACACACCGGCAATTTACATGATGTAAAAGGCTTTGGCTTGGGCTTAAGCTACGTAAAGGCTATAGTGGATGCGCATGGTGGAACTATATCAGTACAGAGTGAGTTAGGCAAAGGGAGTAGTTTCATTGTAACACTTCCACGTGAGGCAAAGCGCAGTATGAATTAGTCGTCTTAGCTTCTAAATCATATATATAAGTTAAAACGTGAATACATCCTTAGGAATTTATTACTTTTAATGAAGCGATTATAGATCTAGTTGAGTCTATACATAAAGACAAAGCATAAATAGAAAAGCCATGGGTCAAAAAATATTATTAGTAGAGGACGATCAAAATTTTGGAGACGTACTGAAATCATACTTAGAGATGAATGATTTTGATATTACGCTTGCTACAGATGGTGAGATGGGATTTCAAAAGTTTTCAGAAGGAGATTTTGATGTATGTATATTCGATGTGATGATGCCTAAGAAGGATGGTTTCACTCTAGCTAAGGAAGTAAGAGAGAAAGATAAAGATGTACCTATCATATTCTTAACAGCCAAAACGCTGAAAGAAGATGTACTAGAAGGATTTAAAATCGGAGCAGATGATTATATCACCAAGCCTTTTAATTCCGAAGAGTTATTATTAAGATTACAAGCCATCTTACGTAGATCACAAGCTGCTCCAGATCCAAAAGAAGACGAAACTGAATTTGTCATTGGAAAATATACATTCAACTATCCACTAAGGATATTAAGTTATAACGGTGATGAGCCAGGTCAAGAGAAACTTTCTCCAAAAGAAGCGCATCTATTAAGAATGTTCTGCATTAAAATGAACGATGTCTTACCAAGATCAGAAGCTTTAGAGAAAATATGGGGAGAAGACAATTACTTCACGGCAAGATCTATGGATGTCTTCGTGACCAAATTGAGGAAATACCTAGCGCAAGATAAGTCCATTGAAATAGTGAATATCCACGGAAATGGATTTAGACTTATAGATAAAAGTACTGATACATTGTATTAATGTACAGTTCAGTATCCAAGAATAAAAGCCAATTGAAACATCAGTTTTGATTGGCTTTTTTATGCTGTAGAAGAGTCTATCCATGCGAATTGTTTGAATCCAATGCTTATAATCTTATTAGCATAAAAGGTCCATTCATTTATATTTACGCTTCTTCCTTCATTAATTTAGCTTATATCGAAGACGACTATAAACTTATTTAGTTCGATTTCATGATATGTCCATCTAGATAGAAATTGCAACATCTACCCATCTAATTCGTTATATTCACATACGTATGTATAATGCATTAGTCATATCGCTAGTATTTCTATTTTCTACCTCCATGGAAAATAGCAGTTTAGATATCTATCCATCAGATGATATCAAAGAGATGATGTTGTCTAGAGTCAATAATCTAAGAGCTGAAGGATGCTATTGCGGTAATGAGTATATGCGTCCTGTAAAAGCAGTAGTTTGGGATGATATGTTATATAAATCTGCTTTGTCACATGCCAAAGAAATGAAGGACAAAAGATTCTTCTCTCATTTTAGTGCCAATGGACTGGATATAGGAGATCGATTAGATGGATTTGGATATCCTTGGCAGATCGCAGGCGAAAACTTAGGGGAAGGGCAAAGATCTTTTAGAGAAGTGATGCGTGATTGGATAGAAAGTCCAAGTCATTGTCGAATGCTTATGAACCCAAAGGTCGAAGAAATGGGTGTTGCTAGACATTCTAGATTCTGGGTACAGCATTTTGGAAAGAAATTGCCAAAAGGTGCTCGAAGATCTAAGAGGAAATAATATCTGAAGCTTCTTTTTATGAGCTTTTAGATATTAGAATATTTACTCTTCCGCTATAGGATATTAAGCCTTCAAATTGGAAGGAATAAGGTCAATAAACTCTTTAGCTGTGCAGTTCTTTGTAGGATTTCATAATGGTAGCGCAAAAGCTCAAAGCTTCAACAATTCTTTTCTATATCATCCCACATCTCCAGACTTTAGAAGCTTATTTTTCTCCCTAAGCCGCTAGTAGCTTAGTCCCTTAACAGCTAATAAAACACATTTTTAATACTGTCCAGTATTTAACATTACTAAAGTACAAGCTTCTAAAACTTCAATATTATTCTCTCGAGCCTTTTGAGCTAAAGAGTCATTTTCAGCACCTGGATTGAAAATAATGCGTTTTGGCTTTAGACTCAATAGGTATTCTTCATGATCAGCTTGCCTAGAAGCACCCATATACATAGTGATGGTACATACATCGGATAAATCAGGGTGGCCAATTTGAATTTTAATTCCTAAAACTTCCGCTTCACGGCCTCCAATAGCTTCAATATCGTGGTTAAAGGCCTTCAGTCTTTCGATAGCTTTGTAAGAGTATCTTTGTGGATTAGTGCTGGCTCCAAATACAAGTGTCTTCATAATGCAATTAATGTCGTATGATTAATAGTTAAACATCATATTTTAACAAGGGTTCCGAGATTCGTTTTTATATTTGCACTCGCTAATAATTACGTTTCAATTTGGAGCAATTAACTTTGATTATCAGCGTTTTATACACTTCTAATATATATTATTAAAAAAGTATATATTAGAGTACCCATTAACAGATCATGCGCACCCAACTATTACAATCCCTAATCGCAATACTTTTGCTGCCATTCGCTATGGTTGGGCAGAGCTGTTTCGATGATATTTTGCCTAATGGAGGCGATTGTAATTCGGCTATTTTTCTCTGTGGTGATGTTTTCGATGGTTACTGTGGGACACTTCCAGATATGCCTACAGACACTTCGATGGGTTCACATCCAGAAGACTTATGTAATAATGCAGGAGATATCGATAATATCCAATGGTATTCATTTATTCCCTGTGAATCTTCAATAGAGATAGATATCGTTCCTGGATCATGCGTTTCTAATGGATTTCCACTTTTTGGATTGCAAACTGGAATTTATGAAGATTGCACTTTTGGCAATCCTCTCTTTTGCTATTCGGCACCTGGTGTAAGCCCAATTAATATAGCTTTGAATGATCTGGTCCCAGGCAATATTTACTATTTATTTGTAGACGGATATGCAGGTTCTATTTGTGATTATAAATTTGAAGTGATCAGTGGAATAGATACTTCTACTCCTGAGCAGCCAGAAGATGTAAATGTCTCGATCGATGCCACTCAGACTGTAATTTGCAAAGGTGATCAAATCAAGGCTTCTTTTGCTGTTCCGGATCTTAACATTGGTGGATTCTCATGTGGTGATATTACAGGAGAGGATTTGGAGTATGTAGCTTGTTTTGAGTGGGTAGTTACCGGCACACCTGCTGATGCTTCGATAGCCCTAGCTGATGCCTACGATATTATAGGAGACGGAAATTCTTCATGTACTGAAATTATTTTTTACAATGAAGGTGAATATCAAGTTACCACAAACGCGGAATTTAATCCTGCGGTATTTGGAGGAATGAATTCTTGTACCGTGGCAGATGTCATCTTCGAACCGATAACTATTTCAGTAGAAGATAGAGTACTGGAAGTTTTACCTCAAATTACACAATGTGAGGGAACCGAATATACCTATTGTGATAGTACTTATACAGCTGATGCCGTAGTTCAATGCGAAGTAGGATGTACCACTTTCATTCAATCTATCGTATTTACATCGAGCAGTATCCAAGATATAGGTACCTTTTTTATTTGTGCTGAAGATTGCTACGAGTTTGATGGACAACAATACTGTAATGCAGGATCAATTGAAATAGAAGATGCTGATAATTGTCTCACTACATCATTTACATTGATAGATCTTAGTGCCAATATTTCTTATAATGGAGATACTGAAATAGACTGTGAGAATACTTCTATTACTATAGATCCTACTTACACGATTAATAATAATGAATCACTGAATTATCAATGGTCGGATGAAAATAATAATCCTTTAGGCAATGCTGCCACTTTGGATGTTACTGCTCAGGGAAGTTATACGGTAGTGATCACTTCAGACGATATTGTAAGCGGATGTTTGATTTCTCATACGGTAGAAATTACAGAAAGCAGTGAACTGCCTTCATTGGATATAACACCACCCATCTTAACATGTGATGATCCATCAGGTATGATTACAGTGGTAAGTGATATCGCAGTGAGTTCTTCTACCTGGAGTGGACCAGGTGTATGGACTTCTAACGACCTATCTCCGATGGTGAGTGATACTGGAATGTATCAAGTAACTGTGGTGGGAGTCAATGGCTGCGAAACTATAGAAGAAATATGCGTAAGTGGTGATTTGGCCATACCATCATTGACTCCAGATTATAGTGATCTAGATTGTATTAATGAAAGCGTCTTGGCGAGCTATACTTCAGACGTAGCGATTAGATCTCAGCAATGGGACGGACCTGGAATTTCCTCTGACCAATTAGAAATCACGACTTCGACGGCTGGAAACTATACGCTTACTGTAACTGCTTTCAATGGTTGTTCTAACACATCCACATTTGCCATTAACGATATTAAAGATTGGCCGGCGATAAGTGTTGGACCAGATATGCTTTGGAATTGTAATACCGCTGAAGTGGCCATTGTAGCGCAAATTCCCTCTACAGGTCCTTATCATTACCAATGGAATGTAATTGAAGGAGAAGCCTTGGATATAGTAGATGAAGCTAATGTAATTGCTAATACTATTGGTGAATATGAATTAGTAGTAACCAATACTGAATTAGGATGTGAATCTAGAGATACATTAAGTATTACTGAAAATGAAGATGTACCCACTGCTGTATTAGGAGAGTTTGAAGATCCACTTTGTAATTATACAGATAATGGATACATATTTATAGAGTCTGTAGTCGGAGGGTCTGCGCCTTATTCATTATCTATCAATGATGAGCCGATAGACGCATCTGTACCTCTTGATAATTTGACTGATGGAATTTATAATCTATTAGTCATAGATAACAATGGATGTGAATATATCGAAGAAATAACATTAGTCAAGCCAGATGAAATAGTATTAGATCTTCCTGAAGAAATAGAGATTAAATACTACGCCACTGGATTATTAGAATTAGAGTATTCTGTAGATGATATTGATGTGGCAGAGATCAATTGGTATGATGCTCAAGGTAATCTTATAGATCAAGGAAGTACATTAGAATTTAATCGCACGGCTAATACGACTTTTACAGCCGAATTGATAACCATTGACGGTTGTAGCGCTATGCAAGAAATCTCAATACGAGTAGATACTAGCGTAGAGATATATGCGCCTAATGTCTTTTCACCGAATGGAGATGGTAACAATGATATCTTTTGGGTCCAAGGAGAAGACGAAGATGTCATGATAGAGAGTTTACTGATCTATGATAGATGGGGAAATAAAATCTATGAAGCGGAAGATATGGTAGTAGGTGAATCATCTAGAGGCTGGGATGGCAAGTATAATGGAACGACTGTAAATCCTGGTGTATACGTATATACATTAGAAATACGTACTGCTACTGATGATGTGATCGTCAAAAGTGGAGATGTAACAGTCGTCAGATAAGAATTGATTTCTATTTCTGCATGGTCGTTCTGATCATGTATATATCCAACAATTATGTAATACAGGGTTTTTAAGGCATATGATCTGATTGTAACTAGCAGATAATCATAGAGTTAAGTTTATGATTAAACAAATGATGATTTTATTTAATATATAAATTTAATTGTTAATTTTGTGTCTATGCAATAATTAATTGCATTTGAGTATCGTTCATGATGCTCATACATTCTTTAAAAGATTACAAACAACAACGCTAATGTTCCAATTAGGATTTTTCTTATTCCAAGCTCCAGAAGTAGAAGAGACAGGTGCTGCACAAAACATAATCGGTATTATCATAGATGGAGGGCCTTTAAGTTGGGGTATCTTCGGTATCCTATTGCTTCTTTCGATTATTTCAGTTTACATTTTCTTTGAGAGATATATGACGATTAAGAGAGCTGGTAGAATTGATGAAAGCTTCATGAATAATATTAGATCAGCAGTGGCAGCTGGTAATATAGAAGGAGCTAAAGCAGCATGTGCTACGACGGATAGTCCAATGGCAAGAATGGTAGAAAAAGGGCTTCAAAGAATCGGAAAGCCTCTAAGAGATATCGATGCTGCTATTGAGAATGTAGGTAACCTAGAGATATTTAAACTAGAAAAGAATCTTTCTACTTTAGCGAGTATTGCAGGAGCAGCTCCAATGATTGGATTCTTTGGAACTGTAACAGGTATGATCATGGCATTCCAGACTATGGCGACATCTGACGCTGTAGGTCCGGCACAATTGGCAGAAGGAATCTATCAAGCCTTATTGACAACGGCATTTGGATTGTTCATTGGTATTATCGCATTCGTAGGATATAACCTCTTAGTAGCAAGTGTAGAAAAAGTGGTTTTTAAGATGGAACGTGTGACTACTGATTTCATGGATCTCTTACAAGAGCCATCTAATTAGAATAAATGACTTCTATTTGGAGTTCTATTATCGTTAAGATCACTATATGAAAAAGAGAAATAAAGTCAGTGCTGAATTTAGTATGTCGTCCCTAACGGATATCATATTCTTATTGCTGATATTTTTCATGCTTACTTCGTCAATGGTACAAATTAATATTCCTTTGCCAGAGTCAGATAGTGTTACGGTAGCTCCTACTGATCTTACAGTGATGCTTTATAAAGATGGTGAGATAACGGTAAAAGGAAAGCGTAGTAGTTATAAAAGAATGGAA
>CALBEE010000099.1 GCA_937927575.1 uncultured Saprospiraceae bacterium | reverse complement strand
TTGAAAGGTGGACCTATAGTGACCGCCAATCCTCCACCAATACTCCATGATTTTGCTCCACCTAATATGGTAGGTTGAGAATCAAAACCATCTACGGATCCAGAGATGCTACTAAATTCTACATCATCATTAGGTACGGTCCAGTCTACTTCATTGGCAAATGGTTGGTATACATCATTGACTCTTACGTCATCATAATAATCAAAATTATAATCGTAGAAGAATGCACCGTCTTGATCATATTCTGCGATAGAAGAAAGTAGCGTTTTTTCGAATGCGCCTATTATATAATTGAGTTTGTAAGATCGGATAATCTGTCCGTCATAACTGATTATGATTTCGTCCAATAGATCCGCAACGACTCTTTTCATTCCTGTGCGACAACTGATATTTGCGTCATTTCGTTCTGTGGTTCTGAGTTTAAATTCTACAAGATATTTACCTGCAGTTGTTGCATGACCATTATACCTAATGCTTTCTGGATAGATCATTTTACCACCTGATTTTTCGATGGTTTGATAGTTGTATTCTATAAAGTTATCATTGGCATCTCTAGTAGAGGATATATGCCATTCGGTGATTTGCCCTGCCGGAGTTTTGAGTTGTGCATTAGATGAATTTCCATATAGATGTAATGTTCCGTCTTTGTCGGTTACTTCCCAATTGTAATTATTAGGAAACGTTCCTCTTCTAATGATTCTTTGAAAAGCTTCTTCTTGCCTTAGGTGAAATTCTCGATCTGCTTCTCTAGGATATTCGACCGATCGATGAAATACTGGACCCATCTGTGCTCCGTCAAAAAGATAGATTTCACTCTCCGTTGTAGTACTGTATCTAGGTACTCCCCATCTTGTATCCAAAGTAAATGAAGATAAAGAAAGATCCCAACCTTTACCTAACCAACTGCTTTCCGCTTCACTGCTATATGTAATGCTGAGGCTTGGTGATAGACCACCTCTTGCGTCTGGTAATTTGATTGGAAATGATAATGTAGCATCTCCAGTTTTGGAAGGTTGAGGCGCTTGCATCAATGTGATATTGTCACTAGGACTTGCTATCATAAAATCATCCCAGGATGTAGACACATGGCCGATGTTTTGAGTCTGAGGTACAGTATCTATTTTCGTAGTATTAGAAAATCCTATTTGGATAGAGGAGAAAATAAATATGGCTATATAAAAGAAAGCTCTCATGATTTTTTTATTTGGAATTGGGGGAATTAAATTATTGGACAATTAGTTTTCTGGTTTCGATATCATTGCCAGAATGTAGGGAAATCAGATACACGCCTGATCTTAAGATCCAGTCATCCCATTCGAGGTATTTGGCTTCTGGATGCGTTTGCGAATACAAAAGTCTTCCATTTAAGTCATGGACTTCGATAGTATAAGTCGTAGCTTCTTTGAGCGTTGCCTGTAATTTGAAGTAGCCACTTGTGGTTGGATTAGGATAGATAATGAGATCAGAAATATTATTTTCTAAATCGATGACTTGTATTTCTTTTTGAAATATACATGCACCATCGCTAATGATCAATTGGTATTTTCCTGATTGGCTAAAAGAGATAGATGCTTGATTTGAAATAATTTCTGCTCCTAATCGCCATTGATATTCGTAGTCATTTTTATCGAAAGGGTCGGCATCAATAGTTAAGGTTTCTTCTTCTAAGTAATAGGTGTTTTTTAGTTGAGGAATTTCTATTTCTTTATTATTGAGATAAAATGTTTTTGTCCATTCTCTATCTTTCGCATCTTTGATGATGAGTTGATACTTACTAGCTTTGAGATCATTCAAGGTATAGATTTCGTTTTCTTCCGTGACTGTTACTAGGTGGTGTGAATCTTCACTTTGTAGAGTGATTTGATACGGTGCATTTCCACCAATAGCTTTGACATTTATAGATCCATTATTGATTCCACATTCTGGAAGAGTTAAGTCAATCGCCGCCCACATCTCTGGTGCTTTCATAAAGCTAAAATGTAAGTCATTTTGATTTTCTATAGAAAAAGGTAAAGTCTCATGATAGTCATGAAAAGATGCAAGAGGAATGAATTGTGTTTCTCTCATCTTAAATTCATCTGCTCCAGATGGATCTATACAAAGCCAAAGTTTTTCATCTATTTCTAAATCTTGGATGAGGTTTTTGTGATCAATTCGCAGTACGACGTTTTGATGGCTTTGATATCTTTTAGTATATAATTTCCATTTGCGTTGGAGTATTGGATTTTGTGCTTCTTGGGTTTCGTAGTTGATCAGTCCATCATCATCACTCCAAAGTAGATATTCTTGATCGGCTAACTCATTTTGATTATCTCTATTGCGATTTTCGATGTTGCCAATTCCAATGCTTAGCGTACCCGTTCCAAGTGATGATTGAGATTGTTTTTGATTTAATGTTGTACGACTATCTTTTCCGATTCCTGCGATTCTATTTTTGTATTTGGTTTCTTTATTAGCCTTCCAAATTACATCCGTATTTCCATCGACATAATCTAAATTTTCTGCTAAAGGAATAGAATATTTTAATGCGAGATAGCTTTCCATTTGTTGCTTGGCCATAGGAGCGAGCATCTGATCAAATACGATCAGTTCTGCTATATCTCCTCTGAATAATTGTACAGGCACTTTTGTATTAGAAGGTGTTCCACCGATCAATATCTGATCTCCAGGATAGGCATTTTGGTAATGCTGATAATTATTGATCTGAACATCCAATGGTGATCGATCCAAGAAGTTCATAAACTTACTTTTGGTATAATCTACCATCCTTCGATCTGTCAACGTCAGCTGATCTTGAGATTGCGATTGCACACTCCATATGAGTTGTTCTTCTGCATGACCTGAAGGGCGATATACAGTATAGATATTACATTGATTCAGATTGCTTTCGCCTAGATCAAGATGAATTGGATTTGTGATACCAATGGCATTATGGTAGTTGATCGTTTTTGTTTTTTCGGTTACTTCATATTCTTGATGGCTTATTCTATCGGAGAGGACATCCAAGCCATCTTTTTGAGTAGGTTCCAGCCAAATGATCTGAGCAAAGGAGAATTGCGCAAAAAGGCAAAGAATAAGAATATTTATATTTCGGATCATGATTTCAATTCTTTGGATAATAGATAAGTCAAGAGGTTCTTTGTCTACCGACGGTTCCTCTTTTGCATTGGCAAAAAGAGGAGCAAAACCCTAGGCGGCTCTAATGCAGCGCTCAAGGGCCGCTCCCACAACCCACAATAGCCGCCATTGCTCTGCTGCCTTCTCGTGTAAACCAGCAATTTGCCTAATTGACAAAAGGAATCGCATAACCTACGGTCAACTGCATGCTGCTAACTGAATTCTTATTTTCAATAAAATAAAAGCCATTGGCCAAAGTCTCCATACTGTCTGAGATGCCCACTACATATTTGAAATTCAGACTTAATCCCATTGGTAGATCATAGCCGGCACCTAATGCTACAGATACAATACTATTTCCTTTGAGGACTTCTCTTAGGCTTTGTTGTATTTGTAGGTCAGGTCCCTGTTCTGGCTGATTGGATGTATAAGTCAGATTAGATCTATTAATAATCAATCCGAGTTGAGGCCCTAATGAAGCATGGAATCCTTTCATCATATAGAACTTAATGTTCGGATTGATTTGTAAATAGGAATATTTGAGATCAATATCATATGTGAGCTCTGATATATCCTCGTAATGAAATCTACCACCCATATCGGAGTAGTAGATTTCTGGTTGTATAGCAAAGCGACTATCTTTAAATCTATAGTGGACAAATGCTCCTCCAGTAAATCCTAGTCTCTTTTGAGATCTTGCATCATAGCTACCTTCTGGAAAGATAGGTCTGATCAATGAAGTCTGAATATCTTGTATTGAAGATTGAGTGACTCCTGCAGTAAATCCATAATACCATTCTCGGTCTTCAAGCTGCGCGCTAATGGTTTGGAAAGTCAGGACTAATGCGAAAAGGGTAATAATTCCCTTAAAGGTTTGCTTTGGCATGGCGGTTAATTTTGGTGTTAATTAATAATCCAAATTTCCGTCAATAGGCCAGAAGCGCCTAATTATCTAGGTGGACAAGGGGTGGACAGGTATTGTTTTTAGCTCGATTTCCTTCTTTTATCATTCTAAAACCGTTGATAAGCAGAAATTTTATAATCTAGTTTAAAGAATTCTGATTGGATGTAAGCTTAGATTCGCTACCTAGCCCATGTGTTTGCTACGCAAGCCACATTCCACTAGGTCTCCGAGCGTTTACGTCATAAGCCACTCTATGACGCGGTTTTCGTTTTTGGCATTCAAAATTTAGTTAAGATTTAATAGTTCACATATTGGAAACAAGGCTTTTTCTTAACTAAATGAACAAGATAGATTCCAATATGTGTGATTGCCCCAAAAAGAAACATAAAACTGTAGACAACCCAAACGCTCCGCGAGTTTGTCTACAGACCCGCTTAGATGTTAAAGCGACTTGTACAGATGACTTATAGTTGTTTTTTTCAAAGAGTTAGGATTAATAATCATATTACTCCTTAGTCTAAATCTCCTCTTTTAATTACCTCAACTTCAATATTTACTTCGTTTCCAGGATTTGGAGTCAATGGATTTGTTGCATTAGTAATGAAGTATCCAGGTAACTGATTAGGGAACTCGTCTTCGAATCCGAGTATCACTTTTCGCAAACGAACTATATCTAAGGAAGAAACATTTCCTTCTCCGCTCACATCGGCTGCTATCAACTGCCAAGTAAATGGTAGATCTTCAAATCCTAAGATATGCTTTCTCATTTTCACAATATCAAGTGCAGATAAGCCACCCGTATTAGCTGGTGCATTAGTGGAAATCGAAATAGTAGGATTTTCAATTTCAGGAAATGAAGCACTTGGATATTCAAATGTTAATGACCCATTTGTAATTTCTGAAATATTATAAGACGGACTAGAAGCTCCAGCTGGATGTAAAGTCGCGGTCAAATAATTTGCATCAATGGTCTTACCGGTAGGGTGAGCAAAAGATAAGTTGATTGTAGTTGATTCAGGCGCTACCTCATCAGATCCAGTCGCACCGGTAGCTGCTATAGCGGAGTTTAATTGACTAAAGCTGAGGCCATAATCTATCGTACCATCTGGAGCGATGACAGCGAAGGAAGGTGTTCCAAAGTAAGGTCCATAATCTCCATTTTTAATAGGATCTACCGCCGCTGGAGCATTACCATCTGCACTAATTCCTGGGAAGGTGAGACTATGAGTGTTTTTATAAGTTTCAACATCCATATCATCATCATTACTTCGAGTAGTAATTTCCATAAATTCTACGTCGTAAGCTCCTTCACCCCAGTCTTCATACAAACTTTGTACAGACGGAGCAATGGCATTACAAGGAGGACAAGCCACAAAAAACAGCTTTAGTACCACTGTTTGTCCTTGGTCTAAGTGATCTGTATAGATATTATGTACCACGCCGTCAGTATCGGTCACTGTAAAATCATGTACTTGCTGAGCAGATAGATTTACACAAATAAATAATGTCGCAACTAATAGAATAGTCTTCATGTTGATATCTTTGGTACAGAATACAAATATATAACACTATTATATGTATTGTGTTTGAAAACCTATCATTCATAAGACAAATCATTCAATATCAATTCCTTACCGACAGTCAGATACGAAGAGATCAATGAGGTTACTTATCAAGAGGCTTGGGATTATCAGACCCAATTGCATAATGATCTGAAAGCCAATAAAGTACTCTGGAGAGATTTAGATCCTGCTGCAAGAGAAAAGATGCGTCAAGAACATTCGATTATTTTCTGTGAGCATGCTCACGTATACACTTTAGGTAAGAGTGGGAGTGAAGATCATTTGTTGATTTCTGAAGAGCGCAGAAAAAAAGAGTCTATAGAGTATTTTAAAATCAATCGCGGTGGAGATATAACATATCATGGACCTGGCCAATTGACCGTTTATCCAATTTTAGATTTAGATGAATTTTATCACGATTTACATAAGTATGTTCGAGATCTGGAAGAGGTAGTCATTCGCATGTTGGCCACATATGGTATCGAAGGATATAGAGAACCAGATTTCACAGGTGTATGGATTGCACCAAATGCTAAGCACTCAAGAAAGCGTAAAGTCTGTGCGATAGGAGTACATATGAGTAGATGGGTATCCTTGCATGGATTAGCACTCAATGTGAATACAGATATCAGCATGTTTGATAATATAGTACCCTGTGGAATACAAGAAGAAGATAAAGAAGTAACATCGATAGCTAGAGAACTCGGAAATAAAGTAGACCTCCAAGAAGCAAAAGACCGACTTAAAACTAACTTTGCAGAGGTTTTTGGATTTAAGTGGAAGCCAGAGTAAAGAATATTATTGAACAGATTAACTAAGATACCCTTTAACTATATATGAGTAAAGAAAGAGAAGAGAAATTAGTGGTAGAGTCGGCGACTACTATGACCGAACTAATTATGCCTAATGAGACGAATCCATTAGGTAATTTGATGGGTGGCTACCTTATGAAATGGATGGATATAGCTGGAGGTATTTGTGCAGCCAAACATGCTGAGGCGCATGTAGTAACGGCTTCCGTAGATCATGTATCTTTTCAAAGTCCAATTCACTTAGGTGATGTCATTACATTGAATGCAAGAGTGACTAAGGCTTTTACCACCTCAGTGGAAATCTATGTAGAAGTTACTGCAAGTGATATCACTGGTAAAAATGCGCGCAAGTCCAATCATGCTTACCTGACATTTGTAGCATTGGATTCGGATCGTAAAAAACCTATTCCTGTCCCAAAAGTAAGACCTGTAAGTAGTGAAGAACAAAAGCTATTTGATGGTGCCAGTCGAAGAAGAGAACTGCGACTTATACTTGGAGGAAGGATCAAACCTTCTGAAGCAAAAGACCTACGATCATTCTTTAACGAAATGGTCTAAGCATTTAGCCACAAAGTGAGCTTTCGTTAAAGGGATATTATCCTTGAGAGGGTAAGCCTTCAAAGATATCTTTCCTTGAGAGGGTAGAACCCTTCAAGGAAAGATATTGCATATATCTGCTACAAAGCCAGCTTTCGTTAAAGGGTTTTACCCTCTTAACTAAAGCCCCACCAAAAGTCAGCTTTCGTAAAAGGGATAGTTTCCTTCAAAGGGTAGAACCCTTCAAAGATATCTTCGCTTGAGAGGGTAGAACCCTTCAAGGAAAGATATTGATATATCTGCTACAAAGCGAGCTTTCGTTAAAAGGTTTCACCCTCTTAACTAAAGCTCCACCAAAAGTCAGCTTTCGTTAAAGGGATATTATCCTTGAGAGGGTAAGCCATCAAAGATATCTTTCCTTGAGAGGGTAGAACCCTTCAAGGAAAGATATTGCATATATCTGCTACAAAGCGAGCTTTCGTTAAAAGGTTTCACCCTCTTAACGAACTTCACCAAAAGCCAGCTACTGTAAAAGGGATAGTTTCCTTCAAAGGGTAGAACCCTTCAAAGATATCTTCGCTTGAGAGGGTAGAACCCTTCAAGGGAAGATATTGATATATCTGCTACAAAGCGAGCTTTCGTTAAAGGGTTTCACCCTCTTAACTAAAGCGCCACTCAAAGCTTTGTATTGCTTACTTTTGTGGCAAGAAATAGATCAACATACAATTAAGTCACTTTTGAAGCTTTTAATCATATCCAGTAGATTTCCTTATCCTCTTGAAAAAGGAGATAAACTTAGGTTGTATTATCAGATTCGAGAATTGGCCAAATGGAATGATATTACTTTGGTTTCAGTCTCGGATGAAGAAGCCTCTGAATCGGATAAAGAACAGCTCAAACCTTATGTCGGAGCACAATATCATTTTGATATTACGAAGGGTGTAAGATTGTGGAATAGATTATCTGCCTTATCTACTGGATTACCTATACAGGTGTCACAGCTTTATGATCCAGCCATTATGAAAGCTATTGAGAAAATTACTCAACGGCACCATATCGAACACGTATACTGTCAACTTCCTAGAGCCGCCGAATATGCGAGAAGATTAAATCTTCCCAAGACCATCGATTACATGGATGCTTTTGGCGAGAGTATGGAGAAACGTGCTTTGATAAATACAGGTTTTAAAAAGAAGCTCTTTACTACAGAAGCTAAGCGGATGCGAAAATATGAGTCCAAGATATTTATAGACTTCGATCATCACACTTTAATTTCTGAGCAAGATAAATCTTATATGGAGATTTCTAATCCAGATCTCGTACATGTGGTTCCTAATGGTATTGATACCGAATTCTTTTCTTTTGGTCTTACTGAGTCATCGACTTCCGACCTTGCATTTATCGGTAATATGGGTTATCCACCTAATGAAGCCGCAGCGGTATACATCCACGATAATATATTACCACTGGTAAGTAGCATGACTTTAACTATTTCTGGAGCTAGACCCACTCCAATAGTTCAACAATTGGCTAGTAAGCGCGTTACCATAGTAGGTTGGGTAGATGATATTCGAGAGGCTTATCGAAGTGCGAAGGTATTTGTAGCTCCAATCTTTTCAGGTACTGGGCAGCAAAACAAGATACTCGAGTCGATGGCCATTGGATTACCAAGTATTACTACGACACAAGTCAATAATGCAATTGGCGCTGCAGATGGTAAAGAGATATTGATTGCTGATAATCCGCAAGAATTCGCAAAGGCGATCGAAAAGCTATTGAACGATGACCAATTATATAGAGATATTCAGCAGAATGCTCGTACTTTTGTGGTCGAATACTACAGTTGGAAAGAACATGTAGCCAAATTGAATAAAATTATCCAAGCCAAGGCTTAAATTGATATAAATAAAAGGATCAAATGACAGAAGCAAAAATCAGTCAAGACACCGTAACATTAGACAAGATAGAAGATGCTATCGAAGACATTAAAAACGGTAAGATAATCATAGTAGTAGATGATGAAGATCGTGAAAATGAAGGAGACTTTATTTGTGCTGCTGAGCTGGTCACTTCTGAGCAGATTAATTTTATGGCGAGATACGGTAGAGGCTTAATCTGTACGCCGATAGAAGCAAGCAGAGCCAAAGAGTTAGATCTAGAACTTATGGTTAAGAAAAATTCTGCGCTGCATGAAACGGCTTTCACGGTGAGTATCGATCTTTTAGGTCAAGGTTGTACTACGGGTATTTCGGCTTATGATAGATCTACAGGTATCAAAGCATTGGTAGATCCCAATACCAAGGCCAATGATTTTGCAAGACCAGGACATATCTTTCCATTGATAGCCAAAGCGGGTGGTGTGCTTCGTCGTACAGGTCATACAGAAGCTACAATTGATTTAGCACGTTTAGCAGGCTTATATCCTGCCGGAGTACTTACTGAAATACTCAATGAAGATGGATCAATGGCTCGACTGCCTCAGTTGATCACCATCGCCAAAGAACATAATCTTAAGCTGATCTCTATTAAGGATCTTGTGGCTTACCGAATGAAAACGGAAAGATTAGTAGAGAAAGAAATGACCACTACGCTCAAGACTAAATATGGAGAATTTGATGTGACTGCATATCGTCAGATCAATACGGATGATGTGCATTTAGCTATATCTCAAGGTAATATCAATTCGGAAGATCCTATATTGACTAGAGTACACTCTAATACCGAAACGGGTGATATTTTGGGGATATTATTTGACGGCTATGCCGAAAAATTGCATTCCGCATTATACAAGATCAGTGAAGAAGGTAAAGGAGTCTTATTATATATTAGACATGGAGAGAAAGGTGATGAAATCATTGAGAAGCTTAAAGAATTAGACACGAATCCAGATAACAATCCTTCAGCGAGTACAGAGCAAAGAGACTTCGGCGTAGGTGCTCAAATCTTAAGAGATTTGGGTGTGCAAAAGATAAAACTGATGACCAGCAATCCTAGGAAACGGGTAGGCCTCATCGGTTATGGCCTTGAGATAGTAGAAAATGTTGAGGTGGGTTAACAGCTTGGCGATGGCGTCGGCCAGAAGATTAGACTTAGGTTAATTAATGCATAGGAATCTAATACTCACGATAAGAGTATTATCTTAGAAGCATAATGCTTAAAGATCTAAAAATATCAAGGCCAGGTCTCTGGTTTCCAACGATTTGGATTTATCTAGTTCCTTTTACACTCGAAGATAGATTTTGGGAGCAAATACCTTTTTGGATAGGTTTTGTATTCGTTACGTTTCCATTGAATTACTTGGTGTATGGTCTCAATGATTGTAATGATATTTCGGCAGATAGAATCAATGATCGAAAAGGGAATTTTCTTTTTGGAGCTCAGGCTTCTCAAGATCATCTAGATAATGTACCCAAAAAGATAGCTATCATCACGCTACCATTCATGGTCTATTTCATTATGGTTGGAGGGTGGAAAATGCTTGTGATTTTAATAATTATGGTACTGGTTAATATTGTCTACAATTACCCACCATTTAGAATAAAAGAACGCCCTCCATTTGAAATTCTGATTCAAGCTGGATATGTGGGTACAGTGCTGCTGAGTATTTATTTAAATGACTTGAAAATGATTCCTTGGCAGACATTTCTATATCTGACCTTATTCGCATTCCAAGCGCATATAGCTGGAGAGTTGATGGATATTGAGCCAGATAAGATAGCAGGGAAGAAAACGACGGCCACCTTAATCGGTAGGAAATACACAAAATATCTTATGATTGGCTTCTTAGTAATTGAGACCTATCTCCTTTATTTTTGGTTTGAGGATCTCTTGTTATCTGGGATGTTAGGAGTATTTGCCTTATGGATGCTGATAGATGTATGCTTCGTTTTTAAAGATAAACCTTACTCCTTAAGCCAAATGAAGCTCTTTGGGTTGGGTATGAATGCCTCAGCAATCGTTACTATGATTTGGGTACTATATTCCGGTAAACTATTGGTTCCAATAGTAATGTAATCTCAAAATAGATAATGGAGTAGAGAAGCATTCGGAGTCCATACTTCAGATAGGGGCATAAAAAAAGCCCGAGAAGACGAAAACTCGGGCATTACTCAATTAATAACCAAAACTCATATGCTTACTATATTTTCAATAAGCGTGCCAAACATGATATTTAATTAATATATGTGAGGTAATACGTTTTGGGTAGATATGATTAATGCCCTTAATGCGTAATACTTTGATACTTGAACGTATCGATTTTTTCTATGAATTAGCGAACATAAAGTATACCAAGGCAAGCAATACAACGGTGACGATTGCTGCTACCTTGAAAAATTTTCTCTCCGTTTCCTTCGCTTTTCTTTTGCGCTCTTCTTTTTTTCTTGATTTTGCCATTGCTGTTTATTTTATTAAATCTTTCGACTAATATAATCAAGTCGATGATATAGACTATTATAAATCGAATAAAAAGATAATTCGATTCGAAGTTCCTAATTAAATCAGGCTTTCTAATGGTGAATCTATAGAGTAGTTATGTAGAATGTAGGGTGAATTAGCAGACTTGTATTTAATACCAAATATTGGTATATTTGTATAAAAGATTCAAATCATGTCAAAAAACACATCAGTTACACTAGGTGAACATTTCGAAGGTATTATCGAAAAAAGCATATTATCTGGAAGATTCGCTTCTGCAAGTGAAGTAATTCGTGCAGGTCTCAGATTAGTAGATGAAAGAGAACAAAAAATCAGGTTACTAAGGGAAGCAATTGAAGCAGGTGAGAAAAGTGGATATGTTAAAAATTTCGATCCAGTTAAACATTTAGCTAAACTTAAAACGAGTGCATCTAAATGAATTCTGAAATAAGTACACTTGCTTTAGAAGATATAGATACAATTTGGGAGTATACAACAGAGAATTGGTCAATTGAACAGGCTGAAATATACTATAAAGAGGTGTTTAGTGAAATTGAACGTATTTGCCTAAATCCTGATATTGGCAAATCAATTAATGAAATAAAAGCGCATCATAGAAGAAAATTAGTTGGCTCACATATGATAATTTACAAATGCAAAAAGGAAACTATCTACATAGATAGAATCCTCCATCAAAGAATGGATCTAGAAAGTAATCTAGACGTATAAAACACTCTACATAACACTGTATGATCATGTCATGCACTATATAGTTCCGATACGCTCTGTACTCGATTTGAAATCTATTGCATAAATTAACATTATCGCTGTAATGCACGCTAGATATATTTGATACGGAATATGTATAATACCGGAGCTCAACCAACGTATAAAGTACAAGGCCGAGTGTATACCTGAAAGGGATTATAGTGGAGGTAAACAGCCTACAACTAAGATAAATTAGAATCCTTCCTCACTATCCCTTGGTTAAGAATGATATCGCTTATTCTCAAAATATTCTACTACCATATTGTCTACCATAATATCAGTAGGCTTGATCGGTCTTTTAAGATAAATTCCATTGAGCGTCCTACATCTACTTAATGCGACATAGGTCTGACCATATTCAAAAGCGCCAGTACCTATATCTACGACTACAGTATCGAAGGTTTTTCCTTGACTCTTATGTATGGTGATCGCCCAAGCTAGCTTTACTGGATATTGCAAGAAGGTACCCATGATTTTAGTTTTGATTTCATTGCTTCCTTCTTCAGGTTGGGTGTATCTGATGATTTCCCATTCCATTTGTTCTAGCTCGAAGCGTTTGATCTCGTCATAATCATCTTTTACAGAGACAATTATCGTGTCTCCATTGATGCTTTCAATCTTTCCGATAGTACCATTTACGAATTTCTTCTTTGGATCATTCTTTACAAACATGATCTGAGCACCAATCTTAAGCGTAAGATGAAGATCGGTAGGCACTTGCTTGGTGGAAAAATCACCTGTCACTCGCGCTGAAAATACATGATTCGCACTATCTAGCTTAGCAAGTTCTGAGGTGTTGATCTCATTGGCAGTGGCATTACGACTACATAAAGTAATGAAGTAATCAAGGTCTTCAGGAATAGGTATATGTCTTTCGTTTAAAGCTTCCATATCATCGTAATCGATGGCTCTCATTCTTATATTATCCAATAGATTGATAAACCCTCTATCTGCTTGTCTATAGACTTCTTGTAGTTCTATCATGCCCAGATAAAAGTCCTGACTACTCAAGACCTTAGAGGAGAAGAAGTATGGACTTTCATATCGACTTTTAAAAATATGTCTTTCAAAATCACTGGCTACTACAGGTGGTAATTGGAATAAATCACCAAATAATATTAATTGTACACCACCAAAAGGCTCGTCTATCCCTCTATTGCGTCTCAAAAACAGATCGATATTATCCATCATATCCGCTCTAACCATAGATATTTCATCTATAATCAATACATCTAATCTTTGATACATCCGCCAATTTCTTCTTCTGGTGATATCTGCTGCATTGAGCATCTTTGGTGGAAATCCGAAAAAGCTATGAATCGTTTGCCCTTTTACATTTAATGCTGCTATTCCAGTAGGCGCTAATACCGCAGTTCTTTTTTTGGTAGTATTTCTAAAAAGCTGAAGCAAAGTAGACTTACCTGTACCCGCACGCCCAGTAATGAACATAGAGTCATTGGTGTTTTCTAGCTGATCTAAGATGGCTAAAAATTCAGCACTAAGATTTAAAGGTTGTTTTAGTTGCAATGAAAAATCTGATTCTGGTCAAATTCCAATATAAGTTTAGATTCTAATATGTTAAGTATAATTTACAGTATTTAGTGAGAATAAATTAAAAGCCTTTTATTCTTTGTGTTTTCAAATACGAAAAGCATTATTCTAGCGTCAAATTGCCATATCTCAATTGTGAGAAGGTACATTTGTATTTAAGATCCTTAGAATCTATACTTTGGCAAGAAATATGATTTAGAGCAGTAGATAATAGACCTTGTAAGTGAGCGAACCGAAAAAAATAAAAGATTACAATATCTGGCAGCCTTTGCTTCTTAGCATCATGATGATCATGGGCATGGTGCTAGGTTACAAAATGAATGATGCAGACAATCCGCCACTCATCCAAGGGATAAATTCGGAAGAAAGTGCCGCATTGACAGGATCTGGAAGGGTAGAAGAGATTATTCGTTTTGTAGATTCTCGATATGTAGATGAAGTAGATGATCAAGATCTTGTCGAATCTGCAATTACTACGGTATTAGACCAATTAGATCCACATTCGGTATATATCGCTCCAGAATACATGAAGTCGATTAATGATAGCATGGAGGGCAGATTTAAAGGCATCGGAATCGAAAGCTACTTTATAGATGATACGGTGAATATCATATCAGTCATCAAAGATAGTCCAGCGGATAAAGTGGGGCTTCAAACATTCGATCAAATCATTGCCATCAATGATAGTTTAGTGGCAGGTAAAGGATTGCAGTTTTCCGAAATTAGCGAAATGCTTAGAAGTGTGGAGACGGATAAAGAGCTTATTGTCAAAAAACATAATTCTCGGACGGACGAAAGAATTACGATTAATATCGATGATATACCACTCAAATCTGTGGAAGTGGCGTATATGGTCAACGAATCTACAGGACTGATCAAAATAGAAAGGTTTAGCTCAAAGACTTATACTGAGTTTATGGAAGCTTTGGAAGATATGGTTGAGAACCGAAACTTACAAAACTTAATAATCGATCTCAGAGATAATCCCGGAGGATACTTACCTGAAACTACTAATATCCTATCTCAATTGATACGCGAAAAAGATAAGCTCTTGGTATACACAGAAGGTAAGGCAAATGATCGCGTTGATTACAAAACTACAGGAAAGAGCTTTTTTAAAGTAGATAGAATTGCCGTGTTAATCAATGAAAATTCTGCATCAGGATCTGAAATATTAGCAGGAGCTATTCAGGATTGGGATAGAGGTTTGGTCGTAGGCAGACGTACTTTTGGAAAGGGCTTAGTACAAGAGCAATATCCTTTATCTAATGGTGGAGCGATCAGATTAACCGTAGCAAGGTATTATACGCCCACGGGTAGATCCATTCAACAGCCATATGATAATTTACAAGAGTATCATGATGTCTCTAGAAGATATTTAACTGACACTACAGAAGTAGCTGATAGTCTTAAGTTTTATACTAAAATGCTCAACAGAGAAGTGCATGCTTCTGGAGGTATCTATCCTGATGTTTACGTTCCTATTTCAGATGCAGATCAAGATCCTGGATTGGTCGATATTATGAATCGTATCCCAGAATGGACCTTCAAGAAATTAAGAGATGGTGAAGTATCTAATGATATTTTATTGGATGATATTGATAATTGGAAAGTGCCAGAAGAAATATTACTTGACTTTAAAGATTACATGGTAGGATTAGGTAATCAAAGCGATCAGGGCTATCTCAAGTTTTATGAAGATGATATAAAAAAGGCTATAAAATTCAATGTAATTAGAGTAATACACGGTGACAGTCAAGCTAATCGAGTGGAGTCAAAGGGAGATAAAACTATGGATGAAGCTATCAGATACGTTTCAAGTGAAGTGACGCTAGAGAAGTATCTTGAATCTAACGCAAACTAAGGCCTCAAAATCTCTAACTGACCTTCATTATCGTACTTTATAATTACGGAAGGTGTATGTAACTGTGCTTCTTCTCTTTTATACATTGCGGTATAATCTACGGCATCGATCAATCTTTTTTCTATTTCATTAAAATTTCCAGGTGCTGCACTTCCACTATAATTGGCCGAGGTAGAAACTAAAGGTGCATTGAGACTTTTGATAATATTTTTGCAATATTCATCCTGAACGATTCTAATACCAATGCTTCCATCTGTGGCTAATGCATATTCAGGGATAAATCTTGGATTATCATGAATGATGGTTAAAGGTTTTTTGTGGTGAGAAAGCAATGTTTCTATTCGCGGATGAATCTCCACAACATATCTTTGAAGCATCTCCAAATCTGATACTAAAAGTATGAATGGTTTACCGATAGGCCTATTTTTTATTTGGTATATCTTCTTGGTGGCGGACTCCGACATGACATTGCAACTGAGTCCCCAAATTGTATCAGTAGGACATATGATGACTTTATCTTCTTTCAAAAGCTTACATATGTCTTTTATCTCGTTCTGATACACCATAAAATATTTTACTTTTGAAGTAACGATCTTTAGTATGGATCGCTCTTATTGTTAGATGAATTGACTTTCGTATGATTCTTGTCCTAGATTATACGCTTTAGGCAATTCAAAACGTTAAGAATTCTATAATAATTATACTTAGGAATAATTTTTTTTCAATGTATGATTAGAAACATATTTGTAAACTATAAACGCAGACGATTGAAAAATCAATTAATTAGAATTTCATTACTCGTGCTTTCTATGTTCTGTGTACAGGATAATTACGCAGCGCATATCGTCGGCGGTGATATGGTTTATGATTGTCTAGGCTTCAATGGTGCAGTGGGTCAGTTTAGAATCACTATGACTCTTTATCGAGATTCTAAAAGTGGTGGGGCACAATTCGATGCGCAAGCTAGATTTGGGCTTTTCGAACAAAATGCGAATGGTACATGGAGTTATGTAGAGACTATCGGAGGTATACCTGTTACGTCAGTAGAGGAGGTCAGTAATGTAGGGAGTAATCCTTGTTTAGTAATACCTCCTGATATCGGAGTGCAAAAAGGAGTCTATGAGTTTACAATAGATCTTCCTATTACAAATACTCAGTATATGATTGCTTATCAGCGTTGCTGTAGAAATGGGTCTATTACAAATATTGTAGATCCTGGAGAAACGGGCTCTGTTACTTCAATTACCATATCCGCTGATGCTGTGACTACCTGTAATGATAGTCCAGTTTTTAATGATTTTCCTCCTATTGTAATTTGTGCCAATCAAGATGTAAATTTTAATCACTCGGCTACGGATCCTAATGGAGATGTTTTAGTCTATTCATTTTGTGCACCTTTAGCTTCTGGAGGTACCGATGGATCAGGAGCCAACACTGGAGACCAAAACTCTTGTACTGGAGTGACGCCAAATCCTGAGATTTGTAGACCTCCATATGCGCAAGTTCAGTTTTTAGCGGCAGGTGGCTATACCGTTTTTAATCCTATGAGAGGAGATCCACAGGTGACTATAAGTTCCACGACAGGAATCATATCAGGTGTACCTACCATGACAGGTCAATTTGTGGTGGGTATTTGTGTCGAAGAATTTAGAAATGGAGTCAAAATAGGAGAGGTGAGAAGAGACTTTCAGTTTAACGTTACAGATTGTGATGATGGTGTATTTGCAAGCATTGAAGCTGATGAAGTTATAGATGGCAAGAGATTCGTTATAAATTCTTGTGGAGATAATGTGATTAATCTTACTAATGCTAGCGGATTACCTACATTCATCGAGGAATATTATTGGGAGTTTGATATTAATGGTACTCCATTGACTTTTAACTCTAGGGATGTATCGCTGGTTTTACCTGATTTTGGTACATATACTGGTGTCATGCAGCTAAATAATAATGTGCCAGCAGCAGGTTGTAGAGATACAGCAGAAATAACTATCAATCTGTATCCTCCGATATTTGCTGACTTTAGTTTCGATTATGATACTTGCGAAGCGGGTCCAGTGATATTTGATAATCTGAGCTCAAGTGGATCTGGAATTATTACAGAGAATAATTGGAGCTTTGGTGATTTTAATACATCAGATGAAGAAGATCCTTCGCATACCTATTTGATTCCTGGCTTGTTTGGAGCCCAACTAGAAGTCGTAGACATTAATAATTGCAAGGATAGTATTAGTTATCCTATTTCATATTTTCCTGTACCTGGTGTCTTTACAATCGAGCCTAGTACTTTTGAAGGTTGTCAACCCGCTCCAATATTCTTTAATAATCTATCTACACCTATTGATTCGACATATGACATTGTCTGGGATTTTGGTGACGGAGGTTTTAGTAATGAGATTAGTCCTATACACGTTTATGAAGATGTCGGAACCTATGATATCTCTTTAGAAATCACATCTCCAATTGGTTGTACGGATTCTGAGTTTTATGACGATTGGATCATAGTGTTACCCAGTCCAACCGCTGGATTTGATTGTACTCCAGAAGAATTATCTATTTTCAATAATACAGTAGAGATCATCGATGAATCGGTAGATGCGACATCATGGTTTTATACTTTCGGAGATGGAGCTATCTTTCAGGAAAGTGAGCCTATTCATACTTATCAAGATACCGGAATGTATAATATTATGCAGGTAGTGAAAGGAGCTTCAGGGTGTACAGATACTTTGATTAAGGCAGTAGACGTGGTGCCTGTATTGTCATTGCAGATGCCTAATGCATTTACGCCTAATAATGATGGACTTAATGATGAATTTAGAGGTAAAGGATTCCTGCCTGGTATTCGAGAGTATACTCTGAGTATTTGGAATAGATGGGGAGAAAAAATATTTGAGAACAATGATCCATCTAAGGGCTGGAATGGAGAATACAATAATAATGGAAAGCAGGCCATGGTTGGAGTATATGTATATACTGTCCAATACATCGGTCCAAGAGGTGATACCTTCAATCAAAAGGGTAATGTCACCTTGATTCGGTAGTATTATATTCTATAAATCAGCATATATACATATTTGGTAAAGAATTATATGTATATAAATAACTCCTAAAATTTTATTTCCATATAGTTGTTATTTAGAATTAAAACATTACTTTTGCGGTCTTAAATTTTGAATCTGATAAAAACAAGTACGATGGATTTAATAAAATTCGTAAACGAACAAACAAGTGTAGCTAATGAAATTCCAGATTTTAGATCTGGTGATAATGTAGCGGTTAGTTATAAGATTGTAGAAGGTGATAAGTCCAGAATACAGATATACAGAGGAGATGTTATCCAAATTAGCGGTAAAGGAGCTACTAAGACTTTCACAGTTAGAAAGATGTCTAGCGGTGTAGGTGTAGAAAGAATTTTCCCTTATGGATCTCCTAATTTAGTAGAGGTAAAAGTCCTAAAAAGAGGTAAAGTAAGAAGAGCTAAACTGTATTACCTAAGAGAATTAGTAGGTAAGAGAGCTAAGATTAAAGAGAAGAAATACGTAAAGAAAGACTAGTAAATAGTTTTTAGTATAGCATATAAAAAAGAGCTGTCGGTTTTCCGGTAGCTCTTTTTTGATTAAAACCGGAATCTCAGGCAATAGAACCTCACAGAGTGAGTTATGTATGCTCAAGTTTATCATAACCTTGTATCTGCTTTAAAATTTGATTTGAGCTCCCTATATTGTACGACTATCTTATTTCAATACTCTCAGATGACAAATATTTTAAGATCTCTATTTTATCTTAGTGTATGTATCACACTCGGTGTTTCGTGTAATAGCGATGTCCAAGAAGCATCACGCAGTGAGAAAGAACGTACTTATGGAAAGTGGTTATTATCAGAAGCTCAAAAAGATGGTAAAATCACAAAAACACTCAAAGGTGCGACTTTCACCATTGATAGTACTTCGCTCAGAACTAACCTTTTTGGAGATGATCAATCTTTTGGATACGAGAGATCAGGAAATAAAATTACGCTCCAAGGTGATCAAACTCAGATGTTTTCGATAAGTAAATCCACATCCGATACTTTGATATTAGGAATGAAGCGTAAGCGTAAGCAATTTGAATTACTCCTAGTGAAGGATACAACCACAGTGGTACGGTAAAATGTATTTTTTTTGAGTAATGTATTGTTATTCAGTTAGTTAAACTTACGATTATGAAGCAGTTGTTTACGGTAGTCTTTATTGTTTTTTCTATGCAAGCTTGGTCTATTAAGGCCAGCGTTGACTTTCTTCGTTTTAGTAATTTGAATGATCAGTATGTTGAAGTCAACTATAGAGTATTTGCCAATAGTCTTATCGAAGATGACGAAGCTAGTACTATGGGTGTAAGTGAAGTCCTATCCACTATTATCATTTATCAAAAAGATGAAATTGTCGATTTTCAAAAGAATATGCTTATCGGCGGTCAAGGTCAGAAAGATTTGCTCGATGTAAGACGATTTTTGTTGGCTCCTGGTGATTACCATATTGTGTTAGAATTAGAAAATCAGAAAGGATCCAAAAAAGTACTGAAAATAGAAAAGCGTATAACGATAGCAGAGAAAAAGCCCATCGCGCTTTCTGATATTATGCTTTTAGCAGCAGCACAGCAGTCTACAGAACAGTCAGCTATGGTTCGCAATGGTGTTTATATGGAAACATTGCCTTATGCCTATTATGGTGATGATATGAATACATTGAAGTCATACGTCGAGGTATATGGTCTCGAAGGAACTGAAAAATACTATTGTAGCTATGCTATCGTAGGCGGATATCATACTTCAGCGAAAGAAACGGAGGTCGTGAAATACAAAAGGTTGAGCGGTGAAGATCTGCAAGCACATTTATTGAATCTGGATATCTCCAACCTTATTTCTGGAGATTATCATTTTGCAGTGACTGTATACAATCCTTCTAAAGAGGTGATCGCAACTAAAACAGTCAATTTTTACCGATCCAACACTAATGCAGATATCAAACAACTCAGTCTTCGATCGGATAAATTTAGTAGTTCGTTTACCAATGATATTACGGTCGATAGTCTAGATTATTATTTGATGGCATTGGCACCAGTTGTTTTTGAGCCCAAAAAGACATTAATGCAAAACTTATTAAATAGAGATAATGAGTTGGCTAAGAGAAGATTTATTCACGACTATTGGAAAGAAAGGTCTGGCGATGCTGCAGAAGGTGCTTGTATCGCTTATATGAAGATTGCAAGAGCAGTAGATAGGCGCTTTTTTAATGGAACTTCCTACGGCTTTGACACTGATTTAGGGTACATATTTTTACGCTATGGAAAGCCAGATAACGCCATGACTGTAGATGACGAATTGTCAGCATTTCCGTATCAAATATGGAGATATGATAAGATTTTAGCTACCGGTGAGATCAACGCTAAATTTTTATTCTATGCGCCTTCTCTGAGTCATAGAGATTTTAGGCTTTTACACTCTACTTGTAGATTAGAGTTACAGAATCCTTCTTGGGAAGCAGAGCTATACAGAAGACTTCCAGAAGAAATAGTAGGAAATGCGAGTGAAGTCAGAACGGTCAATGACGGTATATCACGTCGTGCTAAGGATTTATGGAATGATTTCTAATCAGTTTTAGTCTTTTGCTGCGGACATATTATAGAGGCATAACTCCGCAGTCTGCTTTATTTTGTTTCGCATTTCAGTACTATTTACTATCTTGATGACGCACTCGTTGGTAATTGCATAAGGAGATTGCAGTATCAACGAGACTACTAAGTTAAGACGATAATACTACCGAGATGATAACCCGTACACTCTTCATGATAGTGGCTATTCTATTGGCCACAACTATCAACGCCCAAAATTACAAATCACTACTTATTGGATATAATCAGTCGATGCCCGTAGTTACAGATGGCATAGGCTATATTTCTGCTGATTACGATGGTGAATTCTTAAGGATAGAAGGCTTAGTCCAAAATCTGGAAGGAACCTTTGAATTAGGTTTTAATGGAGGAGTAGGTTTATATCGTGGAACACATGGTACCATAGGTGAAAAGATCGCTACCATGCTCCCATTTGTTGATGATGATGGTAAAGGTTTTGAGTTGATTGAAGTGGCAAATAGATTTGAATTAACTCCTGAAGAAGTTGTCGCTCTTAATAATAATGAACTTTATATTAATGTAGGTACCGACTTACATCCAGAGGGTGAGATCAGGGCCCAGTTAGTAAATGAGAATGTGGATGTATATTATTGTACGCTATTAGGAAGTCAAGTTACCCATCCATTTCCGACACTTGGTCATGGTACAGTTTTGATCACGTATGCTGAAGATACAGTAAGTGTTTCTGGAGCCTTTAGGAATTTGGAAGGCGATTTTGATATCGATGCCATAGGCAATGCTAATTTGAGAAGTGCTCATATCGGATCTGATGGACCTTCATTGGCTAATCTTACTGTTGAAGCGGATACTGTCGCTAACGCCGGAATTATTAGAAATGGGGATAATAAATATGCCATAAGTACTGAGAATTTTATCAATCTAACCGTAGGAGGAATTTATGTTGAAGTGGCCAGTTCAGAATTTAATCGAGCAGAATTAAGGGGGCAAGCATCTATAGCAGCAAAGCAATTATACCTAGCTAATTTAAGATCCTTCAATACACTTCCCTTTAATAATTCGCGAGCGACAGGCAAAATACTGCTGGTTAGAAATCATGGTGACTCATTATATATTTCCGGAGCATTTCAAGGATTGGAGTCACCTTTGGCCACAGAGTTTGCAGGTGGTTCGATTTTATATGATGGAAGACAAGGTCAAGAGGGTACAGTGAAAGAATTACTAACGCCAACCTTAGGTTTAGGAAATCGTTTTGGAACATTTGATTTTGGAAATAATTTTTTTACTTACCTGCCAGAAGATTTGGCAAAACTAGATAATCATGAATTGCAAATTACCATTCATAGTGAAGATAGATTTAATGGAGAGATAAGAGGACAATTAATGCCCATTGGACAGAATAATTTTTCTGTGATTATGAATGAATTGCAAACTGATGATCCTAATGACTTGGCTTATAAAGCATATGTCGATGTCGTACAAATGCAGGATCAAATTACATTTTCAGGTACCTTATTAGATAGTATAGAAAATGTAGAATCAAATAGTATAAAACTAAAAGAAGGTTTGCCAGGGAAATCAGGCGCTGAGTTGATGGAATTAGTTCTGAGCATGGATGAAAATCAAAACCATACAATAATTGATCCTGCAACAAATTCTTTTGCTTTAGATTCAGAAGATTTATTAAATCAATTTTTTAATCGTCAATCATATTTAAGTCTAAGCGATAATAATGAAGATGAACTCATTAGAGGACAAATTCTACCTATGTTACAGTCTCTATATTTTGCGCCATTGTCAGATAGACAAGAGTTGCATCAAGTCAATAGTTCGGCTAAGGGAATGCTAATTTTAGAACAACATAATGATTCAGAAATTGTAGTTGTAGGTTCTTTCGAAAATTTGAATTCTCCTTTGAGAAATTCATTAACAGGAGATATACTTTTAAGCCAAGGGAAGTATGGGGAAAATGGTGCTTCTTTTAGAGCGCTCTTGCCAGAAGAGGACGCAGATGGAAAAGGTGGAGAAATTAGAGCAAACGAAAATCGATTCTTTATACAAAATTCAGTGGCGGATTCTTTGCAAGTGAGTGGCGTTTTTATAAATGTTTTAACCGAAGAAGAAATTGATGGAGAGATAAGAGGTCAAGTATTAGAGCTGGCTGATGCATATTATAATACTAGGTTAGATGCGGTAAATGTCGTTAATTCAAGTTTGGCCAATGGCTCAGGTCAAGTACTTTTTATGCGCAAAGGACAGCAGCTGATAGTTAATGGAAGTTTTAATGATTTAGATGGTCCTATTAATATCAGTAATAATGGTGGGGTTTCTATAAGGAGCGAAAAGGTAGATCAAAATGGAGATATTAAATTTTTACTTTTTCCAGAATACGCTGCGGATAGTTTGTCTGGTGTTTTCGTGAAAGAAAACAACACCCTTTTTCTCAGCAATAATGATCTCCAAGATTTAAAGAATGAAGATTTTTATGTCGAAGTACGTAAGACTTCACAAGATGGTCCAGCCTTAAGAGGTCAAGTGCAATTGTATAAAAATATTTCGCCTGAAGCCTTTGATATTCCAGCACCTGCAGATAGGGATACGATAGTGATAGAAGGTTTGGTTACCGATATGCTTAATTTTGAGTTTGACGCTGTAGAAGGACACACATCCTCTTTGAAAATTTCTGATAGACCTGATTTTACGCCTACACTTTTTGCACAGAACTTTGGATTCGAAAATGAAATTGCGCTCAGTTATCAGACGATAGATAGTTTGCTATTAAATAGTAGTGTAATCCAAGGAGATACTTTACGATTGTATTATCGCGTAATTAATAGTGATGGTGCAGATTATAATGCAGGTGAGTTAAGATCCATTTTTTTTGTGAGAGGTTTGGTTACTGGTGTTCCTGATATATTTAAAGCACATCTGACTGCAAATCATTCTATGCCGCCTAGACAGTCTACGGCTTATGGAGAGATTACTGCAGAATTATTAGACTCTACTTTAAGAATTAGTGGTACCATTAATGATCTTTTGGGCGAATTGCAAGCGATGCATATCCATATTGGAATGGCTGGTACTAATGGTCCAGTAGCATATGAACTAAATCCACAAATTACTAATGGTGGTTTTGGAGCGAATCTTTTAAGTGTCGATAATACATTCCAACTTTCTCAAGCCATGGTAGATACTTTAGAGGATAGAGGATTATATATAAATGTTCATACTTCTCTGTTTCCGAGTGGCGAAGTAAGAGGACAGATTTTACCAGATGCCGATGCTTATTATTACGCTAATTTAATGGCCAGCAATTTGGTAGATGCCTATGTAACTGATGCTGCCGGTGCTTTAAGTATTGAAGTGAGAAATGGTAATATGACTATTACTGGATCTTATAATGAATTGGATTCTCCTTATAATTTTGATAGCCAAGGTGGTTCACATCTTAAGTTTGGTTTGCCAGGCGAAGATGGACCTACACTATTCTCATTGGTTCCGATTGAATTAGATTCTCTTAATGGAATCTTTGAAGCGCAATCCAATACTTTTAATATTTCTAATGCGGATTTATCTATTTTGGAGAGAAGAAGTCTATACGCCGATTTGGATACTGATGAAAGACCGAATGGAGCACTGAGAGGTGTGCTCACACCGATTTTAAAAGGAATTTTTAGATCTCAATTAGGAAGTATGCATCATCATCATATTATGAATGATACAGCGAGGGGAACAATGCAAATTGATTTAGATGTCAATAATAATATTGGGGTATATGGTACCTTCCATAACTTACCTTTTGTTACAAATGATTTTGAAGGATTGCTTCAGTATCGCTATGGCTTTGATGATGAAGTTAGAGATTTGTTTTCTTTGTCTGCTGACTTTGAAAATCAAGATTCTACATCAGGTACATTACTCTTAGAGAATAATGTATTCTCAGCGGATGAAGATATAGTGAATGAATTGTTACATAGAGCTCACCATATTAATATTGATGTGAAAGATAATTTTGGAGGAGTAAGAGGACAGGTTCAAGGTCTTTCGAAGCAATATTATTTTGCTAAAATGAATGGATATCAAATGGTTCCTTCGCAAGGTGGTGGAATTATCAAATCTGTTTTTGCGGAAAGGGTAGGAGAATCAATTTTATTTTCTGGAGCATTAGCCAATGAATCTTCTTCTTTTTCTATACGTCAAGAAGTGATAGGAAAAGAAGGAACGGAAATTATTGCTTTTAATGGAGAAAATATAAATGGTGAGTATCTTCTTAACCCTTATGTGTCGACTTTGCCGATAAGTGGTTCTTTAGATGGTTTTATCGATGATCATGCGTTATATATGCAGCATAATGATGCTCTAGCTAGTACTAGTCAAAGAGGACAAATGTTAAGCGATGTGAGGTATATGCATTTGGGATTACCTTCTGGAATTGGTCAGTTATTTTCTGTCAATACTATAGCTGAAGGAAGAACTTTGTTGGCCTCGTACTGGGACGATACGTATCGTATAAGTGGATCGGCTAGTAATCTAGGTGGAGGATTGAATGAAGAACTTTCTGGAGGGATCCATCTTCATTTTAAATTGCCAGGAAGTACAAGCGAAATCAATAATGAATTATCCTCTTCCTTCAACAACGGTATCTATACACTTGAGACTACTTCTTTACTTGCATCAGATTTGTTTGAAACATTATTAAAGGAAAATAAACTATATATAGACTTTCATAGTGTCGATTATCCTAATGGAGAATTACGATCTCAGTTGAGACCACTTTCTAATTATTATTACACAGCTACACTGAATGGCTTACATGCTATTAATAATAGTAATAGTGCAGCACTTGGCAAGATTAATTTAGACGTGACTAATGATAAAGCTGTTTATTATGGAAGTTATAATAATCTTTCCTTTCCACTAGGTGATGAAAGTCTAGCGAGTAGTTATGGATATAATTTTGTGTATGAAGATTTTAATCCAATACAGACTTTGACATTAGTAAAGTCTAATGCTTCATCAGGGGAATGGAATGCAGTAGATAATACTTTTGAAATATCACAAGACGATCAATCTGCCTTAGATAATAAACTTAATCATATTGCGGTAAATGATATTTTTGATGATATAGTATTGAGAGGAAGATTATTAGAAGAAATAAATAGGTTCCCTAATGCATCTGGTATCTCAGCCTCTATACCCAATGATACACTTTTGGTTGAAGGAGATCTTACCGCAGTCTATCAGTCTACTTGGTCTATGGCTAGCGATGACGAAGAGCTTATGTACAAATATCAGTTGTCTACAGATCCTTCTTTTATGGATGTAATTTTTGAGCGTAATACTTTAAATCAAAGTACGGTTACCTTAAGTTTTGTACAACTGCAATCTTCTCTTACTACTGCAGGAATAGAGACGGGTGATACTGTGGACTTATATCAAAGAATATTAATTACTGATGGTTCTGAAGATGTATTTAGTTCGGTGTCAAATTTTACTGCTATTCGTGGATTGGTCCAAGAGCCAATAGAATTGTATAGGGCGTACTTATCAGGTTATCAGCAAAAAAGCCCAGTGGTAAGTCGCGGTCAAGGTGAATTACAATTTGTTCTTCAGGGTAATGTATTAACTGTTGAAGGATCTTTTAATCAATTGGAATCTTCTTTAGCTGATCAGCTCAGTGGTGGTGCACATATACAAATAGGATTAGCAGGAGAAGAAGGACCGATTATGTTTTCTTTAGATGTAGATAGTGGAGCAGATGCTACTTCAGGTGTGATTAATGAGTTTGATAATATATTCGAACTCTCTGATGAGCAAATGGCATTATTGAGAAATCGAGAAGTTTATATAAGTATCTATTCAGATCGATATACTACAGGAGAACTAAGAGGACAAATACTACCCGTGGCTGATGAATATATGATCTCGGCTATCAATGCCTCACAATATCATGATCCTGAATATGCACTTAGTTCTGGACAATTAGTGATAGAAGTATATAATGACTCTTTAAGAATTACTGGTTCTATAGATCATCAAGATGGGGCAACTTACGCCTTGTACTCTGGATTAGTAGGAGAAGAGGGTCAAAAAATAATCGACCTTAACCCAACGATTTCTGCTGATAATACTACAGCTAGATTTTTGATAAATAGTAACAATATTGCGAATGATTCAGGGCTCTTGCAATTCATCAAGCAAAGCGCTGTGTATCTTGCCTCTTCTAATGGAAGTGGACTGCATTTGAGAGGGCAAATTGTTCCAGAAATAAGATGTGCTTTCTACAGCTCTTTGTCTGGTTTGAAAACGATTCATATAAGTAATTCTTTTGCGCAAGGAAGAGTATTATTAGAATTGGGTAAGGAAGATGAAATAGCAATGACAGGTTCTATTTCTGCCCTAGAGGGTTTACCAAATGAAGTGCTTCTAGCCACTGGACTGCCTGGCCAGAATGGTTCCATCTTAAATTTATTAGCACCTAATTTAGGGAGTGACCCAAGTGCATTAACTTTAATCAAACAAAATAATACCTTCCCAATAGCCACCGAATCTTTGAACCTATTATTCGATAGAGCGCTTTATGTACAATTAAATACAGATAACGAATCGATAGGAGAGCTTAGAGGTCAATTGTTGGCCATGGCGCCAATGTATGCAGAAAGCGTCATTACGGGTTCACAAATCTCTTCTAATCAAAGTTCTCAAGCGCATGGTCTCGTAGAAATGGAAATACATCCACAAGAAATTAATGCTTTGGGCTCGATATCTGATTTGCCCATGGAAATAGATGATGTCGAATATATAAATGCGGCTGCTGCGTTGGAGGGAGATATATTAGGCTCTATGATTTGGCAAACCGCTTCGGATGGTGTCGTGACCATGAATTTTGAAGACAATCAGCAACTATACAATGAATCTTTAGTCTCACTTATAGAGACCAATAATGTGACGATTCGAGTTTTCTCACCAGAGTACCCTTTAGGTGTAGCTAGAGGAATATTAATGCCACCTGCGCAAGGACTTTTCGTCGCTCCATTAAGTGGTGCTTCGCTTACTGATAGAACTATTAATCCAGGAGCAGGAATCGCCATGTTAGTCCTAAGAAATGATTTTCAAGTTAAATTTATCGCTGGAGTAGAAGGTATACCTAATAACTCTTTAAGGTTTAGATTCGGTAATGGTTTGCCGGGAATTGTAGATGATAATCCTTTTAACTACTTGGGCTTTCAATCTAATCCTTTTGGGGGTGAAGTTTACAATAATAATCTTAACAATAATTTTACCGAACAAATCATTTCTGATATTCGACAAGGGATACATCATATCAAAATATCTTCCAATACTAACAACTCTTTTGTTGATCATGTAAGAGGACAAGTATTGCCTATTGGTTATCAATCGTATCAGGCGACTTTCACAAATTACCATCCACAAGAAGTAACAAGTAGTAACGATTTTGGAAAATTAAAAGCTTCGTTGAATGGTGATGCCCTACACTTAGTGGGTCATACTTCGATAGATGATTCGGAAATTACTAATGCATGGATCGGTATTGGCGGTGTGAACGAAATCAGTACTCCTTTATATCCAATTGAGGTTATGGGAGAAGATATATTTTTCCAATCTAGTGACGTCTTAAGTAGTGATGATATTATGAATCTGAATAATAAAAAGGTACATGTAAGTATAGCAACTAATGAATACCCTGAAGGTGCAATACGAGCACAATTAATGCCGGAAATTAATTATTATCCAGCGCCAAGTGCGTTCAATATGCCGTCGGATAATGAAACCTTAGTACTTATGGGAGACTCCAATCAATTGTTTACTATTGATTGGTCGATCGTAGAATCTCCTGACGAACTAAAATACATTTGGGAGCTTTCTACGGATGAAAATTTTGATGATGTTTTGATACGATTAGATAGACAAGAAAATGATTTTATTTCCTTCACCTATTCAGATTTAGATTCTTTACTTAAAACAGATTTAGGATTAAATCAGGGAGATATGGCTTCCCTATATCATCGAGTGGTGACTACAGATGGATCAGAAGATGTGATTGGAGAAGATTTTGCATTGAACATTGTCTTAGATGAATTAGTTGATGTTGACGATTATACGATCATAGGCTTAGACCATGCTCATTTGATGCCCAATTTGACATTTACGGCTAATACTGTTTTAGCTTTGGATTTGAGTGAGAGAAAGAATTTAGAAATTAATATTGTGAATAGTTTGGGCGCTATTTTATATAATGATTCGATTGAGGGGAGAGTAGGAGAGCAATACATCAATATAGATATTGGAGATATGAGGCCTGGATATTATAATGTAATACTCAAGGATGAAAAAGGGAGTATGAAAACTTTGCCTTGGATCATCGCAAAGTAAATTGATGGATTATTTAAAATGAGAGAATTCGAAGTATTGATATGATGCAGTTAAGTAATGATGATTTTTGGAGTTGGTTTTCTCAACAAGCAGATGGTTTTTTTGATATTGTAAAAGCGCAAAAAGAAATAGCCAAACTTTTTGTCAACCCAGTGCTGGAGCAATTAAATACAATTCGAGATGGATATTATGTTTTGGTAGGAATGATAGAGGATGATCTTGCAGAATTAATCATAACCGCAGATGGAGATGTACGGGTGATTCCATTTATAGAAAGATTAGTCGCCTCTGCACCAGCATTGAACCATTGGAAAATTACGGCATTGAA
>CALBEE010000098.1 GCA_937927575.1 uncultured Saprospiraceae bacterium | reverse complement strand
AGAAGTATTATGAGAAAGATCATATGCCTCTGCCGCAAGAACATCAGAATTGATCTCAATATTCCCTGAAACTGTACCATCCGCAACAGCTACGAATTCTAAATCCATTAAGATATCATCTCCATTAAGTTCAAGTCCCATTACATTATCATAACTGATAGTGATGATACCTCTTTGTGCTTGTGAGGCATTGATATGTGATACACTAACTCCTGCTTGATTACCCGTGATTCCTTTATAAGTCAATCTACTTTCATCAAAAGATATAGTCATCTGCATACCTTCTATATCCATTCCTGATTCTACTATTACTGGTAAACTTACATTCTCACCAGATACAAATTCAGTATTTACTATTGATAATTCTAGTCCCACAGATCTTGTGTCAGCTTCTTCTGAAGAAAGATTATTAGTCGCAGTACCATTTACATCTCCGATCTTGATACCGTAAAAATCAATCTCATCAGTATCTACATATAGCTTTTCTAGTTCTAAATCAGTAGGGTAATTCCAAGGGTAAGTAGGGTCTTCAAATTCGAAAGCTGTAGGTATATACTTCCATGCTGTGTTATTAGAAAACTCATCTTTTACACCTAAGATCACTTTACGTAACTCTACGATATCTGCTCCTGAAATATTATCACTGCCATTGATATCTGCTGCGATTAAATTATGTACTCCCTCTAGATCTTGAAGACCTAAAATATGTCTCTGAATTAATACTAAATCTAAAGTAGAAACACCATTAGAATGTGAACCACTAGATACAGGCTTTACCATATAACCTTCTAAGAATGGTAATCCATCAAACTCAAATGCTCCTTCGTCATCAGTTATGGTTTGATTCATTTCATCCTCTACATTATCCATTTCATAAACATCAACATTGACATTCGTAATTCCTTCTAAATCTTCATTGACGATACGGCCTTCAATTCTTCCTGCAGTATTTCCTTGATTAGTACAAGCATCGGCTGCATTATCTTGAAGTATTAATGTTACCGCACAGAAATCATAATTTCCACTCTTATCAAAAGCATACATGCTTAAAGAAATAGATTCTGCAATACCATTAGGTATATCGCTACAATCAAAACTCAATGCTGTCTGAGTTCCACTTTCATTGAATGCATAAGTAAGATCTTCTCCATCACAATCATCTTCACTCTTTACATTAAAGTCACTCGCCCATACCTCTGTCTGTCCATCGTCACCCAATGTCCAAACTAATTCACCATGACAAACTGGAGTTGGTGCTTTACCATCACGTACTGTCACATTAGAAGTACATGCTACATCGTTTCCACATCCATCCACTACAGTAAATACAACTCTATGTGTTCCCGCTGGATATGTTCCACTTGCATCATTAGTAAATCCAAAATCATCTATAGATCCATCACTATTGTAGTCAATCGTGTATGTATAATTTAATGCTTCACTAGATGTACAATCATCTTCAGCTTCTACACTTAACGATACTTGAGCATCACAAGAACCTTCAGGTGAAATCACATTTTGATTTGAACAAGAAGTGATAAATACTGGCGCTGATGAATTCAACACGGTGATTTTTTGTTCGTGTGTATAGAAATCGCCTGAAGTAATATTATCTGCACATTCGTCCAAGATTCTCCAAGTTCTTAATATCTTATAACAGTAATCTCCTTCTACTTCAAATACTCGATCTTCTTCTGACTTTGCAATAGAAGCACAATCGAAGTTAGATAGTATAGGTAATCCAGTATTTTCAGAATCAGTAGCCCCTGCATCACAGCTTGAAACTGTCACATCTGCTGGCCATTCAATATCACTTTCTGAGAATGGATTCGGATTAGTAATGAAAACAAGTTGTGTACAAGAAGCGGTTCTTCCTTGAGGATCAGTCACTCTAAAATTCTTTCTCACTGTACCGACTCCACAAGCATTTAAACTTGGAGAATATCCTAAAAATTCAACTTCTACCCCACAATTATCATCAGCAGTAGCCATACCACCATTGATACTCATATCTTCATAATCATCTCCACAATTTAATGTTACCGGAGCTGGGCATGTAATAGTCGGAGCAAACTTATCCTGCACATTTACATTAGCCACACACTCGTTTACATTACCTTCAGCATCCGTTACTTGTAGTACTACTAAGATCGGACTATTAGCAACATCTTCACAACATAGATGTACAAATTCACCGAACTGCGTATCTTCAGGATGTCCACAAGGAGCATCGAATCTTCTAATTGCTAATGTCACATCACTACAGTTATCAAAACTGAAATCATCTACAGAAGTAGCATAGATTTTTCCTGATCCATTATCATCTAAAGACACGATAGAGTATCCTTCACAAATTGCATTAGGCGCTTCATTATCTTGTACGAATACCTCAGTAAAACATTGTGAAAAGTTTCCACATGCATCAGTAATCGTATATACGATCCATGAAGTATCTTGAGGCAATCCGGTGATTTGATATTGACCGTTAGATAATCTCGTTACGTTATCATAAATAGGATCAATGAAAGGCTCTCCATCTTCATCTCTTAGTTTATATCCTACAATATAATCCCATTCACTACATTCAAAAATTACGATAGGCTCTGGTACTGTGTATGTACCTGTACAAGTCCCTTGATCTGTAGATATAACATCTATAAAGTCTGGCTGCGAAGTACAAATTGGTGGAGCGTCATCGATTACTTTAATAATCTGATTATCTGTAATTTCTTCACCGGTACACCAGTCAATCACAACCCATTGTCTTAACACTTTCTGACCAGCTCCACATACATCAAAGATTACATCTGTGTAATAAAATTGGATATTAGGACAAGAAATATTAGTTGGGAATCCAGTGAAAGAAGGAGAAGGTGTTCCGTCTTCATTTGTTGGGAAGTTCGTTCCACAAGTAATCAATGGAAGTTCGTCTCCGTCATAATTAAGAGGAAAATCAACATCCATAATATCAGCTCTTTCTACTGAGATCAACTGTACACAAGATGCAGAATTTCCTCTCGCGTCTGTAGCTGTATATGTTCTTGTAATGATTCTACCAAATTCTTCGCTACATGGAAGATCTTCAACACTATCATTAAAATTAAGATCTACAGGACCACCACAAGCTTCGAAAACTTGAGGTTGAGTTACTGCATTTACATTACCATCACAAGCGATCGTAACATCTTGACACATGATTTCTGGTGCCAATTTATCTTCTACAGTAATATCGCCCCAGCATGAGTTATCACATCCAATAAGCGATACACTTACTTGGATCGTCATATCCAAATGCGCTGATGTCACGATGTTAGTCCCTAGAGGGTTTCCTGCCATATCAAATAACTCTACAGAATATGCAGAATCATCATACGGTGGACTCTCTAACATCATATCAGGAGTGATTACCGCTTGACAAGCATCATCAAGAGACACTTGTAGCCCATCATTACATGCCATAGTTACATTACAATCAACTTGCGCTGTAGCCATGAAACTAAATGACATTAATAGAGCCATGATAAGGCACTTTACAGCAGCGATGCTGTTCAAGCTTCCTTGGGTTTGTATTGCTCTTTTCATTGTTTTTTGTTTTAAATTGTCATTGATCAAAAAAATCATTGGTAGTGATATTCTTGATCTTTTATTTTAAAATGTTTGTGATCAATTCAAAATCTATTGTCGAAAGATTATGAATGATAATTTTGTTTTTTTCTAAATTTCTATGTTAGCATAAAAGGTGATAAGGAGCATACGTTGGCGAACCAACGCATGCTGTCATCATCCTATTAAAACCGTTATCTTATTACAATCATTTTTTTGCTAGCACTATGAGTTTTTGTGTCTAGTTGATAATAGAGAATGCCCTGAGCGTCGATATCTTTGATATCTAATTTGATCTGATTATATCCTTTTTGGAATTCGTCTTGGTACTCATGGAGTAACCTTCCTGTATAATCAAATACTTTCAGAGAAGCATACCCTGATTCTGGTAGCGTAAATGAAATTGTAGTATTATTATCAAATGGGTTGGGTACGTTTTGCATGAGCTGGAATCCAATCTCTTGCGTGATACCATTTCTATTTTCAATCTCTAAATTCAGATTATGAGCCGAGATACTTCCAGAATTTTCTAGGTAAATCTCTGCTGTAACAGCGCGCTCACTCAAGCTAAAAATATCTGATACTTGTGCATCTTGATTAGCAATAAATGATAACTCAAGTAATAATTCATCCGCAGCTAAATCGATCGCTGTAGCATTATCATATGCTATACTAATCTGACCTCTATGCGCCTCAGATAATCCTAAGTGTGCATCAGTTAAATTAATCCGTTGAGATCCATTGTAACCTGCAAATGATACTTTATCTGCATCAAATTCGATAGTCATTTGTAGACCGTAAGTAGACACTTCTGATACCGTAGTAAAAGGTAATGTAAATACCTGCCCAGCTATTAATGAGGCATCTGTAGTACTTATAGTATATGCGTTACGTGTATCTGCTTCTTCAGTGCCTTTAGCATTTGCTTCGTATGTACCATTTACATCTCCCACTTTTACACCGATAAAATTAGCTGATGCCATATCTTGATCTAAATGATCCAATTCGATTTTTTCTGCGAATGGGAAAGGATTTTGAATATCAAAGAATTCTTGTCCTGCATCTACGAATCTCCAAGAAGCATTATCTGGAAGTTCAGTATACACGCCTAATACTAGTTTACGTAACTGAACGATATCTGCTGCTGAAACTGATTCCGAACTATTGATATCAGCTGCTATTACTTTATAAGGCGAATCAAATTCTGCAAGACCTAAAATATGTCTTTGAATAAGTACTAAATCTAATGTAGAAACACCTTCTATATAACTTGTATTTCTGTTAGGTTCTAAGTAATAATCATTATTCATTACTAAATCATTGAAAGCATAAGCACCAATTTCATCAGTCATATCATATGAAGGATTCTCTGTAGACATATCCATTATCATTACTTCTACTTCCTCTACATTAGTTTGATCCTCAGTGTATACTTTACCACTTACCTCTACTCTATTCATTGCCTCGAAACCACAAGTTCCGAAGTTGTCTTGAAGCTTAAGTATCGAAGTACAGAAATCAGCATTTCCATTATTGTCGATTACCCATATCATCACATCCAATTCCGTGATTTCACTCGTTAGACTATCACAAGTATAAGAACGCGCTAATTCAGTTCCTGCAGCATTGAATGCCACAATTACGTCATCATTTCCAATACACTCATCGAAACTTCCGTTATCAAAATCAGAAGCCCATATTTCTGCAACTCCATCCTCATTAAGAGTGGTTACGATCTCACCTAGACAATAAGGCGTTGGTGCTTTTTGATCTTCTACAAGTACTAGTTGTGCACAATCTTCTGTGTTATCACATTCATCAGTAGCATAGAAAGTTACTTTATGAGTTCCATAATCTACTATTCTATTCACACTGTTTCCATTACCAGTAATATCTACAGATCCATCATTATTCAAATCTATTTCGTAACTATAAGTAATATCTTGTTGGTCACAATCATCTTGAGCTAGAGCACTTAATTCTATTCTCGCTTCACAGTTTCCAAGTTGTGTAATTTCTAGATTTTCGGCGTTACATCCAGATACAAATGTAGGCGCATTAGTGTTTCTAACTGAGATCGTCTGAGTGAAAGTAAATTGTCCACTATTAGGTACTGTAGCGTCGAATTGACATTCATCAAATACAGTCCATGTACGCAATACTTTGAAACAGAAACCATCTACCCATTGGAACACTATATCTTCATAATCTACTGCAATCTGAGCACATGGATCAGCAGTAATTCTCGGTACACTATTCGCAGTTGGAAGCATTTCTGGTGCAATTCCTTGACCTGGACATCCATTATTAGTAGTGTAGTTATTAGGCCAGTCAATCATACTTTCATTGAAAGGTGATAATGATGTAACTGTAATTACTTGCTGACATGAAGCTGTATTTCCAGCATCATCTGTTGCTGTAAATCTTCTTGTAATCGTACCGCTTCCACAGCTCGTAAAGTTTTCTATTGGAGCTAACTCCATAATAGTAACTCCACAATTATCTGTAGCAGTAGGCGCTCCAAAAATGCTATAATTTGTTAAGTTACTTTCACAATCTACTGTTTGATTTGGTGGACAGAATGTGAATACCGGCGCTTTGTTATCCTGTACTTGCACCTCTACCATACACTCATTTTCATTACCAGAAAGATCGGTAACTCTCATTCGAACACGAACCGTATTTCCTACATCATCACAACAGAATTTCACTTCGTCTCCGAATACGCTCAACTCTCCACAAGCAGAACTTTCCATTCTTCTTACTTCTATTTTTTCAACTCCACAAGGATCCCAACTTCCATCATCAAAAGCTTCTACTCCAGCGAAAGCTACACCGTCTTCAGTGAGACCAACGAAAGTATTAAGATTACAAACTGGTATAGGTTGTTTGTCATCAATCAATTCTACTTCTGTACTTGCTTTTGAGATATTATCACACTCATCTATGACTGTATACACGATCCATACAGAATCTCCAGTTGCTTCAGTGATTGTATAAGTTCCATCGGCATTTCTGATTACACCATCTGTGATCGCATTAGTAAATGGATCTCCAGATTCATCTCTTAGTTTATAAGAAACGAAATAATCCCATTCACTACATTCATTAATAATGATAGGTGCTGGTACATCGATAGACGCACTACAATCCAACTCATTAGTAGTTGCTTGAAATTCTTCTGGAGCAGTAACTAGAGGTGGTCTGTTATCACTTACTGTGATAGTTTGAATATTTACTGTATCTCTGTTATTATCGCAGATATCAGTAACTGACCATCTTCTTCTCACCTTGAATGAATTATCTCCACATTTTTCGATGACAGTATCTTCAAACTGAATCTCAACATTCATACAGAAGGTTCCCATTGGACGTCCTGTAAAATCTGGATCAGGATTTCCATCAGCCAATCTTGGAAAATCATCACAAGGATATAGAGACGGATTAGGACCTAAGACATCATCATAGCTATCTGGAAAGACTATATCTTCCAAAGAACCTCTCATGACAGCAATATTTTGCTGGCAAGTGCTGGTATTTCCTGATACATCAGTAGCTAACCATGATCTTACTATAGTAGAGGCAAATTCACCTTCACAAAGGTTTGATTCTACTTGATCGCTATATGCAAGAATTACATCACTACATCCATCAAAACCAGATACTGAATAAGTATTAGGCGTATTAGCCACAGCTGTAATTACCGCATCAGGCCCTACAGGGAATCCTATTCCTTCTGGAGAAAGATCAGCGTTACAATCTACTTCTATATCGTCATCTTCACATTCGAGAGATGGTATTGATTTGTCTTCTATAGTTAAGAATCCCCAACAAGAATTTCCACTACACTCATGTATAACCGCCACTTGCAGTTGCTTTCCTATATATTCCATACCGATTACTTCGCCCACAACTAATGTATCAGCTTCCATATCAGTAATCTCTAACTCGTAAGCCACTTCATTTTGCTCCATATCTTCTAAGAACATATCCGGAGAAACAGTAAGGGCACAAGTACCATTAATAGAAAGATTCACATTATTATTACAAGCCATATTTGGGGAAACATTAGAAGATACAAATGCTTCTGTCATTCCATCGAAATCACAAAATCCACTACTCTGACCATCATAAGACATCGCTTCTCCCTCTACTGAGATCGCGTGAGCACCCACAGTGCCGTCCCAATCTACAGTAATAGAGTTAGTCCCTTGTCCGGATACGATAGTACCACCCGATGCTAATGTCCAATCAATAGATATGATTCTATTGGGCTGGATGTCAACTGAGTATGTAATACCATCTAGGTCTCCATCGGCACATTGACCGAAATCTCCTATAATCGCACCGTTAGGATAGTTACATGGTTTGGTAGTAGAGTTGTAGTTGAATTCTTCCATACCATTACTCAATACAATAGAATACAGTGTATTCTCTATCCTTCGTCCCATGATCCTGTATTGGCCTGTACTTGTTTCAGGTATGACAGTTCCAGATGGATACAATGTAGGTGCCGCTGGTGGTGCTGGTGAGTTTTCATCATAAAACCCTTCGGCTGAAACAATAGTCCATGTCTGGCCAGTAGGCGCATTGATAATAATAGTCTCACTAAACTGTCCATTTCCAGTTTCTGAGGCATTCTCCAAACAGACGCATTCAATTCCTGCGAAAGTTGGTGCTTGAGCAAGCAAATCTGACGAACTTATAAATAGCATAAGCATTGTCATCATCACATACTTCCACATGGGTATGCCATCCGTTGGCTTTCTGTGTGTAAGTAATCGTTTGTTCATCGATCTCGGTTTTAGTAAAATTCGTTTCTGCTCTCTTTAATAAATTGTCTAGCACAGATAGGATGAGCAAATTTCTCCGTCTGCGCTTCAAAAAAATGTTTTGTGTGTTTGGCAATAGCTAATTGTAAGAGCTATCTCGAGCATCTCATACATCTCTAGAATCCTTTGATCCAAGACATACTTTCTCCTCGTCTTCTCTCTAAGACCAAATTTGAATCCAAAAAGGCTTTCACATTAGAGCTTCTAATAATGTGTTTTTACATTACAATAAATCATAATCTATAAGTGACTATCTAAGAGTAAAAAGCAATAAAAAGAGAGGAAATATTTTTTCGATAAAAAACAGACATTTTTGGGCTTTAAAAATTCCTTCAAGCCTTTTCTTAATTAAAATGTAAAGTTTCTTGCAATTCAAGATGGACCAATGATACTGCTAAGACCGCAGCTTACAGGGTACAATAAATTTGGATCAAATCGTCCTAACACATGTTCTTTACTAGTCAAATGAGGCGACTATCTACTGAGTGGCGTTAAAATCAGTTAAAGTATACTTAAAGCAAGCATTCCTGATGATAATCGCTTGTAAAATCGGTTCTCTAATTATAATTTAGTAACTCAGTAAGTAAGAGATGCAGATATTGTGCACTACTTCTGAATTCATACAACAGAGTTTATAAATAGTTAATGTTACGAACGATATATATAACTGCAATCCTATTCCTTAGCTTCAGTATGACGCAGGCTCAAGATGATATCCAATGGCTCACTTGGGAGGAAATGGAAATAATGCAAAAGAGAGAATCTCGCAAAGTCCTCATTGACGTGTATACAGATTGGTGTGGCTGGTGTAAGCGAATGGATAAGAATACTTTTCAAAAGGCTGATATCGCGAATTATGTGAATGATAATTATTACGCGATAAAATTTGATGCTGAATACAAGGAAGATATTACTTTCCAAGGCGTAGAATATAAATACGTCAAATCCGGTAGAAGAGGACATCATGAATTAGCGGCCATGATACTCAAAGGAAGGTTGAGCTTTCCAACTGTTGTATTCCTAGATGAAGAGATGAAAGTCATACAACCTATACCTGGATATCAAGATCCTAAGAGTATGGAATTGATAGTCACATACTTTGCTGGTGACTATTATAAAGACACACCTTGGGAAAAGTACACTAGCTTATACAACAATAATCAAATACAAGATGCTGGTTTTTAATGCCTAGCAACAGATAAAAAACAAAGCCTGATCATTTTCATTGATGATCAGGCTTTGTGCATTTATATTCTGTATATCGCTTATAATTTAAAAAAGGTCTTAGTCAAGGCCTCTTCCTTACTACCACAACTGAGACTTAAAAAATATTGTCCACTAGGTAAAGAAGAAATATCAATATAACCATTACTCCAGTTCTTTTGCGACAATAATTCACCTTTGGATGAAATCAAACTATAAGTATTGATAGCGGTTTGACTTTCAACATATATTCGATCGACTGCTACAGTTGGAAATATAGAGACCTTCGTATCGAATTTAGTATTATTTGTAGGTACCGCATCATTGACAGAAAATAGGTAAGATTTATTTTCTGGAATATCACCGATAAGATAGCTTTGATCGTCCTGACTTACATCAAAAAGAATTGTCGATGGTGTATTTGCATTGCCTGCAAGACACATGGCCTCATCGGCAGTTACATCATCATTCTCGGTAATATTATGAATCAAACAAACAGAGGCTCCTGTTTCATCTTCATATACTAAATCAGGATTAACAATATTACTCTCACCAAAACTTAATTCAATAGCATTGAAATTTCGATTAAAAATTACTTGAAATGAAACATAACTCTCACTAATTCCATTCGCTATCTCAGAATAGAAACCTACATTATGCCATTCTATAATGAAGAGTTGATTATCGTCTGTGTTTTCAGTTGTGTAACGTATTTCAGACATCGATACATTTTCGTTATATCCACGATCTACTACATCGAGATCATAAGGCAGGAGTAAAGAGAGCGCACCTTCATCAAATGAAGATTTCGTACCTAGTAGAGTTCCTAATCCATCATCCATAATATAGATGGTTGAAATCGCCTCTCCAAAATACATGAACTCGAAGGGTAAAGGTATTTCATAAGCTGGGTCATCCCATATCTCTCCGTTGTTTAGAGATGTCCAATTATCCGATTCGAAATAAGTGCGATTAAAACTAACAAAATCGTAAAATTGAGCTGACCCGCAAATTGGAATCATAAATAATAATAGAGTGTATAAGTTTGTCTTCATGTTGATTTTCGTTTTTTAATTTTTATTTGCTATTACTTTAATTTCTGTTCTTCTATTGAGTTGATGCTCCTCTTCTGAGCAAGGGATACCATTAGTACATTGATTTACCAGAGCGTATTCGCCATATCCTTTAGATTGTAATCGGTGAGCGGATACTCCTTTACCGACTAAATACTTCACGGCGGAAGCAGCCCTTCTAGATGACAAATTTTCATTGTATTGATCTTTTCCTCGACTATCAGTATGTGATCCTAATTCGATCACAAGTCCAGGATTCTGGTTGAGGAAATCTACTAGCTTATCTAAAACAATAGAAGCGTCATACCTAATAGCATCTTTATCCAAATCATAATAAATAGGATCGAAAGACCAACCTCCGATTTTTTCCTTTCCTAAAATTTTGGTTTCTCCTATGATTACTTCTTCCATCGTGAGAAAAAGTTTTACATATAAGGTCTTGCTTCTATTTAGCCCTTTAGTACTCGCAGTAGAAACACTTGTATAATGTCCGTCTTTCTCTCCACTTATCTCAAAATCCGAATCCTGTTCTAATTGAAATTTGAAAAATCCATCCGCTTTGCTTACATCAATAAGGTTTGCATTTTGACTACTATTAAATCTACTTACGTTTACATCCATCACTCCAGATTGATCCTTCGCATTTTGTGCATATCCTTCCAAGCTGAATCTTGGATCATTATGCAGTAAAGTAAAATACAAATCACTTTCTTGCTCTTCCGCATTCCTCAAGTCCATGGTTTCTTGACTTGTATTGATTTCATTTTTTATGCCTTGTAAAAGATAAGATTGATCAGAAACCACATTAAAAGAAAATCTACCATCCATTCCTGTAGTAAAATCTACATGATCGCCTGTAAGAGAATTAGACAGAGTAACCACCGTTTCTTTTAAGGGTTGTCGAGTATACTCATCTAGTACAATGCCCGTAAGCGTCAAAGTTTCGGCATTCTTGTCAAACTTATAAATGTGATCTAATCCTTTACTGTCATTTCGATTACTGCAAAAGTATCCAGACTTCATCTGATCTTTGGTAATCAATCCAAAATCATCTCTATGACTATTAAATGGCGAGCCTATATTAGTAGCTTTTAAGGAAGCCATGGGATCTGTAAAATAAATATCGAGGCCTCCCATACCTGGATATCCGTCAGAAGAAAAAGTTAATTGATCTTGCGTAAGATTTGGAAACATCTCATTACCACTCGTATTTATAGTGGAGAGATTTACTGGAGAGGACCACGAATCACCTACTCGATCACAACGATACAAATCCCATCCTCCGGCTCCTCCTTTCATATCGGATGCAAAAATTAAAAATGCCCCATCAGCACTTACAGAAGGATAGGCCACATTATATTCCTCTTCATTATTATAGTCGAAATAATTTTTAAACTGCCATCTTCCATTCTGAAGAAATGCTTCTGCAAGCAAAAGATTGTAATCGTTGTTATCATTTTTCTTAGCACTATTACGCGTATAGATCATATGATTGTCATTGACAAAACTTACTAGTCCGTTATGGTATTTGCCATTAAGATTTCCTTTAATAGGAGTACTCTGATTAGATAAAGGATCGTATGCGTAAATATTTGAGTAAGATCTACCCGTCCATCGGTCTACTTTCCCACCTAGGTCTGTGGTAAATATCAATTGATCCTGATAGTAAATGGGAGAAAAGTTAGAAGTACCTGTAGTAAAATCCGATTGAGTGATATTGAAATTATTTTCATTAGAAACAAATTGATCCATCAAATTACATGACTTTAAGAGAAGCAATCCTTCTTCATTCGTTTTGTCTGATTTCAAATACTCCTGAGCTTGCTTCTTGGCCTCTTCTACCCTTCCCAAAATCAATAATGCGTTACCATATTTCAATCTTGCGTTATTATTATCAAGGTCATTCGCAATCGTTTGATAAACGTTAGCAGCTTCTTGGTATTGATTAGTACGGAGATAACAATCTGCTAGTTTTGATTTCGCAACATTGTCTTCATTTTTGTTTAAGTATTTTATATAATATTCTATCGCATCATAATACTCTAACTTATCGTACGCACGATCTGCTTTTTTTAACGATTTCTGCGCCAAAGAAGATAGACTTCCAAAAAGCAAAACTGTAAATAATATCTGTTTCATATTTTTTTTATTTTGATTTTAGAATCGTCCGCCGTGTCTAATATTTTTTATCCTTTGTGTTTCTGGCGAAGTATTAAAATTATATCCTAGCATCAACTCGATCGTTCCATTCGAATCTTTTCGCAACTCACTTGTGGTAAAATCATAAGCTGCGGCGATACGATATTTCTGATCCAATAGTAGCTCTACACTTAATGCCAAAGCATCGCTACTTCGCCAATGTCCACCTACGGCGAATCCTTCTATCAGCCAAACATTTACACCTAGTGTGGCTTGCAATGGTGCTGCTTTTTGATATTTTAAAAGGATAGAGGGCTCAAACTTTATAGAGGCATATTCATCTCCAATCATAAGCCCTGAATGCAAGTAAAAATGTCTCTGTCTGTAAGCCGCTCCTGGATCATTACCTATGGCGACTAGTGCAGGTATAGCCCCTCCTAGATAAAAGTCTTCGCTATGATAATAGATCCCTACTCCAGTAGTAAATACTTTGTAATCTACATCGGAGACATAATTAGGATCAGAGGCTTCGACATTACTCAACTTAGAAAAATCACTTCCATAAAATGATCCTCCTACTCTTAACCCTCCAGCCAGATGACTATCTCCTAAATCTATACGATACGCATAATTTGTGCTGATATCTAATCTACTTTCAAGGCCAATAGATTCTTTGGCTAATGTCAACCCTAAACCTACTCTATCTTCAAACATATTGAGCTCGCCACCAGCCATTAGAGTGGTGGGTGCACCTTCAAGACCTAACCATTGATTACGATAATGCAGATTCAAAGATCCTTCATCCCAGCCATGACTCCCTGCATAGGCTGGATTAAAAAATAATGAATTGAAGGTGTACTTGGTTAAGATAATTTCTTGCTGGCTATACCCTACTGTGAAGCAAGCCATTACTATTATTGTTATTAATATTTTTTTCATAATAATTTTATTTTGAATATCACTTTTGATCTAAAGGAATAGTTATTAATGTTATTACCAATTAATTTCTACTCTCTTCTTAGATCTATGTATTTCGTGATAAATTGATCAAATTGTCCATCTCTTTGAGAATCTGTACCGATCAAAAGATAATAGGTTCCGTCAGGCAAATTCTCTCCATTCTCACTCTGTCCATGCCATTCTTTATCGTAATCATCTTGGACAAAAACCATCTGCCCCCATCTGTTATAGATCTTGAGATTAATCGTGCAGTCTTCTGTATTGTAAAAAATTAATTCTTCATTGAATCCATCTCCATTTGGTGTCAGGCCATTAGGAATCAACCAAGAGTTAGGATCGCAACCTAGATCTGGATTAGGCATATCACTTTCACAATTGACATCTACCACTACAGAATCTAATGCCTCAATACATTGACTACCCACACCATCAGAAACACCCGCAGAGAGAATAATTGTAATCGTACTATCTACAGTATAATCATGACATAAAGTAGTCATACCACTTCCACCTGGGCTAGTGGAGCCATCTCCCCAATTGAGTCCCCATTGTACGCAATCTGGAAAATCCAAGTCTATGCAATAGTTACAATCCAAATCGGATAAAGTAGCTAAAGCATCAGAAATGTCTTGCTCTAAATCAGCTTGTAAATAATCATCACAACAATCACCCCCAGGATCGCAATCAATAGTGACATCGAAGCATGTATCTCGCTCAATACAATTGATATCAGGATCAAAATCTTCAGGTCTATACATCGTCACACATACGTTATAGATTCCATCCATTCCATAGACATGACATATTTCATCATCTCCTCCCATTGGCCCTACTGATGTACCATCACCAAAATCTATGGTAACTAAATCGCAGAATTCTCCATCAGGATAAAAGCAAATAGTATCACAATCACCTTCAAAATCGAAGTCGATCAAATCATTAAACAGGTCGTCATACTCTTCTTCCGATATGTCACAACAATCAGTATCACAGTCAGGAGATACATCTATGCATTGTGTTTCCGACAGGCAAGTATCTCCATCCATATCGATCACATAAGCAAATAGACATGCAGTATACGTTCCTGGGAAATCATAAGTAAGACATCTAGTATCATTACCCATAGAAGAACCTATAGGAGTAGAACCATCACCCCAATTGACAAACCAATTCACACAATCTGGAAATTCACCATTGATACATAATTCACAATCATCTAACACAGTACTGCTTAGTGCATCTGTAATATCCTGAGACAAATCAGAAGCCTCATATTGATCACAACAATCATCTGGAGTGCAGTCCGTATCTACCATTTCCGCATTGATAGCTTCATGGCAAATCACACCGTTAGCATCATACACGCTACCTGTAATAGTAATGATATAATTACCTGTTGTGATATAATCATGACACAATTGATTTACATCAGTTGAAGAAGGAGCTGTTGCATTTCCGTCGCCCCAATCTATAATCCACTCTACACAGTCTTCATGATCAACATTGATACAAACTTCACATCCATTTACAGAAATAGAATTTAATGCATCAGCATTATCCGCGTCTATATCTGAAAGAGAAATCATGTCACAACAATCCATAGGGTCATCTGGACAATCTACTACATCTTGCATCTGTCCATCCCAACAAGCATCTCCGTTGGCATTTTGCTCTTCTACATTGAGTGTAATGGTATACGGTCCACCAATCGCATAACTGTGTGTCCAACAATTGTTAGGAGCATCTGATTGTGTCACACTAGGCAATACTGGAGTACCATCTCCCCAGGCTGGACTCGCTGTCCAAAACCAATGACAATCATCAAATTGATTAGCGCACACTTGGTATGTACAATCTCCTAAGTCTGTGATCTGTAAACCTTGATTTACTAAGACATCAAAAGCACTTTCATCTTGACAGCAATCATCTGGGTCATCTGGACAATCTACTACATCTTGCATCTGTCCATCCCAACATGCATCACCGTTAGCATTTTGCTCTTCTACATTCAGTGTGATCGTATACGGTCCACCTATTGAATATGTATGTGTCCAACAATTGTTTGGAGCGTCTGATTGTGTCACACTAGGCAAGACTA
>CALBEE010000097.1 GCA_937927575.1 uncultured Saprospiraceae bacterium | reverse complement strand
ATAATAGAAGAAGGAGCCGATGATGCTGCTTGCTTTAAGATTTTAAGAACTTTCACAGTCGTTGATTGGTGTCTCTATGATGCTACCAATGGAGCTGAAGGAGAGTACACAGGAAGTCAAACTATAAAAATTACAGATAACGAAGCGCCTGTTCTACTATCATGTGCTCCAGCTATGTTTGACGTAGATGAAAATTGTGTTAGAGAAAGTACGATCCTTACGAATATTGCAGAAGACAATGGTGATTGTTCTAGCGATTGGTTGAAATGGCAAGTTTTCGTCGATACATGGGCAGACGGTGTTGTAGATTATGAGTACAGTTCTTTCCTTCCGGCAAATGATAGTAATATCAATAATGATACTAATGGCAATGGAATCAATGATAGATATGTAGCACCTACCATGAGCGGAGAAGAAGTTTCTATAGAGATTCAAGAAGTGATAGAGTCAAGTATGTATAACCATATTGTGACTTGGAAAGTGACTGATGGTTGTGGCAATGTAGCTTCTTGTGAGACTACATTTATGGTAGTGGACAAGAAAGCGCCAACACCTTATTGTGTATCATTGAGTACAGCTCTAATGATGAATGGGGGAGTTGAATTATGGGCAATAGATTTCGATCTTGGTGCATTTGATAATTGTACGGAGCAAGAAGATTTAAGATTTACTTTCTCTTCTACACCTCCAGAAAATGATAATAGCTATAACCCTGATCTTAGATCATCAGCTATGACATTTAATACTACTGGTGTGATTCCTGTAGATGTTTATGTCTGGGATGAAAAAGGGAATGCGGATTTCTGTACAGTACAAATTACTACAGGTGGCGAAGGTGGCCTGATTAGGGGTGATATCAAGACAGAGGAGAACATTGGAGTTAAAGATGTTGAAGTCAAATTAAATGCAAGTCTTCCAGAATTTCCTTTGACGACTTTGACAGATGAAGATGGGCAATATGCCTTTGGTATGGTTCCAGCAGGAATAGATTATCATGTTACTGCATTTAAAGATGATTTCGCCACTAATGGCGTAAGTACTTTAGATCTTGTATTGATTCAGAGACATATTATTGATTTACAAGATTTAGACTCACCTTATAAGATCATCGCAGCCGATATTAATAAAGATGATAAAGTCAGCGCATCGGATGTTGTGGAATTACGAAAAGTGGTTCTTGGCATTCAAGAAGATTTTGACGCTAATGATTCATGGAGATTTGTCATCGCTGATGAGGTATTTGCAGATGAGACGTCACCATTTCCTATTGATGATGAAATAGTATTATCTGATTTGTCTCAATCTATGCTTAATACAGATTTCATCGCAATTAAGGTTGGAGATGTTAATGCTACTGCAGCCAATAATCTGGTAGGCGAAGATGTTGAAGTAAGAAATGGAACTACTACGCTTTTAGAAATAGAAGATAGAAAAGTCACCGCTGGTGAACAAGTTGAAATAGCTTTTTCAAGCCAAGATTTTAAAATGGTATCTGGTCTTCAAATGACTCTTGAGTTTAACGGACTATCGTTCAATAATGTAGTTGGAAAATCATTAGTGTTGGGAGGAGGTAATATAGGAGTGATCAATGATAATGTCATCACCATGTCTTGGAACACTAATACGGCAGTTTCGACTTCAGAAGACTTGTTCGTCATTAAAGGAGAAGCTACTAAAGATGGCTTGATCAGTGAAATGATAAGAATAACTGATAGAGTGATTGAGCCAGAAGTATATATTGGGTCCAACCTTGAAATTCAAGATATACAGTTAAGAATCAGAAGTGGAAATGGAACAATATTAGCAAACGAGCTAATGCAAAACGAGCCTAACCCTTTCAAGTTGTCCACTACAATTAGCTTTAATTTAGAGGCAGCCGGAAAAGCAACACTTACTATTAGGGATGTTGCTGGCAGAGTAATTAGAACGGTTGGCGGCGAGTTCAAAGCTGGACTTAACACAATTACTTTAGATAAAAGTGATTTAAATACCCTTGGTGTACTCTATTACACCCTTAAATCTGGAGACTTCAGTGAAACAAAGAAAATGATACTGATCAATTAGATATATTGTATTAAAGATCTAAAAAGGTAGTATTCAACTAATCGAATGCTACCTTTTTTAATTTGTGGCTTAACTTCCTTGTTTATCGCTCCGATGAGGGTAAACCCCAATATTCGTGTATTTCATCACATTATTTCTTAATATATCCATGGGATAAATTCAAATATGTACTTTTACATTATAGAAATCTCTTGGTTGGGGTCTTTCTATAAATAAAATTACTGCATACTAAAGGACTGTAAAAAGACGACTACTACTCTTTCAGATTGCATTAATTAAGGCTGGAATCAAAACACCAAAATGTGCTTTAAGCTTGTTTGTAGGCTTAGGGTGTCACGTTTTGGTGTGTTGGTGTATAGCAAACTATTGAACATATTTTACCGAACTAAACTCATTTAAAATGAAGAAACTCATCCTTCCCCTCTTTCTAGGATTGTTTTTACTAGGAGCGTCCGACTTAAGCGCACAGTATGTGCCTACAAATGAAGCGACGCTAATAGTAAGGAATGAAATTCAACAACTGGAGCAAGCGGCCCCACTAAGTACAGGTACTTTTGGAGCTTCAAGCACTGTTTC
>CALBEE010000096.1 GCA_937927575.1 uncultured Saprospiraceae bacterium | reverse complement strand
AATGTTACTACTACCAATGGCTCGTGGTTCGATTTAGATGATTCTGGTGTAGATCTTTCAGATCCTACTGATGTAGATTTTAGTGAATTGACGATTGGAGAATATCAATATCAATACACAGGAGTTTCGACAAATAGTTGTTTGCCTGATATTGCTATAGCAACTATTTTAATTGGGGAGCAGGTTGTTCTGAATACAGAAACAATTGATTGTGCAATTGATGAATTGTCCTATAATGTGCAGATTGAAACTAATCAGAATGCTGATATTTTTGCTTCTCAAGGAATGATTAATATCCTTAATGATTCTGTTTATCAAATTGTGAACATCCCTATAGATAGTGCAGTCATAATTAATGGCTTAGGCGTGAATTTAATATGCAATGATAGTTTATCGATCATGCCTCCGGATTGTAGCTGCCCTGACGTGGAAACTCCCACTGCAATTGCTAATTCGATTTGTCCACATGAGGCACCAGCTATAATTATGGCTACAGTCGCTTCTGGGCTGACGGTTAATTGGTATGATGTAGCCATTGGAGGTTTGCCTTTAGCGACGGGAGTAACTGAGTTTAGCCCTAATGATACCGCGCCAGGATTATATACCTATTATGTAGAATCAATGGATGCTAATGGTTGTACTTCATCTACCAGAACAGCAGTTTGGTTTACTATTTTTGCTCCAGTAGCTGAAGATACTTTAAGTCTTTCTAGTTGTATTAATTTTGAAAATCAAGAAAGTGATTTCGCTCTTTTAGATATCTATCAATTATTGGAGTCAAGTGTGTCTGCACCCTTACCATGGATGATAGGTATCCACAATTCTTATGATGATGCAGTAAATGAAATAGACGAACTATTGCAAGATATAACACTAGAAAATGCTGACGATAAAACCATATTCGCAAGAGTGACAGATGACAATGGATGCTTTGGTATAGTACCTATTTCCTTATCTCCACTAGAATATCCTGAGGCAGTATTAGAAATTACGAATGAAGTTTGTGATGGTGGATCTGATGGTATAGTAGAATTAAATTTTTCTCAAGATAGCGTGTTATCAGCTTTAGATAATTTTGATTTTGAATACGAAAACATATACAATGATCTATCTGCAGGACCTCATATGCTTAGTCTCTTGGATAGTAATATGTGTACTAATCAATTGTCTTTTGAAATAGAAATGGGGTATACCATTTCACTTAATCTCATTGACTTTATGTGTTTTGGAAATGATACCAATGAAGATGAAAGTGATGATTTTTGGACTTTTACATTTGATGCTTCGACGAATAGTGGTAGTCTTGATTATTCCTTATTAATCGATGGAGAGGAAATTGATACTTACAATTTTGATCAGGAATATTCCCTGGATATTATCGCCGATGATTTAGTACACACCATACTTTTTGTGGATAATATTACGGGTTGTAATCTTCCTATTTCAACGCCATTATTAACTCCTTGCAGTTCACCATGTACGGCATTTCCTGATGCATCTATCAATTTAGATGTAGGACCTATTTTGAATTGCCAGATTTCTGAAATATCTGCTTCTTCAGTACTCGAAGATAATATTGTTTACACTTGGATATTCAATGGACAAATGATTGATCCTACCGAATTAATTATGCAGCCTGGAGAGTTATCTCTCTTGGCAATAGATACCATTACAGGATGCATTGCGGATAGTATGATTATTATTGAGAGTATAGTTAATGATCCTATGATTATCATAAATCCGCCTGATATATTGTCGTGTGAAGATGATGAGATAATACTAGATGCTTCTATGTCTGATTCTGGTGATAATATGATTTACCAATGGTCCGATGAAGATGGAAATATGATTGGAAGCGACAGTGAATTTTTAGAAGTTTCCTCTGGTGGATGGTATTATTTGGAATTGACTAATAGCGAAAATTATTGTGTTGCTATCGATTCTGTTTTGGTGGAGGAAGATGGTGATAGACCCATAATTGATTTGGATGATGTAATTATTGGTGAATGTGGAAAGGAAGTAGATTCGCTTGATGCTTTGATAAGTAATGCAGTAAATTATTCTATAACCTGGATGACACAAGAAGGCGATATTTTAGGATCTAATTCAATTTCCTCCATTGCTATTCAAGGCGAGGGAGTATATTATATTTCAGTAGTGAATGAAGATAATTTATGTGTTTCTGTGGACTCAGTAACTTATGAACTTGAGCCTAATCCTTCACTTGAAAATTTGATTGTGACAAATATTTATTGCGATTCTATCGTGGACGCTCATCTTCAATTGGGCCAAGTCTCAGGTACTGCGCCATATGAATATTATATCGATGGAAGTCTAATGGATATGAGCGATATCGCCTTGGAATCCGGAACTTACTCTCTTGAAATTATTGATGCTAATGGCTGCGAAGTGGATTCGATGATTACTATTGAAGCAGTTGCAGATTTAGAAATTCAACTAGCTGCAGAAATAGAATTTATCGAAGGAATGGAAAATAATTTAGATGCTTCAGTAAATTTACCACTAAACGAAATCGTTTCTATTTTTTGGTCTCCTAGCGAAAATTTGAGTTGTTCAGATTGCTTGGCTCCATCCGTGCTGTCTCCTAATAATGAAATCTATTCTGTAGTAATAGAAGATATTAATGGTTGCGAAGCTATGGCCTCTATCGAAGTCCAATATGAAGAAATAGAACTTACACCTATCATGGATTTTGTTATTCCTAATATTTTCTCTCCCAATGGCGATGGAATTAACGATTACTTTTTCATTCGTATTCCAGCCGAAGTTAGACTAGATAATTTAGCGATTTACGTTTTTGATAGGTGGGGCGAACAAGTCTATTTTGCTGAGCAGCTGCATATCGCTGCCGAATCAGAATTTTGGGATGGATCTTTCAATGGTAAGTCCATTAACCCTGGAGTTTTTGTCTATTATGCAAAGGCAATAGTTACGGAGACTGGCGAAGAAATAATATTCTACGGAGACGTAACCCTAATACGATAAATTTATTTTCGAATGTATTCATAGTACTTCTTAAAAACGATATATGAATATCCTTTTGCTTTTGTAAAAAGAAGTCTCGCCGATTACAACAGATCTTTCATGATTCACTACGTTTGATGGGCTTCAAGAGTAATTCATCATTTATACTCGTAGGGCTTGCTTCGCTTGATTCCAGGCGTAGGAATGCAATTCGTGTAGATATAAAAAAGCGAAGAGCCTTATAGAAGCCCTTCGCTGTATTTATTCTTTATGATTAGTACTTAGAAGAATACACCTAGACTTACTGTCCAAATGTCTAATTTACTGTCAGGTCTTTGCGATAACGCGTTGACTAGACCTTTTTCGTATTCGACATCAATGGTAATAAAGCTGATATCTAATCCTATACCACCAATGGCACCCGCATAGGCACCTGTGTATTCATAGTTTTCAGGAACCATATCTTGATCGTATTCTAAGTTAAAATTGAAAGATCCAAATGCTTTAGCACGCAATGTGATTAAATGAGTAAACTGGTGAATATTAAATCCTAAGCCAAATCTAGTTTTTACCAAATTGTGAGATTTTTCAGGGCTAAAATATTCGGTCTCTGGACTAGCTAGCAACGTGAGTTTATGGTATTGTAAACCACCACCAAAGTACATGGTGCCACTAAAGAGTCTTGCATCAAGTCCAATATGGTAGCCGGTAATAGCGGTGCCTTCAGGAGTAAGGAAAGCATCTTGACTTGTGGCATTAGTGACTCCGGCATATATACTAGCGCCACCTTTTCCAATAGTTTGAGCATTGATGCCGTATGCAGAGATGGAGATTAAAGCGATTAATATCAGTTGTCTAAACATCATCGTTGATTTTTGTTTTGCGATTAATTCTAATGTTTTGGGATCGACATAATCTGGGGTTTAAACATTTGTACATTACGAAATATTGCATGTGATGCACATTTGTCGGTTTTTATGCGTTTTTCAGGTGTATAAAAACCAATAACAATACCATAAATTATCTCTTTTCAATCTTTAGCTATATTATTGTTAGCTATACTGAATAGATATTACTCGATGCAATACATTTTCAATAAGACAACCAATTAATATATGTACCCTGATCTAAGTTATATTTTCC
>CALBEE010000095.1 GCA_937927575.1 uncultured Saprospiraceae bacterium | reverse complement strand
AAACGTCTTACTTTCATCTTAATGTTTTTTAGATTACCCTGTTTTTCCGATACCAACGTAAAAAACAGGGTTTTCTTTTGTATTAAGATAATAACTAATGTCTTGATTTCAAAGCCTTTACACTACTTCTGAATATCCCTAGTTACAAATGTACATTCTACAAAGTGATTGTTATTTCACAGAAATAAATTCTTTGTCTGCTAATAATTTAAGCAGTCGCATCAGATTTAATATTGAAACTAATTGATATTGGAAATGATATCGTAAATATGCTGAGCGATCAGGCGATCGTCAAATTGACGCATAACGATATCTCGGCCGGCTTGGCCCATTGACTTTCTCTCCTCGTAGGTGAGCGACATAATTTTTCTCATTGACTCGGCAAGATCTTTAGAGTCTCTCAATTTGGCTAAGTATCCGTTTACCCCAACATCTACCGCTTCTCGACATCCAGCGGTGTCTGTCGTAATTACTGGCTTAGCCATTGCCATAGCTTCTGTGATAGTACGCGGAATAGCTTCTCGATAAGAAGGAAGCACGACACAATCTGATTTAGAAATAAAAGGTCTTACATCTCTTTGGAAACCATGATAGTATACAATATCTGAATCGACCCATTCTATAAGTTCATCTTTTTCCACCGTGGCAGGATTATCAGGATCCAATTCACCGACTAACCAAAACTGTGTTTTTGGATTTCGAAGTTTGATGAGTTTGGCAGCTTCAACAAATTCCTTAACGCCTTTATCATATAATAGACGGCCGACAAAAGTAAAAATAGTATCTTCTTTTACTTGCCCATTGGGATAAGGTTGGAAGTAGTTAGTATTTACACCGCAACCTTTCACAGAAATACCTTGTCCTTTTTTAATTATGTTTTCATTTTCGAAGAGCTCTCTATCTTCGATATTTTCAAAAATAAATTTCTTGTGAAACTTACTCGTATATTTATATAATGCCGTTGTGACTTGCTTTATAAATCCATTATGAATGAATGCATATCCCAATCCAGTGACAATTGCAATAGAATCTATTTTAGCTCTACGAGCGGCAATGGCTCCATAAATATTTGGTTTATTAGTGAAATGAATCACTAGATCTGGTTTTAGTCTTTTGTACTTTCTGGTAAGCTCTTCTATAAGAATCAAATCTTTAATCGGATTTGTACTATCTCTATCGAGTGACCTCAAAGCAATATGCTTTACTTTAGGATAATTTTCTTTGTATTCAATATATTCGTCTACTGGAGCGATCACTATAACGTCATGACCTTCATTTACGAACTTATCTAATAGATTCAATCTAAAGTTGTGAATATTCCAAGTAGAATTAGCTACTAATGCTATTGTTTTATATTTCAGTAAAGTTTTGTTTTCTTGACTCATTTTCGATTCTGCACAAGCATTATGTACTAAGATAATTCCTCATAAATCGCATTCAAACTTCTCTCTATTCCTTTACCTTTCCATTCTTCTGCACCTGGAATTTCAACTACTTCTTTTTTAACCTCATCTAATGACTTTCCGGCTTTGATAGATTGCTCCCCAAAAATTATGAGTTTGGATAAATAATTTTGAAAAGCCTTAATATCTTCTTTTCCACCAGTGATGTCGTAACCATTATCAGAATGCCCAAATATAAATTTGGTTTCGGCGTCGAACTTATTCAGTGTTTTATCTAGGACTGAAATCCAATTCTTAATATTAGCACCAGCCGATTTATCTATATAAGGAAATCTACGATTAAATATCAAATCTCCCATGTGCACTACATTAGCATTTTGAAAGTGTGTGACCGCATCACCATCCGTATGAGCTGCACCAAAATAATCCATGGTAATGGTTTCTGTTCCGACTTTTGTAGACCAACTATCCGTAAAAAGTTCATTAGGATAAAGCTGCTTGTCTTCATTACCTTTTTTCTTCGCATTGGCTAATTGATTCTTTTTACTATTCTCATGCGCGACTATTCTATCTGTAAGATCTTTGTAAATAATATTACCTGCAGTATGATCACCATGATGATGTGTATTAATTAATAGATCTATATGATTGCCACCATTACTCATTAAACTATCTACTACATTTTGAGATTGATCAGGAAATTGTGTATCCACTACAACAAGATGGCCATCCTCAATCATCCATCCAATTGTACCCCCACGCTCTGTGAAATATCCTACATTGCCTTGCAAGTAGTCCATTGAAAAAGGAACATCGCTAGGTAATTGTAAACTTAGTTTCTCTATTAATTCTTTAGTTTTAGCCACTTCTACTTTATCACCAGACTTACAAGAAAGTAAATGAGAAAATAATAGTGTGTATGCAGAAACATACGCTGTATCCTTTATAGCTTGTCTACGATTCATATAATTGACGTTTCTATTTTTTCAGAAATTCATTAACCACTTGCTTGATCTCTTGCTCATGACTTTTAGGATAAATCAAAAGTGCTTTTTCTTCATCCACTACTATATAATCATCTAATCCCTTGATGACCACCATTTTATTACTATCAGATCTTACGATGGTATTCTTGGTATCTATTAGATGCGTATTATCACCAATAGTCACTGATGCATTATCATCTTTATCAAGATATGCATGCAAGCTATTCCATGTCCCCAAATCACTCCATCCAATATCTGCGGGTATTGTATATACATTCTTCGCACGTTCTAATATGGCATAATCTACAGAAATGCTTGGTGTATTAGGATATACTCTATCAATGTATTCTTGCTCAGTCGGAGTGTTAAATTGGCTTTCATCCTCTGTCAAAACTTTGATAATATCTGGTGCGTTATTTTCAAAAGATTTAATCAAATCTTTAGCCTTCCACACAAAGATGCCTGCATTCCAAAAGTAGTTTTGTGCTTCAAGATATTTCTGAGCAGTGCTTTTGTTAGGCTTTTCTTTGAATGATATTACTTTAATTGGGGAAGCATTCTGATCATCACCTACTTCAATATAGCCATACCCTGTATCAGGTCTAGTCGGCCGAATGCCTAATGTTACGATAGCTTCATTTGATTCTATATACTCGAAAGCCTGATTTACTTTCTCTAAAAATACTTCTTCTTTTAAAATGATATGGTCAGATGGAGCGGTGACAAAAACAGAATCAGGATTTAAAGCTCTTAGTCGCAAAGCAGTATAAGCCACGCATGGCGCAGTATTGTTCCGACTAGGTTCACATAAAATATTTTCAACTGGTAATTCAGGAATATGTTCTTGAGTAAGTACTTTATATTTTTTATTAGTGACAATGAGAATATTTTCAGCAGGCACTAACTTTAAAAATCTTTCAAACGTTAATCTAATAAGACTCTTCCCTACTCCCAGAATATCCAAGAATTGCTTAGGGATATCTTCTGTCGAAGCTGGCCAAAATCTTGAGCCTACTCCTCCAGCCATTATAGTTATGTATCTGTTATTCAATGCCAATAATTATTACTTCCAAAAAAAATATTAAAAGCTATAAATCATACCCAGTCCAAATTGAATATTCGAACTTGTATATGTCCAATCCAATTTTATGTTATGCTTGGTGTATAGCAATTGTTCTATTTTGCGCTCTTTGTCTTTAGCAAAAAAATATTCAATCGTTCCCAGTACGCCTGTGAGTATTGTCAATGTTCCAAAGATTCTAAATGGTAAGGATGTCAAGGCTTTTGAAGTCTCTCCATTGGCTTCATAATGCAATACTCCAGACAATCCAGTCAATCCAGCTCCCAATATGGCTATAACACCAAGCGTATTTGCTTTATCCGAAAGTGATTGTTGAGAATTTTGTAAAGAAGTTAATTCACTATCCGATTTTAATAATTTTATGTATTCGTCTTTGGTATATATTAAGTCTTGTCCAAAAACACTAAGTGAAAATATTACTAAAAAACTAACTACTAGATAATAATTACGCTTCATTTTGTGTTTACAAGTTTGCGACAATTTTCACAATCCTATCCGCAGTATTTCCATCCCAGAGATCAGGAATCCTTCCAGACTTCCAATCTCCTGCAATTAGTTTTTCTAAATACGGAACAATGTTATTGGGATCTGTACCTACAATCTCATTGGTACCCATGGTTACAGTTTCTGGTCTTTCGGTACTATTACGCAATGTCAGACATGGTATATTCAATACTGTAGTTTCTTCGGTAATTCCACCCGAATCTGTTACTACTCCTGCACTATGTTTTATCATATAGATAAATTCAAGATAAGACATTGGACCTGTGATCACTAATCTATCAAACCCAATTCCCAACTGATCAAACATTTTCTTCGTCCTAGGGTGCATGGGAAAAATTACCTTTTTATTTCCTACGTTATCATTTATCAATGACAACAATTTTCTTAGATTTTCATAACCATCAACATTAGACGGTCTATGCAATGTCATTACGAGATAATTCTTCTCAGACAAGTTATGTTCATTCCAAAGTGACGGTTGAATTAATCTATCCATGTTTCCCAACAAACTATCTATCATAGTATTACCTACGAAAAATACTTTCTCCTCGCCATGGCCTAATTCTTTAAGGTTATCATTAGCCAAGGCCGTGGTGGTAAAGAAGTAGTCTGTAATACTATCGGTAACCATTCTATTAATTTCCTCTGGCATCTTTTCATCACCAGATCTAATACCACCTTCTACGTGTGCCACCTTAATCCATTCCTTTTTGGCTACAATTGCACATGCCATTGTCGAGGTTACATCTCCAACTACAATACAAAGCTCTGGCTTCCATTCCTTCACGGCTTGTTCATATCTCATCATGATATTAGCAGTTTGAGTTGCAGCAGTACCGGATCCAACTCCCAAATTTATTTGAGGTTCTGGAATATTCAATTGAGTGAAAAAATCTTCACTCATTTTTTTATCATAATGCTGGCCTGTATGAATTAATCTATATTCGATTTTCTCGTCAGCATCAGTATTATGCCTTATTATAGCATGTATAATTGGACCAATTTTCATGAAATTGGGTCTTGCTCCAGCTATAATATCTACTCTCTTCATTTAATCACTTCTTTAGTCAATACTACCTTTTCTAAAAATTCCTTTTAGGTAAACCGCTAAACCAATTATCCACTATTTTACTTTCTGGTTTAATCACTACCCAAGCTGTAGCAAATATTATTTTGATGTCAGTCCAAAAAGATTGATTGACTTGATACCATTTTTCTAGTTCACCTTTGTGTGGGTAGATAGTGTTTTTATAAAAATCCCAGGTGTCGCCGCCACTGTCTCTCACTTCCGTAATCAACTCTTCCTCATCTCTAAAAACAAGAGAGCCAATACCTGTAAGACCAGGCTTTGCATTATAAATTACTTGTTGGACATGATCAGGGTAAGCATCAAAACTTTTCTGCATAACAGGTCTGGGACCTACTACACTCATATGTCCAAAAAAAATGTTAAGTAGTTGTGGTAATTCATTGATCTTACTCTTCCTTAAAAAACCTCCCATTGGAGTAATTCTTGGATCTCCTTTTGTAGTAATCAACCCACCTTTCATATTGACACTATCCTTGAGCATCGTGGCAAATTTATAAATGTCAAAGAGTTTGTTTTTGTATCCTACTCTTTCTTGAAAGTAGAAAATATAGCCTTCACCTGTCAATTTTAATCCAATGACTATTGGAATAAGAATGGGTGATAGCAATAATAATGCGATACCTGAAGAAACTATATCAGATGATCGTTTAAAAAATTTATACAAGGTTTAAAATTTTAGGTGTTAAAGTGTTACATTTTCTGATCAAGACTTTTACCCGTCTCAATATGACTAAAATCAGGAAGATACTTCGATATTAGTGATACGACTTTAGCCTTATTTACATTTTCGGAATCAAATAAAGAAGTAAATTCCTCCAGAGTATTTTTAATGTCATCTTTTGAAGGAATTTCTGAATTCTTCACTACTCCTAGAGCTGCAAAAGTATTCATATCTACTTCATCGTTTTTAGTATAAAATTCTTCAAATGACTTTTCTCCACTGGTATCTGTTGTAAAGAAATATACAGGATATGTCTTAGAGTTTGGATCCCATTTAGCTGCCTTGCGTTTGGCTTCGGCTTCACTACTACACTTTTCAGCTTCTAGACCCAATTCGTTTAAAAATTTCTCAGCGATATCCGAAAAAGTCATCATTTGAGATTCATCTAATTTAGGGAAAAATATATCAGAGCTATTTCCCATCAAACATGCCAACATACAAAGTTGGCCACTTTCTTCTGGCGACACAAAATATCTCTTCACATCATTAGGCGAAGATAAAGGTTGGCGCTTCATCATCCTTTCGATAAAACCTGCAAGTAAGCTTCCATTACTGAACGCAACATTTGCGAATCTGGCAGTACAAATTTTTAGTTCATCGCTATATGCCATCAACACTTTCTCCATCAATTTTTTACTACCTCCCATTACATTGACAGGGTTCGCAGCTTTGTCCGTAGATACAGAGAAGAAGTGTTTAGGTTTAGATTCAAGCGCTAAATCAATTAATCGCTGAGTATTGAAAACATTATTATTGACCATGGCTTCTATAGCCAAATGATCTTTTTCACTTCTCACATGCTTATGAGCCGCAAAACATGCCACTATATCAAAATCTCTTTTTCGAAACATCTTGGCAAATACATCTCCTCCAAAATCGAAGGGGTAAGTAATATATTCTGAAGGCACATAGATATCTTGACTGCGTAAATCTCTAGTCAGTTCTGTCAAACCATTTTCACTATAATCTACCACGACCAAACTTGAAGGCTCAAATGGTAATATAGCTTTAACAAAAGACGAACCGATCGTGCCTGCCCCTCCAATCACCAATACTTTTTTACCTTTTATCTCTGTAGATAATTGTGCTTTATTAGATTCTATATCGGCAACAAAATAAGAGGTTGGCCTCTTCGTAATATGTTTTTTAATGAATTCGTCTATCTTAAAATTTAACATCAAAAATTTCTTTACTTTTAAAAAACGCTCTTAATTACTTCAACTACTTTTTGCAAATCATTTTCTATAAGATTTACACTACTAGGAATACTCAAACAATTGGCATGTATATCTCTTGCATGATCATTCTTAGTATAATACTCATGTTCCGTAAACATCGGTAACTGATTCATCGGAAACCAAAATGGTCTGGCGATAATGCTATTTTCTTTGAGGGCAGCGAGAATTTCTGACTGCTTAGAAGAATAAAAAGTAAATAGCCAGCTATTAGGATCTACTTCATCCACTACTTTTTGAAATTTTATATCTCCTACGCCGTTAAGATGTTCTCTATAATAAGCATCCATTGTTTTTTTCTTCTTAATAAACTCTGGTAATTGTTCCATTTGAGCCACACCAATAGCCGCAAGTATATTGACCAATCGATAATTAAATCCAATCTCATCATGATAGTAAGTTTCTGGATTTACTTTACTCTGTGTGGATAAATGCTTTGCTCTTTTAGCGTGCGCTTCATCATTTGTAACTATGACTCCTCCCCCACCAGTAGTGATAATTTTATTTCCATTAAATGAAAAAGCATTCATCGCTCCGAAAGAACCCGCGGATTTACCATTCCAGTACGAACCCAATGCTTCCGTACTGTCTTCTATCACATGTAATGCATGTCTACTAGCGATATCCATAAGCCTAGGCATATCACACATATTACCCAATACATGAACTGGCATCACCGCCTTCACATGAACTCCATTATTTTCATCTAACCATTCTTCAAGAAGATCAAGATCCATTTGCCATGTATCAGGATCTACATCTATAAATACCGGTGTGGCTTTAGTATAAGCCACAGCATTAGCAGAAGCAATAAATGTAATATTTGGTACTAAGACTATATCTCCTTTTTCAATACCCAACATATGCATAGCCAAATGTAATGCTGAGGTACCATTGCTAGTAGCCACTCCATACTTACATTCGGAAAATTCAGCAACCATATTTTCAAATTGGGTTACATAGGCACCTGCAGAACTGACCCATCCTGTTTCGATGCAGTCAGTTACATATTTAAGTTCATTACCACCGAGGTGTGGTATGGATAATGGTATCATAAATTGGTTTTAATTTTTTCTATGGAACTATAGTCCACATGATAATAATTCGACTCTTTATCGAACTGTATGTTACATACTCCCCAAGACATTCCTATTCCAAATCCACATAATATCATATTGCGATCTGAATCCTTCAAATGCTTTTTGTTGTGAGTAATGGTGATAGGTATAGATGCACAAGCTGTATTGCCCATACTCTTTAAACTATATAATGCTCTTTCGCTTTCTACTCCAATTTTTTTGATGATTTTTCTATTCATAGACATATTGGCCTGATGCAAAACGAAATAGTCAATTGCGTTTAAATTCAATTCGGTTTCTTTAGCAAATCTCTTAATTAATTTTGGAACTACCCGTATTCCAAACATATAGACATTCATTCCATCCAGTTTCAAATCCATTTTCCTAGAAAGAATACCTTTTTCATCGGTATAGGGTACGAATGATTTTTCGGATATAGGATTTCTAAATCCTCCATCTTCCATAATAATATCGGTGAATTTACTACCATCACCGCCCAATTCAAAAGTAGCCTTGCTATTATAGATTTCATCTTTATGCAGCAAAGTAGCTGAACCGGCATCACCAAAAAGGGGCCTTGTACTTTGATCATCTTTATAACAGACTCGAGATGTAGTATCACCAACCAGTACCAATGCGTGCTTCGTATGATTAGTAGCCAACAAACTATACGCTAGCTGAAGGCCATACACATAACCTGAGCAACCTTCATTCACTTGTATAGCTAAGGCATTATCCGACATACCTAATCGCTTTTGTACTATATGAGCGCTTGATGGAACGATATAATCTGCAAATTGAGTGACTAATACCATCACTCCGACTTCCGTTGGATCAAGTCCTTCTTTATTTAATAATTCTTGTGCCGCATGACAGATTAGATCCGTAGAGCAAGTATCATCGTCGGCTATTCTTCTCTCTTCAATTCCGGTTATCTCAATCACCTTTTCTAAGGCATCTTGATCAAATGGTAAATCAAGATTACGCTCAATCGTACAAGGAGAACTTGTTGCTATCGCCTTAATTTTTATTTTGGTAAATGTTGAATACATTCTTTAAAAAACTTTTTTTGCTGGATTACCAAATACAGTTGAATTCTCTGATACATTTCTAATTACAACACTACCCATTCCAACGATAGTATTACTTTCAATTATCAGATTGTTCTTTACGGAAGATCTTGAATGAAGATTACATTCCTTTCCAATAGATACCCCTCCACCGACGAAATTGTATACTCCTATAGAAGAAAATTTCCCAACCTGACAATCATGACCTATCAGTGATCTAGAATTAATTAGAACAAAATCATCAATCACCGTATCATTACTAATCACTACATCGTAAGCAATAAAAATACCCTTACCCAAAGTTACATTATCTCCTATGTATACTGATTTATGAATTAGATTCGTGAACTGCCCCCCTTTAGTCAAAACTTCGTTAACTGTTTTTTTTCGTAGCGCTATGTCACCAATAGCGCAAATAAAGATATCATCATCAGAAATAGTATAATTCTCTATTGTACTTAATACAGGTGGGTAATTCTTTAACTTATCTAGGGCATCCAATTTTGAATCTAGATATCCCTTTACGATAAAATCCTGCTCATATCCAATCGAATTTTTGGCAAGAGTATAAGCCTCTCTACCATATCCCCCAGCACCTATTATAATTAGGTTTTTCAAGAAGCTCTCTGAACGGATAAGTTATATAATTCTTCGATTGTACTGCATTCTCTTAATTCATCACCAGATATATCTGCCTCGAATTCATCATCTATCATTTCTAATATCATAATAGCTGTTAAGGAATCCCAACCATCCATTTCTTGGAATTTGGTGGAGCCTTCCACAATTTCCTCTTCTTCTAAATATTCAAATTCTTCTCGAAAACGAACTATAAATTGCTGTAATGTCATTCTGTTATGATTTAGTTAGTTAAGACAACATTCTTAATATTCTTTCTAATCTTTAAAGTATCAATATTCTCTCTGGAATATAGGAGTACTGCAATAATAATCCACAAATGCAGATTATGAGTCATTGAAGTGAATAAACTGGAGATGAATAAAGATGTAAGAATACTTAAGGAGTTAAAGTGTTTAGAACAACAATTTCTAATAAACTTTAAAAAGAAGTATAATCCTAATACTCCATAAGAAAATGTAATATTCAAAACTGAACCATGTATCCAATTATCATGACCAAATCTACTTGGAACGCCTTCTCCTGCACCAAACAATAAGAAGATTGGATTCTCAACAATAGTCAACCAACCTCTTAACAAAAGGAGCTTATCAAAGTCTTTAAACTCTCTACTTTGAAAAAAGCGATCAAAATAAATTTTATATAGATCTAAATTTTCAATTAACCAATTATGAGATATAAATGAAAACAGAGCAATAGCTACCAATAAACATAACATCAATAATATTCTCTTCTTTGTCACAAGAATATTAAGTAATGTATATACAATAAGACCTCCCGTTGCTGATCTACTAAGAGTAAATATAACAAATAACATTAACAAAAATTGCAAAATTCTAACCAAGGTTTTACTTACAATAGAATTAGGTAAAATGTCCAAAACTATAAAAGACAAAAATCCCCAAAAAGCAAACTGATTTATGTTATACATAAAACTATTATTGTGTCCAATAGCGAATCCATTCAGAGCAAAATGTAGAACGTATATAAAGACTGCTATACTAGTTACTATATAAAATAAATTACCAAAATTCAGAATATCTTCTTTTAGATAATAATACAGGGTAAACACAAAGGAAGAAAGAAATGAATAGACACCTACATTGTACAAATGATTACTTGTACCAAACACAGTATATCCTACATTACAAATTATTGTGATTAATGTGAATACAAGTAAGAAATAAAATGCAATGGGAACATTTCTAAATTCCGATTTCGTCACCATCTGGCAAATCTTAGAAATAATGAAGACGAAACCAGGAATAACATAAAATGGCTTACTATCTTCTAGACTAAAAATTAACGTGAATGGAAATAATAGCAGCATAAACCCTACAGATATATATTGAATTTTAAACAATAACTCCAGCTTCGAATTGGACTTCTTACTACTCAAAATTTCAGTTAATCAGTGAGAATTTGAATCCTAATCTAATTTTTCTTTATTATTCGTCCTGGATTACCAACTATAGTTACTCCATCTGGAACATCTTGAAGAATAACACTTCCGGCTCCTATAGTTACATCATTCCCAATCACCACTCCTTGCTTGACAGTAGCGTTAGCTCCGACAAATACTCGATCCCCCAAATTTACATTACCTGCTAGAACTACCCCAGGCGCTACGTGACAAAAATTTCCAATAGAGCATTCATGTTCTACAATAGAACCTGTATTGATTATAGTTCCGTTACCAATCTTACACAAAGTATTAATTGAAGCATTTGCACTTACAAAAACTCCCATTCCAAAATCGATCTGAGCGCCAAGAAAAGCATTTTTATGAATGACTGAATCAAGTTGACCTATATGGCCTAGATGTAGAAATATCTTTTCCCGTATTTCATTTTCACCTATCGAAATTATCCATTTTTGATCTATTAAGACTTCTTCATTTTCTTTACCTAAATATTCTAAACTAAAGGGGTTGTAGCTCTTGATTTTAGAATCACAATATCCTAAGACATTATCTCCTAGACTATTTAAAGCATCTATGACCACATATGCATGACCTGAATATCCAACTATTATTAAATCTCTATTCATTCCAAACACTTCTTATATTCCCGCAGAATTAATTGTTGCACTACTTTACGATCAAAATTGGCGATTATTTTTTCTTTCAAATTTATCGCCATTTCCTTCATCATTGCTGGGTTATCCAATGCAAATTTAATCGACAACTCTAAAGATAATAAATCAGATACTGTATGTAGCAATCCTGTTTTTTTGTGATCAACTATATCTACATTTCCATTGATTTCGCTTGCTATTACAGGGCAATTCATTAGAGCAGCTTGCATTGGAACATTTGGAAATCCTTCTCTATGAGATGGAAAAACAAACAAATTTGCTAAATGCATATAATATTTAACCTGAGACGAAAAACCTGTAGTTATAATTTCTGGTACATCGTTAATCTTGCTAGATGTGTAGTCCGATAGTGGGTCTAAATCATGCTCAAGAGGACCTACTATCACTAGTTTTATATTCTTGTACTCATTCTTAATATTTAAGAAAGCTTGTACTAACTCCTCTATACCCTTATCTTTCACTACTCTTCCGACAAAAAGGAGGTACTTATTTTTCTCATCATATCCAATTTTCCTCTTGATATCATTGAGTATGCTTAAATCCAATGTTTCTGTATCAAATTCAGTCACATCTATTCCATTCGACGAACCTTTTCCTATTACTTTTAATTTATTCCTAGAGGTAAATTTATTCTCTGCAATAAATTTAAACAACGAATTACTATTGGGCCAAACTTGAGTAGCACATTTATAAGTAAGTTTTTCGACCTTTTCCAAAAGCCATCTTTTTTTACCTTTTGCAGTTTCTAAGGGAAGTCCAGCTACTGTATGTATCCTTACAGGCACATTAGCCATCTTAGCAGCCATCATTCCCACTACCCCCGCTTTAGGAGTGTGCGAATGTACTATATCAGGTTTAAGCTTTTTTAATAAACGGTACAAAATAAATAATGCCTTAAGATCCTTTATTGGGGTGATTTTTCTGGTTAGCGGTATAGTAATATGTTCACAATTTTCATTTGACGTTACTTCTTCTCTTTCAGTTCCATCAGCACTCATCATAATCACGTCAAATCCATTAGATGACATAAATTTCATCTGACCGGCAATTAGATACTTTAATGAAATGGGTACAGTAGTAATCCGCACTAGTTTTTTATTCTTCACGATCACCCCTAATTAATTATTGTAAACTTTCTAGTCAGAACAACATCATCAATAGAAAACAAAATATAATAGACACCTGCAGGATAATCAATTAAATTCAATTCTAAATCAATATTACAAAGACCTGAATCCACCATAAATCCAGTACTAGCATAAACTTGATATTTTATGTTGGTTATATTTCCAAATGAAATATGAATACTTTCTCTAGCTGGTATAGGAAATAGAGAAACTTTAGATTCTAAAAAATCATCAACTGCTACAGTAATTACATCATCACAATTTTCATCAATTAAATTATCTGGAATTTCAATTGCGCTTGGATTGATCATTGAATTAAAATCATTGCAATCTTCATAAAAGAAATATCCATCTTCATCAAAATCTATCACATCTTCACAATCGCGTTCCAATAAATACTCTTTTAAGGACTCTTGTTCTAATGTATCAAGGTGGATGTTAAAATCATAATCCATATTAATTGAATCGGATAAAACATTGTTGCCAAAGTGATCAAATTCAAATAGATCTAAAAGCCCAACATCAAATAAATTATTATTAACTACTATGCTATTGACATTCTGCGAATCAACTTCTATGCTACTTCCTGGAGATTTAAATAAATTTCCACAGACGAAAAAATTTGAAACATCGTTTTTTAAAATTATGGTCGAAAGACTATCAGAGTTATCAAATTCATTGTTAGTTATATCAGCATCTTCAACTCCCAATAATTCTAATTTACTATTAAGAAAATAGTTGCCTTCTAATACTAACTCTTTAGTTCTGTTTTCGGTAGCGAAATTGTTAGTCCTAATATTTCCGCAATTATTGAAAACGTTATTCTTTAAATTAATTCCCACAACATCACCAGTCATAGTTCCTGTCTCAATTATACTTTTAAAATTTGATGCTATACTATTTTTCAAAACTACATTTTTATCGTCCTTCAACATTAAACCTAAAACACCTTCATTTCCATTTATAAATGTGCAACTATCAATGGTGAGATTAATGACTCCTCTAGAAAAAGTAATAGCACCCTCATTATGTCCTGACAATTCTACACCTGCCAAACAAGAGTTAGACATTTCACAATTTTTGATTATCATTTCATCTTCTCCAAACACATTGCTTATATGGACAAAACTACCATATAAACTATCGGATTGACAATTTAATATTTGACTTCCTGTACTAATCACTATACATTCACCTGGGACATTTTTAAAATAGCAGCCTTCCACTTTATTTCCTGTACTTCCTCCTAAACTCAAACAATCATTAAGTCTCCAATCATAACTGAAATTATTGCCTTTTTCATTGCCATCAAAATGAGTATTTAAGATCGATACCGAGTCAGAGCCAGAAGCCACTAGCATAGGCGTAACTGTAAATACTGCCGACCCTTGAGGCCATTCATCTATCTCGCCACTATATGGTAGAAAGAGACGTCTAGATAAAATTAGCGAATCATGTCTTATGTCAATTATTTTTTGTCTTTCATTACTTAAAGATAATGAGTTGTCTTTGTCTGATTTCCCTTCATTAATAGATGCAGTATGAGTAAGTACAACTTGACGTCCAATTTGAAATTGCGAAGAATCGTCAACCGTAATGATACTATCACCTTCAGATACTGAATTAGACAAATATGAAAATTTACAATTCGATCGCTTTATGGTTGCGCCTTCTCCATTTAATGTATTCCCTTGGTATACGTTTATTTTAGAATTTATAAGATATTCTTTATCTGATTGCAATACTACAGTATCTAGAGGACCCGAATGCAAAAAAGCATATTGTAAAGAATTAGTCTCGAATCCATTTTGTAATATCCACCATTCAGGTCTAATAGTATTTGGCTCTCTTACTCTTGTATAATATTTATTATCAGCAGACTTTAGTGTATATCCGTAGTTAGCCGAAGTGACAGATTCATCCAATACAAATACGCCACCAATACGAGAGTCATCCACATGAACCGTATCACATAAAGACGAACTCCACAAAAATTGACTATATGTAGTCACGGTATCAACACATTGGCAATAAATACAATTGGAAAAACCAAAAGTCAGAAAAAAACCTAGCAAAAAGCTAGCAATAAATTTATTTTGCGTCATTGAACTTTAACTATTTTGGTATTACCAAACCTCTTCTTACCTATACTGTTTGATTTACTAAAAGGAGTATTTTTAAGGGAAATTTGATTGCTATTATGCTCATTGTAAATTACAGTTCTATCAGACTGATCTTTCATAGTAACGTTATCCAAACTTGCATTATATCTATAATTCGATTTATTTACTACAGAGTTTAAATACAATCCTTTTCTTCCATCAAATTGTATATTCTTTAATTCAACACTACCACCTTGTTTCATAAAAATATTATAATCGAAATTTCCTGTAAATTCACAATTTTCCATATGTAAAACATTGTGTTGGCTATAGTCATCTGGCAAAATTGTCAAACCTTTGATTATTCTATTCGGGTCCAGCACTTCGTTTATAAATTTGCATTCTTTAAATTTCAGGATTAAATCTTTAGATTTTCGATAACTAGTATTCCAATAAACCAAAAAAGCACCTAAATCTCCTTCCTTTTGCGAATCTACAATTCTGAAGGTACAATTATCAAACTGTATATTATGCGGATAATAAAGTTTGGCTGAAGACAATGCTGAAGAGACAAAATTTGAATTAGAAACCAATATGGTCCCTCCCGGCGCATGAAAATTGTATGGGTAATTATTAACGTTAATATTGTCAAATTTTCCAATTCCTCCATCTTTAATGGAAACATCAAAATCACCCTCTAGAATCATATCGCTATAATCCAATTCCACTGCGTAGGTTTTATTATATCCTCTACCATCCACTTCTACATCTATGCCCGATTTATGAATATTACCTCCAATGTTAATATTATTTGCATACACTTTGGAATAACCTCCTGTAACAGTTATACCTCCTCTAAAAACATCTGTAACTTCACAATTTGTAATCCTTGCATCTACATTACAATAAACAGAAATCGCATCCGCAACCCCATTAGTAAAAGCACAACTATCTATTTCTACTTTTAATCTACCCTTCTTAGTTCTATCTCCCATTAAAAATATCATGGCTTGATGCTCTAATTGATATTTAGAATAATCACCTTGATTCTCAAAATTGCCATCAATATTTATCTTTGAAAATTTAATTGTTTTGCTATCTGATTCGTCGCTATACAAATATTCAATCGTATTGAACATTCGACTAAACTTAGTGCAGTTCTTAATCTTTACGAACCAAGTATCTTCTTCTCCTAATATCTCAATACCTTCATATATATTCAAACTAGATACATGATATTCGCCTTTAGGGAAAAAGAATTTCCCATTTTTACGATTAGCTATGAAAAGTTTTTGAATTGCTTTGGTTTGGTCTCTAGAGGTGTTATTAGAAATACCATAGTCTGTTACATTGATATATAGATCGTCGCTAGTAATTATTTTATCCTTAGCCTTACAATTCAACATAAGTCCAAAACCAACTAAAATCAAAAAACACATTAAGTTTGAATACTTCATTCTTTTTAAATTCTAATTAGTAAAAATTGCTTGTCTGTCCTATTTAGCATTTCGATTTTGATACCAAACTTCAGCACTGAATAACGCCCAAATAATTTTATTTCTCTTTACTCTATTGATATCCAACTTGTTCGATAGTAAATTATTAATCGTTCCTAATCCTATCATTTGACTCATTAATCCATTGCTATTCAACAGGTAATCCGATATTACTGTTGAAAGTTGATTTTCAACCCAATCTGATAGAGGAATTTCAAAACCACGCTTCGGTTGATGTATTAGATCACCAGGTAAATATTTATTTGATAATGTTCTTAATATATGTTTTGTACTTTTCCCTTTGACCTTATATGTATCAGGCATAGAGGGTACATAATCTAAAAGTTCCTTCATTAGTAGTGGACTTCTGCCTTCAAGTGAATGTGCCATTGTCGCAATGTCCATTTTAACTAAAAGGTCACCTGGCAATAAAGTTGTAAAATCTAGACATAACAGTTTTTGCAAACCGCTTAATTGACTATCATTAATAATCTTTTCCAAATGAGATTTACTATCTGGATCAAACATCAGGTCGTAATCAGTAATTAACCTATCATAGATATCCACTGTAGATGCATTATAAAGCTCTGCGCCATTTAGAGACATTATGTTTGATAATCGATAAGCATAATTGTATAAAGATTTTTTATTCTTTGGAGGTGGTAAAATCTTTGAGATTGTAGAACCCAAGGCCGAAGTCAATCCTCCCACATTGAAAAAATCATACTTTGCAAAAGGTACGTATCTGCGATATCCTCCGAACAATTCATCTGCACCATCTCCATTGAGAACCACGGTAATATGCCTTTTGGCCGCTTGGCTAACATAATAGCTAGGTATCGCTGAAGAGTCAGAAAACGGCTCTCCGTAATTAGTTAAAATTCTTTCAATATCATTTTCTAAATGATCAAAAGAAATTTCGATCTCTGTATGATCAGTACCATATTTATCTGCTACCTGTTTTGCAAGAGGAGCTTCGTTGAAGGCTCCATCAAATTTGACCGTAAAAGTTTTTAATGTATGTGCGGTTTTGTTTGCTGCGACGGCTGTTACCAATCCACTATCTATACCTCCAGACAAAAAACATCCTACCTCTAGATCAGAGGTATCAATTCTTCTCTTTACTCCTAAATTCAAATAATTATCTACTTTGGCTTTAGCTTCTTCGAATGTATCATTACAGGAATTATGATATTGATCTTGAATACTCCACCATTGGTGCTGTGAAATGTTGATATTATTTGTAGATGTTAAGATATAATGCGCAGGCAATAACTCAACTACATCTTTATATGGTACAGAGCTACGCATAGCATATCCCCATTGAATAAATTGCATAATACTTTCTGTATTTACATTCAAATCACATAGGTTATTAAGACATTTTAACTCACTTGCGAATACTAGTGAATTGTTCTTTTTATAAAGATAAACTGGCTTTTTACCAGAACGATCTCTGGCTATAAATAACGTTTTATTACTCTTATCATAAATTGCCATTGCGAACATTCCATCTAACTCAATGAGCATCTTTTCGCCCAAAGCATGATATAACTTCAATAAAGTTTCGGTATCAGAATTCGAATTACACTTCAGGTTAAACTTAATTCGCAACTCCTCATGATTATAAATCTCACCATTAAAAATGATAGTATATCTATCCCCCAAATGCATAGGTTGTTTACCACCATCAATATCTAGAATACTAAGGCGTAAATGGTGAAGCTCAACATTATCCTCCCGAAAATATGACTGTTCATCAGGGCCTCTATGTAACATCGTATCATAGATGTCTTGCTCTTGTATCTTCTTATTTACCGATCCGGCTATTCCACACATATTATATGTTTACTGACTTGAGTTTATTTTGCTGAGATGGTAGCATATAATAGAAAAATACTAGTGCATAGACTATCGCTAACATTAAGTTAATATAGGTTACCATTTTAAATGTAGTCTTCATTCCGTAAGGTATCGCATAAAAATATATTACAATTATAGAAATCAAAGCCATTATATAAATTATGACGAGGCGTGTATTATGAAGTCCAGACATTATGAGATATAGGGTTGGTATTACCATTAAATATTTAGAAAAAACAAACATTCCGATATGCGTATCCCAAGTAGTAATTTCCATGAACTTTTCACCTAACAAAAGTTCAACTACAATATCATTAAAATATACGTACAACAGAAAAATACAAACACCAGTAGAAACTGTTGTGAAAAACGCAAGAAGTATATTTCTATACGATTTTACAATTCCTGATTTAATAGTTCTACTTACCCAAGGCATGAGTGCTGTTCCTAAAATCATGGTAAGAATAGATAAACCCACTAGTATTTTTTTAAGCCCTTCATATATTCCAAGCTCTTTTTGAGAGAAAAATTGCTCTACAAAGAACGAATCTATACTTGAAAAACAAATATCTCCAAGAATAATAGCTGCAAAAGGAATGGCTGCACTTAATTCAGGTAAAAATGTGCTTTTACTATAAGATGTAAAGTAAGATTCTAAATTTATAGAATAATTTTTCTTTACAAAGAACAATGACAAAAGCATCATAGCCAAATTACCCAAAGTATAAAATATTAAAAATATTGTCCAATCATCAGTATAATAAACTAGGCCAATTCCTATCATCAGAAATGCCATGTTGATTATGAGAATTAAAGTTTCTAGATAAAACTTACTTATCGAATGAAATAAAGCAATATTGAGTCTTGCAATACTCAAAAAATAAGCACTCATAAAAAAAGATCCTAGAAGAACTACATTGAGATTCCAAAACGATTTATACCAACAAAATGATAGCATTACACCTCCAACGATCGCAAATAAGACATTCTTCAAAAACACTTTATTACTAACATACTCAGCTGTAGCAATTTTGACATTGGCAGTAACTTCCTTAATAACTATAAATCTATGCCCAAACTCTAAAACTGTGAATGCAATAGCACTTAACATGACCAAATAAGAAAGTAGACCAAAATCATCCAGATCAATAATTCTAGCTAAAATGCTGAAGATGATAAGATTATTAATCAGTTTAAATCCAAAATTTATTCCTGAAAATAGAAAATCACCACGTAGACCATGTATTTTTTTTAACAATTTTTTTCGCTTTTTATATTTTACCTATTGTCCTAAAAAGATATATTAGAATTTGATACATACCACTTTGAATTCATATCTAAAGCTTCAAAAAGATTTCTAACCTATTCTTTTCTTCTTCAAATTCTTCAATTACATCAAACGTAGGTTCTACAGATCTCCTATTTAGGATATCTTCAATTGAAGTAAATAAAGAAATAACACTTATATATGCTATTTTAAGTAGTAATATAATGACATGCTTTAGCACGACTATTGGTCTTTTAAAGAAAAATCTACTTATGTATTTCAAACTAAAAAAGTATGAAAATAAAATTTTAGATTTAGTAACCGACTGATGTTCTGAATAAACGTACCATATTCTGTTGCTGACTAAATATTTTTTTCCCAACATACACCGCGAAAGAAAATCAATATCTTGGGAATATTTCATTGTGATATCGTACTTATGCGGTTTCGCCAAATTCATTCTAATCATAGAAGGTCCATGAGGAATTGGTGGAAAACCAACATCCTTCCAGGTCTCCACTTTATTAGTTCCTAAACGCATCCCTTTCAAATTACTCACACCATCGGTAATTGCCATACCTCCACTTACAAGTGCTAATTCGAGATTAGATTCTAAAATTTTAAGTTGGTCTTCCAACTTGGTACTATATATCCAGTCATCTGCATCGATCATCGCTAAATACTGACCACTCGCCTCTTCTAACCCTTTTTGTCTTGCCGCTCCACGTCCTTTATTCTTCTCAAACTCAAAATATTTTATTCTCGAGTCCTTTACACCTAAAACGATATTTCTTGTTTGGTCAGTTGAACCATCATTCACCACTATTGCTTCCCAATTAGTGTGTGTTTGATTTTGCAAAGAGCCGATAGCTCTCAATATGGAATCGGCACCATTAAAACAAGGAATTACTACAGATACAAGAATTGCCATTAATTAAGTATTTCTAGTTTCGAGCGTACAGGAATGCCATTTTTATCTATTTTCCCAATAATAAATATTATCACCATAAAGAACCATACCCATCGTTGTCGTAAGAGCATATGTGGCCAATTCATCGCAGCAAACATGATATAAAATAAGATAAGTGTTAACTTAACTATATTGGAAGAACTAGAAAACATAGTTACAATTAAAGGAAGGAAGAAAATTAAAATAAAAGCTGTAAATCCCACAGCTCCTGTTTCTGCAAGAAATTTTAAGTATGTGTTATGAATTTCTGTACGAACTTCACTATACATTGGTTTATTCGCCATTCCCACTCCAAATAAAGGATAACTAAGAAAAAGCTGCTTCGCCTCTTCCATTGAGTGTCCACTAGGTGTATTATCACCAATAACTTCGTCATTACTTGAAAGAATATCAAAAACTCTTAATGCCCTATTGACTTGTCCCCCACTACTAGAAATCAACTCCAAAGCAGAACTTAGTGAAGAAAGAACACAAATCAATATAATCGGAGCTATAATTATTCTTTTGATTGTTGAAGTAGTAACGAAAAGAATAAAGGATACGACCAAAAGATTAACCGCAAAGATAACCGTAGCCGTTCGAGAACCTGAAAACAAGGCTACAGGAATGTATATCAATTGCAGGTAGAATACAGTCACCAGTGATTTAGAAAAATATTTTAAGTTGATAAGAGTAAGAATGAAAAAAAACAAAATCATATAGACACCAAACTGATTTGGATTTTGAGCTAGGAACGTGTATCTCCAACCAAAAGCGTCATAAAAATAAGTAAGTTTTTGTCCAGTAATCAATTGAAAATATACTGGAATTGCCGAGAGAAATAGAGAAACAAAAATTGTATTTCTTAAAAATCGAAACTGTTTTAAATGATCGCCATTAGAAAAAAATCCAAGAGTACTTGCTATAACCAAAGTAGCGAAGGCATAAGGCAAAACGCCCATCGTAAAGGCAAAGTAATCCTTTGCCATAATACCAGAAGCCAAAACTGTAGTAACAAATAAAATAAAGCAGTATATATAGGCTCTAAAATGTTTATTAATAGACTTTATGAATAAAACATTTACCAGAAAGAGAAATACTATTGCCAGATCAGCAAGTGTAAATTCATATTTTCCTACTATTGGGACACCTATCTTTGTAAACGGAAGAAACATTACAAAAAAGAGATATAAATAGAAAAAGTAATCGCTACTCAATGGCTTTTTAAACGACAATTTCATTTAAACTCCTTTCTTCTTCAAATATTCATTAAATTCAATGAACGCATTATCCCACTTGTAACTGTTCACAACTTCTTCTTTGATCAAATATTTTTTGTAATTATCGGCCTTCCAATTACCTAATAGCTCAAGTAAATATGTTTTTAAAACATCACTTTGAGAATCATACACTAGAATGCCAATTTCATCTTTATTAAATATCTCTTCAAATTCCGCATCCCTATCACCTTTAATTATTGTAACGATTGGCTTACGAGCTTTTAAGTATTCAAAGAATTTTCCAGTTAGGATACCTTGATTATTTGGTGAACACCAGGTCAAAAGTAAATTAACACTACTGTCTTTCTGTAATCTCAATGACTGGTCTCTAGAAATTAGATTATGGCAATTATTTATTTCGTCCAATCCATATTTAGACACTAAATCATTCCATAAGGCTCCTTCTTTTCCTGCATAATGTAATGAAATATTTGATTTCAATTGCGGGTCGAATTCAATAATTTCTTTCAAAGTGGAGAATAATATCGATGGATCTCTTCGCCCCTTATATAACGCACCTGTATAGGAGATGCAAAATTTATTCTTATCAATCAAACAACCCGCAGAAGGCACTTCATTAGTATTTTCAACTCCATTTCGTAGAACAAATATATTATCGTTGTAATTAGCAAAAAAACCATTTAATCCATTCGAAACCGTTGTTAAAATATTTGCTCTCCTCGTTATACTGCGATAAAGTTTTTCCTGCAAATTAGGTAAAAACACATCTAATTCATCCTTATCAAATAAAATATCCCTATAATCCGCAATCCAAAATGCCTTCCTATTTAACAAAGTAAATAAAAACGCGATGTGATGATCCGCAATTGGTCTGAATGAACTATAAATGATTACTTCCTCGTTTCTATGTTTCCACAATTTCTTAAGAATCCTAATTGTATATATTATTCCTCCTTCCCCCAATAGCAAATTCAGCGGGAATGAACTCATAATCTTAGTGGTCCACCTCTTTCCTTCAGATGAGCTTACCTTAGTTGAAACACTCCTTTCAGGTAACATATGTTTGATATCATAAGGACAAACACCCTCCACCTTATAGGCATTATTCTTTGCAAGAGGATCACTTGTAAAAACTTGTACATCATAACCAAGTTGATAGAAACTATCGGCAACATTTTTGTTTCTTATACTTCCAATCGCTTTCACAGGTGGAAAGTAATATGCCAGCTGAATAACTTTTTTCTTAACTATCATATCATTTCAACAATAACCATGAGCAAATTTATCGATCTCTGATTTTTTAATTCGAAACGTCAACTTATTTATTATGAAATTTTAAATTTATCATAGAATTCCTTCAAATCCAATTGAAGGTCTTTATAGGTAAGTTTTTCAAAGGTTGGAAGTGTAGAAGCCTCAAACATTTGGTTAGTCATTTTCCTTTCTGGATTGACATGTCTAAACTCAGAAGTAGGTTTCAATTTTTGGATTTCCTTAACCAAATCTGCTACTTTTATATTATGATCAGTTAACTGATAAATAGGTTCTTCAAACCCATTATTAAGAATCAACGCAGAAATTTGACTTGCTAAACGTTCTACACTAATAAATCCTCTTGATTCTTGACCATCTCCATTAATTAATAATGTCTGACCAAATCTAGCTTTAAATATGAAGTTATTTATCACTGTATCTAATCTCAAGCTTGGATTATAACCATAAACATTACCACTACGTATTATAATAGTTTTTAACTTTCCTTTCAACGTAGAAAGTTGCTTCTCTCCAAGATACTTTGATCTTGCATAATCTGTTGAGGGATTAATATTCGATTCAATATTCATTAACTCATCACTATGCCCATAAATAGAAGTAGATGATAAATAAATAATTTCTTTAACATTATTTTCTTCGGCAGCTTTGGCGAGATTGGCTGTTCCCCAATTATTAACATAGTCAAACATATGAAAATCTCCAACACCAAATGGCGTTACTGTTTTCGCTGCTAAATGAATGATACAATCTACACCTTTCATTGCCCTTTGTAATTTTCTATTGTCTAGGAGGTCACCTTCTATGAAGTTTACATTTACAGCTGCCAAACTTTGTTCAAACAGAATTGATATTCTTCCTCTTAACATATTGTCAAATATAATGATCTCATGTTCAGGTTTATCTATTGATAGTTGTTGCACTAAGCTATATCCAATATATCCTAATCCTCCGGTAATTAATATCTTACTCATACTTCTATGTAACGTCTAAATGTAAACCACATTCTGTTTTATTCATTCCTACCCATCTCCCAGATCGTTCATCAAATCTAGGTTTTCCGGTGCATGGAGCACAACCAACACTATTATAACCTTCGCTCTCTAAAGGATGAGACGGAAGGTTATTTCTATTTATATAGAGATTGATCATTTTATCATCCCAATTTATCATAGGGTGAAATCTTTTTATACCGTTTCTTCCCATCGCCTCATAACCAAAATCCGAACGTACCTTTGACTGATCCTTTCTTACTCCCGTAATCCACACATCAAAACTCAAAGCAACCTTGTCTATGGGGCTAACCTTATTGATATGGCAGCAATAATCAGGATCAGTTGTAAAAAGAAATTTATTACTCCTATTTAAAAGATCAATTTTAGATATGTCTGACTCAACAACTTTTACATTGAGATCTAATTGACTTTGAACTTGCTCACGATACACAATAGTCTCTGGAAAATGAAAACCAGTATCGACAAAATAAATTTCTATATTCGAATCTATCTGTGATAATATATGCAACATAGGAATGCTGTGCGACTGAAAAGACGAACTAGCAAAAATCCGCTTACCATCTGCCAAATAGGATTCTATTTGATTTTTTACAAATGATACTTCTGTTTGAATTCTATTTTCTATCTCTTTAATCATTTTCTACTTATCTAATTTTAAATTTTCTGAGAACACGAGAATAAGAAATTTTTTCTAAAATTAACGTGAATCAATAACTATACAATTCATTTAGAAGAATACTATAATTATTCCATACCGAAGTATAAGTTGACGAATTATGCCATAGAAAAACAAACTCTCCATTATGCTTTTTAACTTCGTTTTTTAGTTTCCTAGATTTTTCTATGGCCTGCTTTGGAGAAAGATTTTCATAAGTAGCCACACTACCTTCCATTACTATTAGTGGCCTTTCTATTAGATTTAGAGTTTCTCTTCTTTCTATACTAAAGACCGGAAATGGATAACATACTCCGCATCTGAATCCTGAGTTATCTGCGTAACTCAAAGTAGAATCCCATTTCATACCAATATCGCTCCAAATCTCAAGTGTCTTAGGCATTTGCATTCTAAGATAGTGATGTCTTCCACAAATTATTTCTTGCTCTGCCACTCTTTCTAATTCTTCCTTTTCCTTTAGCAACATACTACGATCATCAAAGGTATTATACGATGGATGCAATCCTACTATATGTCCTCTATCTTTGATTGACTTTACTAGAGACTTCACTCTCGGATGATGAATGTCATAAAAATTATCATACCTAGAATTACCTCCAGTCATAAAGAAAAAATGAGATAACACCCCTTCCTTTTCTGATCTATTCATGAGATCATCATGAGTATCAAAAGGATCCTTTCTATCCAAAAATGATTTGCTTAATAACCATGAATCCTTTAAATTTTTACTTTTTATCCGTCCAACTATTGATTTGACACTCTTTCTCTTTGAGATCCAAAAATAAGGACGATCTACGTCATGAGTTGGTACAACTTTATAATCAAAAATTTTACGGCGCCCCTTATAACCTATACTTGTTAGCAACGCCCATAAAAGATCTACTATTTCATTTACTATCGGACGATCCAAAAAATTATTCCTAAAAGCCATACTACTTTTCGACGGAAATCTATTGTGAGCATCTCTATCTTCTATGACTCTTTCTTCCCACCTTGTCAACATAAAAAATGCCGTAGACACTATATCACACTCTAGTATAATTCGGTCTTCCTCCGTTGAAACATTAATACGTCCAAACAGCGATACAATTGGATACACATTATTATCTATATGAACATTATCTTTATATACACTTTGAGGCAGCCTATCCTTTGAATATAGATTAGCCGTCGTAAAAAAATTATTACTTATTTCTATACTTTTAGAATTATATAGAATTTTGAAACACCCTCTTGTGCCATCATCCAATGTTTCATATACCACATCAACACCCAAAAATTTATTCAAGAGAATGTCAAAAATATATTTCACTTCAGAAATACAAATGTTTGGTATTTTCAACTTTACAGTGTTATTCATAAATTTCTAAATTCGAGATTACTAGATCTAGTCAATTACTATTTATGTCAAAGGAACTTAATGCTACTTACTGTTTATTAATTATGAGGATGATTTGTTCATAGACTCTTGCTCAATAAATTGAACAATGATAATTATGCATTAGTAGGAAAAGTTCTCCCTTCTTTACACAATTCTGTAATATACCAATTACTAGCGATCTCAAGTTTGTCACTAGAATCAATCGTTGGTTTTATATAGCCATGAAAAGGTCTATCCTCTCTCTTATCTTTAGAAAATTTCTTTTTAATATTCGTAAAATTCTTGAGACCAAACCCATTTAATAAAAACACTTGTTTTAAGAATTTATTTTGCAGTAAGGTTGAACAGGTTACACCTGATTTAGAATCTTTGTATGCAGATTTAAGTAATTCTGACATTAAGCATTTAGCAATAAACACATCTTTTTCATCAACAATCAGATCTACGATCTTATAAGTATTTAGTTCAAATTCGTGAAAAATCACATATGCTACCAATAAATTCTTCTCATACAGGCAGATATATTTATGTTCAAAATATGGATTCTGGTTGATTCTCCAATCCATATACTCAAGGCTTCTTTCAATACTAATTCCGTAATTCTCTCTATTCCTTGACCATAATTCTTGTATATCCATTAATGTTTTACCTTTTTCATAGGTAGAAACATTAAACGAATGCTCAACTATTGCATTTAGTTTTTTCAACTTCTTATAACACTGCAAGTTGTTCACACGTTTAAAAATAGTAGTAACAAAAGACACTGCAAGTTTTGGAGCCTTTTTCAAAACCCTTTTAATATCCCGATGATAATAAGTAAAACCATCTTGAGCTTCCCAAAAGAAATGATAATCTATCCAATAGTCCACTGCCTTATACCCCAACTTTCTTCGTATTGCACCAGGAGCTCCTAATCCCGTAGTTGTAAAGAAAAAGTCAAACCTAGACTTTACATTTTCAAAATTTTCTTTCTCAAATGGGAAAAATAGTTTTTTGCCTCTAAGATCAGGATGACTCATACAGTTCTCTGTCTTACCACCGGGCATCACCTTACCAAAATAACTTATCGATGTGGGCATAATACTGTATTGACAAACAAGTTGCTTTCCTTTAGGTCTTGTACTGTCGAACATCAAATACATTTCACCTACTCCGTCCCAAGTATCTACCCATTGCCACCTGTGCTCTTCTGCAGTGCGATCGATATTAGCTATTACTTTATACAAATGGTTGATATCAATCTCATCACCCTTTTTATAAATTCTAACAAAATATTTCCTATCTAACTCCAACCTAATAATACCAATATATTTTTACTCCTATGTTAATAAAATACTTGAACAATTTGCTTCCCTGCAAAAATTACTATTAATTATAATCTAGCCAATAGGAATTTAATTATTGGCTAATATTGTTTCAAACTCTCTCGCTAATAACTTTGAATAAATTTCGGATCCTTTATTGTTCAAGTGAGCCACATCAAAAGAATTCTCAAATTCATAAAGTGAAGGATATTTATCTGGATTAGACATATCTATTAGGTGTTCTCGAGGAATTTTATCGCTAAGATTAATTAATTCCATAGTAATATTATTTCTAGGAGAAACAACAAAAATGAGATGAATTCCCTTTTGTTCAGAATCCTTTAGCATACTTCTTATAGCTTCAAGATGGATCTCATCGTAATAATTTCTCTTGGAATTAAGTTCATTTTTTATCTGTGAAATTCTTGTTGGAATTAATTCTGAATCCTCCAAAATCGAATTCTGTCTTTGAATCAATCTCTCTTTGATCGATATATCATCTGTTATTTGAAGATGCGTCTCAAGGGGTAAGAAACCGTTTTCTCCAATATATTTTTTGTTATAATAATCTGAATTCAACATCTGCTTTCCAAAATGTCCTAAACGAAAAGTATTTTCGAAATATGATATTAAATAATTCCTATATGAATGAATTTTAGTGAGCATTCCTAATCTTATATTTGAATTCAATGATTTAAAAACGAATTTCAAATCATCGAAATTTTGCCAGTAAGTGCTCCTTTCTTGATGAAGAAAATAATCACCGAGTAGGTCAATTTCTCTTAATTCAACAAAACAATACTCCAAATTATTCGAAATTTCCGAATTAAGAAAATTTCTTAAAAGATAATAAGACTGTGGCGTATAAGTTGCAGGAGCCCCAAGGTTAAATGAATTACTTACTATTTGGTTTGAATTATTTATATAATCGTCAAATACTCTTGAATTAATCTGTCTATATACTAGACTTGATCCAAAAAAGAAAACATTATAATTATTCTCATTTATCTCCTCCAAGTATTTTATTTTCGTGCTAAACCAAGGATTACCCCAGTGATAAGGAGTGAAAATCGAAATAGTGAAACTTACAGCTAAGTATAAGGCAACACTAAATAATACTTTTAACAAAAACCGTTTCATGACTAGAATTGAAAATAAATAAAAGTACTTCCCTTTCCAAAGAAAAAGGCTATCAATAAAGCATACAAAATATAAATAAACCACTTCAAAAAAATAGATATTCTAGAACCTTCAAACTGAAGTCCATGTTGTTTATCTTTATTAACCCATTCTGTACAGATCAAGATTATGATGAACAGAACTACAACTTTCGGTAAAACTTCTGGAATACTAAAAATACTAGTATCAAATATATCTCCAATATATTGAAATGCGTGTTTCAAATCTTCTGCTCGGAAGAAGATCCAAGCAAACACTGTCAAACAAAAAGTTGTAAACATCATTACAAGTTCCTTTAGATTAGGTAAGAAACTCTCTTGTGCCACTATGTCCATGTTCTGCCTATTTCTATTAAAAAGAAGTAAAGGAAGAAAGTATATTGCATTTAGTAAACCCCAAACTATAAATGTCCAATTTGCTCCATGCCAGAAACCACTGACCACAAAAATAATAAAGGTATTACGAATCTTCATAGTTGTACCTCCTCTGCTACCACCAAGAGGTATATAAAGATAGTCTCTAAACCATGTAGATAATGAAATGTGCCATCTTCGCCAGAACTCAGCTATATCTCTAGAAAAATATGGAAAAGCAAAATTTTGTTTCAAATCAAATCCAAACAGTCTGGCAGTTCCTATCGCTATATCCGAGTATCCTGAAAAGTCACCATAAATTTGAAAAGCAAAAAAAACAGCTCCAAGTACTAAAGTACTTCCTGAATAAACCTCGGAATTGTTGAAGATTAAATCTGCATATTCAGCACAATTATCAGCAATTACAACTTTTTTAAATAAACCCCAAAGAATCTGCTTCATACCATCTGAAGCAGCAGAATAATTAAAAACACGTTTCTTATAGAATTGAGGCAGCAGGTTTTTAGCTCTTTCAATTGGCCCAGCCACGAGCTGTGGAAAGAAGCTCACAAATGCCGCGAAAGCGACAAGATCAGATGAAGGCTCCAACTTTCTCTTATATACATCAATCGTATAACTTAGCGTTTGAAAGGTATAAAAACTTATTCCTACTGGCAATATAATATTTAGAGTGTTTGCCTGAATATCTTGACCAAAAAAGGAGAATGCAGAGACAAAACTTTCAACAAAAAAATTATAGTACTTAAATATTCCTAAAAACCCCAAATTCACCAACAAACTGAGCCAAAGGAGTATTTTTCTTTTTTGATTACTTTCACTTTTCTTTAATGATAAACCTATTGCAAAATCTACCAAAGTACTAAACGCAATCAAAGAGATAAATCTCCAATCCCACCATCCATAGAACAAATAACTTGCTGCAAGAATAAGTGTATTTTGAAGCTTAAGATTTCTACTCACTACGAACCAATATAAAACAAATATCAGCGGAAGAAAGAACGCAAAATCTATAGAATTAAACAGCATTAATTAATCTATATATGTTTACTATATCCAAAAAAGTCATCTTATACTACGTTGTAATATTTACCAAATTAGAAAACACTTTCCTTTTTTCATTTGCTGAAAACTCAATGTTGTACAGCTGACAATTGTGTAAATAATCCTCAGCAGTTAGTTTATGTATATTCTTCTCCACACTCAAAGACTCAAGTTCTGAGACTTTATAACCTACATCAAGCAAATGCTGTCTATGTACATTCTTACTACTTAGAAAAATCTGTACTCTTGTATTTAATAAACTATTAATATTGCCAGCACCCTCTTGCCTGTAGTATCCATACACCGCAATCGTAGCGTTTGCTAACTTTGCAAAATATTCATCTTTGGGCATTCTATGCTGTAGAAATTCGTAGTGTTTGAAAAGAGAATTAGACACCAAATGTTTAATTTCTTGAATATAGGTCACCTCTCCATAATTTAGAGGTAATAATAATCGGTAATCATCATGATTCACAATTAATTTTTCCAATTTTTTTATGAGGCTTATATGATTTCCAGTTTTAGATCCTGAGTGATTTATGAGAATAATTTTTTTATCATTATTGAATTGATTCAACTCGATGTTTACCTCTTTAAATCCCGTAAAATATCTAAAATATTTAAAATTGCATTTAGTTTCAAAATGTTGCTTTAATAAATCGTATTCATATTTGTTCCAAAAGCAAAACCAATTTATTTCTTTGATCAATTTTGAAACTGGTCTCCAGTAAATTTTGAATAAGTAATCCTTAATCGATTGTTGAAAAGAGTTCAATATTCCTTTTCTAGTTTCCGTTTCTGTATATGATATTTTTTTAATTCGTTCCAGCGGTGTGTGAAGATCAGCTCCATAAAACACCCAATATAGTTCATTCTTATGTTTTCTAAACATGCTATTAAACCACTTAGTTTTGTTAAGGTTTAAAAAATGAAAAAACACTTTCAAGTCATCAGAGGGATCTAGTATACTATTTGCATCAAAATCTTCAGATAATATCACATTATCCAGTGCTAGAATTTTTTCTGTGAAGTTCTTATTACTCCTGCCAAATACAATAAAATATACCTCTTCGTTTAAAGCTGAAAACTGATCATACGTCTCAAATATGAAACTATTCGTATCAATCAAATGAAAATGAACAACCTTTCTTTCTGATCTTTTCATAAAATACTAATTCCTCCGTTTGGCATTGATCATTCTCTAAATTTCGGCCTGTCTTGTGAAATGGATATTTTTTCGAACAAAAATTTGTGCAAAATTGAAAAGTATTCGCAGTAAAAAAACACAAGTAGCAATCATATGTTGTGAGGTATTTGAAGTCGAAACCCTGTAAAAAGTTGATTTCTTTTTCAATGATCTAAATAGCTATATGAAATCGATTAACATTTTAAATCAATTTCACAAGCCTCAACATACTATTTACTCTTAAAGAACTTAGCTGGAGCACCTAACCAAATTTCATCATTGGGAATATCCTTATTAACAAAAGCCATTGCCCCTACAACAGAATTATCACCAATTTTAATCCCGTGATGTAAAACTGTATTAGTTGAAATAAAACAGTTCTTTCCAACATGTGCTCCTCCAATTTGATCTCCTCCACTATCTAAATTGTTAGTCATTACTCTTGGACAGATGTATGAATTATCTCCTATTTTACATCCACGTGCTATTATTGTATCATATCTCAAAGTAACATTATTACCAATTTCACAATTGCCTGATGTTGAGACTCTTGAATCTATGTAACAGTCATTTCCAATAATAGTGTTTTTTCTAAGTTCTACAAAATTTCTAATTACGGTATTGTCTCCAATAACAACACCTTCTTCGATTAATACATATTGGCCAATCTTAACATTTTCTCCAATTATTGCTTTTTCTGAAATCATTACTATTTATTTATATTAAGAATTATTTTTTCGCTTCGATTTAGGCTTAGGCATACCAGAAGGATGCGCCTTCGTTTTTTTCTCTTTTGCAGGAATGCCAACAAGTGTTTTACCCGCTTCTGTGGTATTTTTTACAATGACTGCTCCAGATCCCACTATAGTTCTTTCATCCACTTTCACTTTCGGTCTGAAAATCGCTCCAGATCCCACAAATGTATAGTCTTCAATTTTCACATTTCCTCCAGTGACAACATTATTTGCGAAGTGTACATAATCACCAATTTGAGTCCCATGTCCCAATCGGCATCCTGGCGCTAATAAAGTATTATTTCCAATTATTGTATTTTCATTAAGTGAGCCTCTCACCACGATCGTATTTGCACCAAGAAAAGAGTTTTTACCAATTTCGACTCCACCAATTTGTGTTTGTACAATTTTTTCAGTTTCGTCCTTGTTCCAAATCCAGGCTACACCTTGAGACCCAATAATGGAGTGATTTTCAATAGTTACATTTTCACTAATCGATGAATTATCATGAATATAACAATGACTCTTAATAATTACATTGTCCTTGATCGTTGCTTTTTCCACCACTGTAAAATGATCTATCTGTACATTTTTACCAATCGTAGCCTCTGGATGTATAATTGCTGTCGAAGCAATTATACCATTTGCTTCAGTTCTAAATAGTGATATTAGAAACCTATAAAATACTCTTTGGGGATCTTCATTCAGCAAATAAATACCAATGTTATTGTTTGACAATATTTCGTAGTTGTCTTTGTTTAGTAACAGAACTGAATTTGAAATATTACTAGGAACTTTATCACCGACAAAAAAATAAAATCCTTTTTCTACAGGTATAAAAATCGACGCGAGAATGTAATTATCTTCTAATTCGTGATCACACTCAAATAGTATTTCCTTATCATTAAGGAACGTTAGGATATCTTTAGAAGAAATCGTTTTCACTTATTCGCAGCTATTAAGTATCTGAAAATTTAAATTATAAAGATTTATTAATAAATCCAACAATTCTCTCCTGGTCTTTAGTTCCTAAGTCATGATAAAGTGGCAAGCACATTATTCTAGAAGAAATATCATTACTTACCGGACATGATCCATCATTCGTAGTATAAGGTAGATTATCGAGACTTGGATAAAAATATCTCCTTGGATAAATTAATTGATCAGCCAATACTTTTTGAACTCTTAAAAGCGTAGCTTCATCACTAAAGATTACTGGATAGTAATGATAATTAGGTTTCGTTTCCTTCCTAAGTTCCAAAACACCAACTTTATTTGATAAATTTTTAGAATAATATTCTACACATCTTTGTCTTTCTGATTTGATCGAATCAATATGAGTTAATACGGCTAATCCCATCGCAGCTTGCAATTCACTCATTTTAGCATTGATTCCAATTCCATGAAAATTTTCCTTACCAAAATGACCAAAATTATGATGGTAATACAATTTATCATGTAGTTCTCGGTCACTAGTTACCCAACATCCACCTTCTCCAGTATGAAATAATTTTGTAGCATGAAAGCTAACCGTACTTACATCTCCATAATTCAAAATACTTTGTCCTTTATATTCTACATCAAAACAATGAGCTGCATCATATATTACTTTGAGGTCGTACTTTTTGGCAATGGCATCAATGGCAACCACATCACAAGGATTACCAAATACATGAGTAGCCAAAATGGCAGAAGTGCTCTCAGTAATTTTTTCTTCAATTAAAGCAGGATCGATAGTAAGCGAATCATCAATGTCCACAAAAACAGGTGTACATCCTTCCCAGCAAATGGATGAAGTAGTTGCCACATAAGAAAACGGAGTAGTAATAATTTCACCCTTCAACTCCAATGCTTTTATAGCAATCTGTATCGGTAGTGTTCCATTTGTAGTACATACCAAATACTTAAGTCCCATTCGTGAAGACAGCTTGTCCTCTAATCGTTTGATAAGAGGACCTCGATTGGTAAGCCAAGAGTTATCCCATATTTCTTGAAGATAATTTTGGTATTCTTCTATGGGTGGGAAAAATGGCTTAGTTACGTTTATTCTCATTACTTTGCAGGTTTAAGATCCTTTTTCATATTAATAATCATTTCTACAATATTAAATCCAAACAGCGATATAATTGTAAAATGAATAGCCGAATGAACAACAAATAAAATGATAAGAATTAAAATACTATTTTGAAGATAAGCTTCAACATTTGACTTTAAAAAATAGATTCCAATAGCAATTATAAGACTAATTAAGACGTACTTTCCAATAATCTTTATTTGGTTCCAAATTCTGAAACCAGTGAGTCTTCCAACCAAATAACCATTAATCAAAAACGAGGTGATTGATTGTACTATTTGTCCAATAATCATAGCTTTAATTCCAAGTGGAATTGTAACAAATAAAATACCCACTATGATTGTCTTTTTTGCAATACTTGATTTCAAGTTTAAGTCTGTTCTGTTTTTCACTAAGAATATGTTTATACTATATGCATTTATAGGATATAATATTCCTGCGATACACAGCAACTTAAAAAACGCAATTGAAGCATACCATTTATCAGATAACACTGTCAATACTATGTGATCTCCATTTATAGAAAGGAAAAACATCGCCAAAGCAATTACAACAATAGTCGCTTTCAATGTTTGTTTATATGCTCTAACTAAATCATCATTACTTTCCAATTTAGCATAAAACGGATAAGTTACTTTTTGAATCGTTTGAGTAAAAGTATTGAGAAGAATTTGTTGCAAATTTTTTGCCTGAGAATAGTAGCCTAGTGTTGAAGCTGAATAATATTTCCCTATTACTGTCTGAAAAATATTATTAAACAACCCACTTAAAACTGCATTAATACTCAAATTGATACCAAATTTTTGATGCCTCAACATATGTACTGAAGTAAAATTAAGTCTAGGCGTCCAATTGGATTGGATCCAGAAGGCAATCATACGAATAAAGGCATAACTTAGATTACCATACACCAAACACCATACACCAAAACCCATACACGCCAACACAACTGAAATAATACTACTAATAACAACACTAATTAACTCTATTATTGTTTGTCTTTTAAAATTCAAATTTCTGTTTAGGTCAGCAATATGAACTAAAGCAAAACTTGTGATTATCAATGAAAGCATGTAAATTTTTACAATAAGCTCAAGCCTTGGCTCATTATAAAAATTCGCTATGTTATTTGAAAAAAAAAACAACAAACAATACAAAAACACTGCGATGACAACATTCATGAAAAATACAGCAGAATAATCTTTATCGCTGATATCTTTAATTCTAATTAAAGATTGACTCATTCCTCCGTTAACCAAAGAAGTAGCAATACCTGTAAAAATTGAAATCATTGCAATAAGTCCAAAATCATAAGGAAGAAGAATTCTCGCAAGAACCATCTGTGTAGTCAACCTTAAAAAAAAACTTCCAAATTTCTCAGTAAAGGTCCAGACCAAACTAGTGAATACCTTATTATTCATCTAATGATCGTTCCAACTTTTCACCTGCATTTTCTGTTTCTTATTTTCCAAGAGCTCACTTGTATCCTCGATCAAATCATAATATAACCTTTTGAGTTTCGACTCGATATCTTTTGGCATTTTAACCGATAGACCCTTATTAGGTATTGATTTTTCAATATTTTCAAAGTGAGCCAGATCAAGTTCATCTAATACTTTATTAACAAACTTAAGTGGATCTTTTCTTAAATTGTCGTATAAAAATATTTTAAGATTATCTCCAAAAATTGATTTATATCTACTTATTATTCTTGGGTAATTACTTCTTTGATTAATTTTATCAGTTACTTTGGAACGTGCATAATTGAGTATAATATCCTCGGTAACATTATTGCCAAATTCATGTTGCATATGCATTTTATATTGGGACCAATCTCTTTGAACTGGATTTCGCAAAATTAAAATCATTCTTGCATCTCTGAAATGTTCTTTAATGAGTTTGAGAGTCTCGAGATCTAAAATTGTATAATCCGGAGTTAAATCGCCAACTAAGGCCGTACCTTTTCTAGCTTTATTCAAAAGCCATTTGTACTTATGTACTTTTGACGTTTCTCTACGCAAAAGACAATATTGAAAAACCCATTTTTTTTGTTCTTTACTTAAACTCGCATCGTTTAATGCCTTCCTTAACAGTTTAATTCTTTTCTTAATGAAATATGGACCAGCAATTTTATTCAAAGGAAATTTTCTATTCCTTATCGCCTCAAGTTCATCAAAATAGTGCAATTCCTTAATCGGAGTTAGTGAAACTCCTTCATGTTCCTTCAAACATTTGTACAAAAATGTAGTTCCTGCTTTTTGGGCCCCTACACAAAAGAAAAATTTTTTCATTAAGAATTATATTTTAGGATAACTTCTCATATCAGCATTATTCGCCGTATTACCAGAAGAACTATCTTGAGGCATAATCGGTTTTTGTGGGAGAATCAAAAATTGATTACTCACTATTTAATATTCTTCGTTATATTATAAATTCAATACTAGCGGTTATCCATAATTAATAACTACAAAAACACTCAATAATTAGATTTGACATTGATGCACCTTATGTAAAATCGAAAGTCCATTTAGGCCATAATATCTTTAAGCATCTTTCTTCCAGCGAAAAATATACCAGTCAATACACAACCAACTAAAAATGCAGTTATAAAATTTTTCTTCCAAGATATTTGAGACGGAACAATTGGTCTTCGAGGAAGGTCAATAATTTGAACTATTGGTGTTTTATTTTTCAATGCGAAGTCTGTTGCTTCCATTTGTTTAACAACTTCAGCGTACATCACATTAAGAATAGTCACCTCACGCTCTAATCTTAAATCCTTTAGGTATCCTTTTACTGTTACCAAATTTCGGTTTCTATCTTTAAAGTCCGCTAGAGCATACTCTGCAGACATAAGTGCAGTTATAACAGAATCTCTTTTAATTTTCATAATGTCATAAGTCTTCTGTTGTTTCTCGACTGCTTTTAATATAAAAAACTCGCTCAGTTGCTTATATATATTATTTAAAACTCCTAGGGTCAAATCCTCATATTTAGATTTCATTCTCAAAGCCATCATTCCAGTATCTTCATCCATACTCGAACTTAATTGTGGCGAAATTCCAACATCAGTATTTCCTGCAATTTTTTCATAAATTACTCTAAGGTATTGATTCTCTTTAGGCGTAAAATTATCTATATCGTTATGCGTAAATTTAAAACTCTTCTCTTTTAACAAACTTTGCGGCCAGTTGACTTTATATGCAATACCAAAAGGATATTGATACGGTTCTATCAACTCTTCTATCCCATATTGCTCCAAATAATGATTTGCTAAAACTTCCTTTTTCCCTCTCAACACGATAGAATCAAAAAGTGTATTGTGAATTATTCTTTTACTTTCAAACAGCTGTAATATCTTTCCTAGATTATCGTTTTGCTTGTTTCCTCCAAGAATACCACCGAGCAGTTCCAAACCTGGTACTCCCCCTCCCTCTTTTTCGTCCATCATGAAGGTCAGTGATTCTTTATACATAGGAATTTCTAAAGTAGATTTCAAGGCAAATAAAATTCCAAATACTAAACCAATAATTAGTATTTTTTTCCATTTACCCTTTACATAAGAGACGTAATCTCCTACAGTTAGAAAAATATCCTTTAAAGTAATTTCTTCTTGATTATTATTTTGCATAATGCAACTTTGACTTAGTCTACTCTTTGAACCAGTAATAATAGCGTGAGTATAGTAGTAGCTTGTGCCACACTATCTGCCAACAGGCCGTTCCAATCGATTGGTTCTGAAGTCTTTCCATTCTTATCAATTTTAACGGGCTTCTTTCCCACATTTATCAATGATCCTCTCTTGACATCAGGGTAGTTTTTAAACCATAAAAAAGTTTTGGTTTCATGAACTCTACCGCTTAAATCTGTCACTGTTATTCTGCTCTTCTTACCATTTTTTGACACTCCAGCAGCATACTTATTGACGTAATACCAAGCATTTTTTCCCTCTTCGTATGGTACTGTGAGTTTATTGCTACTTGCAATATCCGATGTGTATAACTCAGCAGCTCTGGTAGAACCTGTTATGGTAATCAGATTATTAAGCTTTGGTATTGATATTACATCTCCTTCCTTGACTATGATGTCATTAATAGAACCTTTGGATTTCATGGCCTCTTCGAAATCACTTACAATAAATCCTACTCCACCAGCTCTTCTCATCTTTACACCTTCTAAAAAGGCCTCATCAGTAAGTCCTCCTGCTCGAGTGATAAGGTCACTAAAAGTTTCATTGTCGTCTATAATTATATACTCTCCTGGATACACTACCTCTCCTTCTAAAGTAATTCTTTTTTGAATCTCAAACTCTGGCGCTCTACGTACAATTATCTCATCAAAAGGCTCTAGCTTAATGTTTTTACCAATTATATTTAGATCCTTATCTACTTCTACTCGAGCTACAACTATTTTCGTTTTCTTATTATCTTCAAAGTCGATCCGGTAAACTTCAATCCTATTATTTGCCGCAACAAACTTAAGTCCACCTGAAAGTAAAATTACATCTTGAATGGTCAATTCATCATCATATCTAAAAGATCCTGGTCTCTTTATTTCTCCTGAGATAGAAACGAATTGATCTTCTGTGAATTCCAATTGAGAATGAATTGTTAGTACATCATTGGGTTCTAAAAATAAATTTTCTTTACTATTCTCATCTTCATTGATTGCGGATAAATCCACCTGGATATAATTAATTTGTCTAGGGTTTTCTAGATCTTTCCTTCTTATATAAGCAAAATCAGTAGCTACATCAGTTAGACCACCTGCCAAAAATATGGCATCTGATATTTTTATCGTTTTTTGATAATCATATGTCATTGTAATGGTATTTCTAACCGCACCATTGACCGTAAAACTAGACTGATCAACATATGATGATCTTCTAAATATAGTTATTACATCTTCCGGTCTCAAAATAACATTAGCTTCTGACAATGGATTGTCCATAGCTTGTCTAATATTTAACGGTATATACGAAATGGTTTTGCGGTCTTCATTTAGTCTTTTGATGTATGAAAGTTCTAATAACGCACCTTCAGCTAGCTTAGCTTTTTCTATTACTTCAGCTATACGATCTCCTTCTTCAAAGGCATATTTACCTTCCAACTCTACTGCTCCACCAATGGTAACATAATTATCAAACCTTTTTTGAATGTTATTGACTACCACTCTATCTCCAGCAAGTAACCTAAAATCCTTATTCTTTTCTCTTAGTTCTCTCCAATTTATATCAATAATGATCTCTTCATCATTTTCGTATCTAAATATTTGAATATTACTTTGGATGGCATCGGGTTTAAGACCTTGAGCATAAACAAAAAGATCTTTTAAATTTTCGTTGGCAAGTAGTTCATACTTAAATGGTTTACGCACTGCGCCAGTTACATTAACTAATTTTTCTGCGACAGGAACAAAAATGTAATCATTCTCTTGAAGGAAATAATCTTTTTCAATTGCTGGATTTTGTAGATACTTATACATATCTATAGTTCGTGTCTGCTCACCAGCCCTAATCAATTGTATCTTCCTTACAGAACCAATATTATTAGGACCACCCGCTGCAACCAAAGCGTTAAACGCTGTATTAATTGCTGGGATATTAAAACTTCCGAAATTAAATACATTTCCTACTACACTTACATTGATGGTCCTTGAAAAATTTAAAGTTACTTCGAATTGATTAGGACCAAAATTGTAATAATTTCTAAATCTAGTTTTAAGTAATTTCTTTGCATCACCGAACCTTATTCCTTTTAGATATATACGAGGAATACCATCAGGTTTTATATATCCATCTTCGTTAATTTCGAACAAGAGGCTTTCTTCAGAATTTCCCCAGATAGAAATTCCAATAACATCGCTTACGCCTAATACGTAACTATCTGGAGGTTTGACATCTTTGGACTGTCTGTATAATTTTAGATTTTGTGATCTAAATATTTCTTGTCCATAAAAAGTTGCCGCAATAGTCTTCTTTTCCTGATTATCAATCAAGGTTTCTGAAACTGCCTCTTCCAAAGTCGCACCTTCATCGATGGCTTCACTTACCTCTTCGGATTGTTTAGCAATAACTTTTTTAGATTCACTATCCAGATTATCGATAGTTGTACTTGGCACTGTACCGTCTCCTAATTGAGCTTTTTCCGACTCCATCTCTCTCATTACTTCTTGAAGAGATTTTTCTGCCTTAAATACCGCAGCAGCATTATTAATATCAATATTATCTAGATCTACACCTTTCTCCGCTAGCCTTTTTCGAACTTCCTCTTCATCAAGTCCTCTTTTAGCGAGCTCTTGACGAGCACGTTCTTCGGCATTCCCTACTTGAGCATAGCCATGAGAAACTGCTATGAATAAGAGGAAAACCATTAAAATATTTTTCATTTGATTATAATTCAATATTAATAATAAAAAATGCTTGACTCTAAAGATTCGCTTAATTTACAAACCAGTTATAAGTCAATTGTAATCCTTCCTTTATTTTAATTTTAGGCTGATATAATAGATTTTTTTTTGCTTTTTCAATACTTGCCAAACTATGAGGTACATCTCCAACTCTAGGAGGACCATTAATTGCCTCTACCTCACAACCCGATATACTACAAATATATGACCATAACTCATTGAGATCTGTACGACTACCACACGCTACGTTATATATTTCATTTATCGCTTCCTTACTTTCAATAAATAAGGCAGAAATATTGGCTTGTACAGCATTACCCACATATGTGAAATCCCTGCTAAAAGTGCCATCGCCATTAATTACTGGTGCAATTTTATCTACCGCTGATTGCATAAATAAAGGAATCACAGCAGCATATGCGCCTCGTGGATCTTGCTTAGGTCCAAAGATATTAAAATACCGTAAGCCTATATATTCAAACTTATCATAAGTTTTAGCGTAAACATCTGCATATAGTTCATTTACATATTTAGTAATGGCATATGGACTCAAAGGCTTTCCTATATTATGCTCTACTTTAGGCAAACTTTCACTATCTCCATAAGTTGATGAAGATGCTGCAAATATGATACGTGACACATTACTTTCCTTTACTGCAGTAAACATGTTCAACGTTCCACCTATGTTGACTCTATCAGAAGTTATTGGATCTTTTATCGACCTTGGCACTGAACCCAATGCCGCTTGGTGACTTACTAAGTCCATGCCTTCACACGCCTTCATACAAGTTTCATAATTGGTAATGTCTCCTTCTATGAATTCGAAATCATCTCTGCCTATAAACTCTTCGATATTATGACGAAAACCATTGCTAAGGTTATCCAAAACTCGAACGAATGCGACTCTCTGGTCATTTAGCAACGCTTCTACTAAATTAGAACCAATAAATCCTGCACCACCTGTGACTAATATATTCTTTCTGTTATCCAAATTCAATGTTTATGTAATTTTGTGATTATTCAAACTGTGACCAAAGAATGTCTTTTTAGTTCTCAAATAATCTATATTTTCTTGTCTTGGGTTTATCTCCAATGAAATCCTTTCAACAACTTCAATTTCTGTATTGTCAAATGCCGCAATCTTTTCTGGGTTATTCGTTAGTAGTGCAACACGCTTAACACCCAATTCAGATAAAATTGCCACTGCATCTTCATAGGTTCGATCATCATAACCAAAACCTAATTCCTTATTGGCTTGTGCAGTATCGAACCCTTGATCTTGCTTTGAATATGCATGAAGTTTATTAATAATTCCAATACCTCTCCCCTCTTGCCTCAAATAAATTATAATTCCTGCATTCTCTTGAATATATTTCATTGAAGATTCTAGTTGTTCTCCACATTCACATTTATAACTATAAAAAACATCTCCAGTCATACATTCGGAATGTATACGCACATTAACAGTTTTAGAATAATCAGTTTTAGGATTAATTAGAACCATATGTGGCATTCTATCCTTTGCAACTTCAGCAAAAGCAATAGTCTCAAATTCACCATATTTTGTAGGAATTTTGGCTTGTGCTTGCCTAATCAGACTAGATGCTTTTTTACTCATTTATATGTCTTTCCCTATAATAATTTAATAGTAATAAATTACAGTCTACCGTCAACCTCAGACTTTGGCAGTATGCTTTTGACATCATATAATACTCCACCAGGCTTTAAATATTTCTTCACATCTACATCTAAAAATTCTTTGTGGGCAACAGTGAGTACTACTGCATCATATTGTTCATCCAGTTGATTAGCATCGTCAGTAGTATCTATTTTATATTCGTGCTTTACTTCCACAGGATTAGCCCATGGGTCATATAAATCTACAGTAGTACCATAAGCTTCTAATTCTCTATACACATCTATTGCTTTTGTGTTACGAATATCAGGACAGTTTTCTTTAAATGTGATTCCCAACATCAAAGTTTTGGAACCCTTTACTTTAATATCCTTATTAATCATCAGCTTCACAATTTCGCTAGCAACGTAATGTCCCATCGTATCATTTAGTCTACGACCTGCTAATATTATCTCAGGATGATAACCCGCTTCCTGGGCTTTTTGTGCTAAATAATATGGATCTACACCAATACAATGTCCACCAACTAATCCTGGACGAAAGGGTAAGAAATTCCATTTAGTTCCAGCAGCTTCGAGTACTTCTAACGTATCTATGTCAAGTCTGTTAAATATTTTCGACAGCTCGTTTACAAAAGCAATATTAATGTCTCTTTGACTATTCTCTATTACCTTAGCCGCTTCGGCTACTTTGAGAGAGGAAGCAATATAAGTACCTGCGGTTATTACCGTCTTATATACATCATCAATAACTTTTGCCGCTTCTGGAGTAGAACCGGATGTCACTTTAAGTATTTTGGTAACCGTATGTTTTTTATCACCTGGGTTTATTCTTTCAGGGGAATACCCTACAAAGAAATCTTCGTTAAATTTTAATCCTGATACTTGCTCTAGCACAGGTATACATTCATCTTCAGTTGCTCCAGGGTAGACTGTAGATTCATACACCACATAGTCTCCTTTCTTTAGTACTTTACCAACACTTTCACTAGCTTTTTTTAATGGAACAAGTACCGGTCTATTATTCTTGTCTGTTGGAGTTGGTACCGTTATAATATAAAAATTACATGCCTCTAAATCACTAAGCCTAGTGGTAACATATAATCCATCATTATCATAATCTTGTGCCGAAGCTATTACTTCCTTAAGTTCATCGTTAGCCACCTCTAAAGTAGAATCTATACCACTCCTTAATTCGTCAACTCTAACCTGATTAATATCAAACCCGACAGTCATATGTTTTTTACCGAACTCCACAGCTAATGGAAGTCCAACGTATCCTAATCCTATTACTCCTATTTTCATTATTTATCTATTCGTTTATACATTATATGTTAATATTCCTCTAACACGAATTGTCGTTCAAACATTTCATTCTTCACACGAAATTCTACGATTCTCATTTTCCAAAATTTGTTTTCCATTTTTATTAAAAATCTTAAGAAAACCAATGAGTTTTAGTTGTTAATTTCATTCGCTATTCTTTTAAGGTATTCTCCATATCCACTTTTCATTAGCGGCTGAGCCACCTCTAATAATTTTTCTCTATCAATATAACCCATGCGATAAGCGATCTCTTCTATACAGCCAATTTTATAGTCTTGACGTTTTTCGATAACCCTCACAAACTCCGAAGCATCACTTAATGAGTCAAATGTACCAGTATCTAACCAAGTCGTTCCTCTCGGCAATATATCAACATATAATTCACCACTCTTTAAATACTCTTCGTTTACTGTGGTAATCTCGTACTCACCCCTAGCTGATGGCTCGATAGTCTTGGCTATTTCTACTACTCGATTATCATAGAAATATAATCCAGGAACTGCATAATTAGATTTTGGTGTGGTAGGCTTCTCTTCTATGGAAGTCACCTTTCCATTAGAGTCAAATGCTACTACTCCATATCGCTCTGGATCATTGACTTGATAAGCGAATACTTTAGCACCCGCAGTTAGTTGCGAACTACCTCGAAGAATAGATCCTAATCCAGAACCATAAAATATATTATCTCCAAGTATGAGACATACATTATCATCTCCGATAAAATCTTCACCAATCACAAAGGCTTGCGCTAAACCATTTGGCACTTCTTGTGCTGCAAACTCAAATCTACATCCTATGTCACTGCCGTCACCCAATAAATTTTTGAAACTCGATTGATCTTCAGGAGTCGTAATTATCAACACCTCATTAATTCCTGCCAGCATGAGTATTGATAAAGGGTAAAATATCATCGGCTTATCATAAATAGGCATTAGCTGCTTGCTTAGCGCTTTAGTGATAGGATACAATCTTGTACCTGAGCCACCGGCTAGTATTATTCCTTTCATATTATATGTCTATTATTTATTATTTTGAATATTATTGTCCGTGTTTTTCTCTACAGTTTTAACTGCAATAGAACACTTTCATCTTACCATTCTATTGGAAACAAGAACTGAGACATTCTGAAATATAATTCTTATGTTCAATAATTGTTTTTACGAATAGCAGATTATCCGAGGTCAACAGGCGAAAGCCGTATCTCAAGTTTGATCGTCTTAATTTTATTTAAATTACCATGCCTACACCAACAGTATTATTGGTAGCTTCATCAACAAGAATTATACTTCCAGTGATTCTATTTTCTTTGTACGCATCGAGAAAAAGGGGCTTTGTTGATCGCAACATTACTCTTGCAATATCATTTACTTTAATTTCAATATTTTCCCTATCCCTACTTAATGTTTCGATGTCAAGTTTATATTGAATTTCTTTGACAATACATCTTGCTTCTTGAGTACTGTGTCTTAAAGTATACTTACCTCTTGGCACTAAAGATTTCATATGATCAAACCAACAAATCATCACATCCAAGTCTTGAGTTACTTCAGGCTGATTATTGGGTCTTACAATCATATCTCCTCTACTAATATCAATATCATCTTCGAGTAATATAGTAACTGATTCAGGTGGAATAGCATCTGACTGCTCACCACGTGGTCCTACTATAGATTTTATCTTACTACCAAATCCAGATGGCAAGGTTACTACGTTATCACCAACCTTGAAAGTACCACCGGCAACTCTACCCGCATAACCTCTATAGTCATGATATTCATCGCTATAAGGGCGAACAACATACTGCACTGGAAATCTATTATCAATCAAATTATGGTCACTTGCGATGTGAACATTTTCCAAATAGTACATTAAAGTCGCACCTTCGTACCACGACATATTTTCGGATCTATTCACAACATTATCTCCTTTCAAAGCGGATATTGGAATAAAACTCACATCTTTTACATCTAGCTTACTCGCAAAATTTTCAAATGAATCTTTGATCTTTTCGTATTGCTCTTGTGAGTAATCAACGAGATCCATCTTATTGATACAAACCACTAAGTGTGGAATTTGTAGTAATGAAGATATAATAGCATGTCTCTTCGTTTGTTCAATAACTCCATTACGAGCATCGATTAGAATTAGAGCGACATTAGCTGTACTTGCCCCAGTAACCATATTTCTGGTATACTGAATATGACCTGGTGTATCTGCAATTATAAATTTCCTCTTTGGAGTAGAAAAATATCTGTAGGCAACATCTATGGTAATTCCCTGCTCTCTTTCAGATTTTAAACCATCAGTTAAGAGTGCAAGATTCACTTCCTCTTCACCCCTTCTTTCACTCACTTTTTCAATAGCCTCATATTGATCTTGAAAAATTGACTTACTATCATACAACAACCTTCCTATTAAAGTGGATTTTCCGTCATCAACAGATCCTGCCGTTGTAAATCTTAGTAGTTCGCTATTCGTATTTTTTATGCTCACTTTTATTTTGTTTATTCTATTTATAAAATTAGTCGGTAGCTGAGTTTAGAAGTACCCTAGTTTTTTTCTATCCTCCATACTTGTTTCGCTTCTCTTGTCATCTGTTCTTCCTCCTCTTTCGGTCATTCTTGTTGTTGATATTTCTTTAATAATATCCTCCACATTTTCAGCATCAGATCGCCAGACTCCTGTACAAGTTACATCGCCAATTGTGCGACATCTTACTTTCTCTACAAACACTTTCTCATCTGGCCTTTTATTAATAAAACCACAATCTGCCAACAAGGTACCATCTCTTTCTATCACTTCACGTTCGTGTGCAAAGTATAGTGAAGGTAACGGCACTTCTTCCTTAGCTAAGTATTGCCAAACATCTAATTCGGTCCAATTCGAAATAGGAAATACTCTAAAGTGTTCTCCCATATTCTTGCGTCCATTAAAAAGATTCCACAACTCCGGTCTTTGATTTTTCGGATCCCACTGCCCAAATTCATCTCTATGAGAAAAGAATCTTTCTTTTGCTCTTGCTTTTTCCTCATCTCTTCTTGCACCTCCTAAAGCTGCATCATATTTTCCTTTTTCCAAAGCTTCCAACAATGCCGTAGTTTGCAAGCCATTTCTACTTGCATTAAAACCAACCTCTTCAGAAACCAAACCTTGATCAATAGCTTCTTGTACAGAACCTACTATAAGTTTTGCTCCAAATTTTTCTACAAGGCTATCTCTATATTCAATAGTTTCTGGAAAATTATGACCAGTATCAATATGCAATAAAGGAAATGGGATCTTAGCAGGATAAAAAGCCTTATAGGCAAGATATACCATCAATATTGAATCCTTACCTCCAGAAAACATAAGAACCGGATTTTCAAATTGAGCAGCCACTTCTCGCAAAATGTATATCGATTCTGACTCTAGCTCATCTAAATGATTAATTACTCTCATTTTTTTAGTTTAAATATTTTTCTAATAGTACCACGAGGAGCCAGCAACCAAGCTCTTTCGTGTAAATAATAAAGTAAAAGTTTTCCAAAAAATTCTATAACTCCAATACTCATGGCGTTTGATACATCGCCTGTTATAAAATATGCGATGGTAACAGTTGTTGTCGTTGCTATGATTCGCCAACTCACACCTTTCAATAAACTTCTAAGTCTTGTTTCTTTTTCCATATTCAAATAAATTATATAGTTAATTCTTTCGCTTGAGGTGAACCACTATTCGCGTTCACAATACACAATGTAATATCTATCCGTAATGCTTCGTAGAAATGGTCGAATTCCAAATCTTCCTACTGGTGCTTTCTACTTTTTAGAATCCATTATTTGCCAACCGGATTTATTTAATAACATATCAAATTGTCTCGGTTCAAACTCGTGATAGTGTCGATCCCATTCATCGTCTTCATTCCAATAAGCGTCAGAAAACCAAAGCTTCAATGGAATCGATGCTATGAGTTTTGGAGCTTTTATATCTCTTAATAAATTAAATGGAGCTACCATGTGTTCAAAGATTTGAAAAGCCGTTACCATTTCGAAATCTAAATTCTTAACTTGGTTAAAGTCGAGATCTAAATCTTGGTTCATGTCAGTATTAGTGACTTTATGTCCCTCGTCACGCATCAATTGAGAAAATGGATTATCAATACCCAAATCCAGTATATTAGTGGACACTTTAGTATGCTCTCTAAAAAAATCCAAGGATTCTTTATACCTATTTGATAATAGTTTATCTCTTGAAGAGTAAGTTTCTGTATGCTTTTCTTTAGCCAAGATAAATATTATTATAAAGTTGAACTAGTGACTGAGATGTTGCCTCCCAATTGTATTTTTCCAAGACAGCTTTTCTTCCATTCAAACCCATATTAGTTGCTTTGCTCTTGTTAGCCATCACACTAATAATTTTATTCGAGATATCCTCTACATCCAACTGAACAAACACTTCACCTGCATCAGTTTCTTTTACAATACGAATAAGAGGATCACAATTAGAAGTTATAACTGGTTTAGCTAAAAGCATATACTGAAATAATTTATGCGGTATAGTGTTATCTGTATGATTAGTTTTCATGTGTGGAATTATCCCTGCATCTGAAGCCGCAATGTAAGCGGGAAGATCTTCAGGTTTTTGCCAGCCCTCGAAAGAAACATTCTTCTCAACTCTTAGTCTATTCGCTAGTAATTTTAAATCTTCCAAATTACTTCCAGCACCCACTAGTACAAGTCGAAAATTAGGCTCTTGCTTAATTATGTATGGAATCGCTCTAATTACATTCTCAATTCCTCGATGAAGATCAAACCCTCCTGTATAAGTTACGTTAAAATAGCCCTTATGTTTTGCCTTTATCCTATTAACCAATTTTTCGTCTGCCACTTTAAAATCTTCCAAATTGACATAATTAGCTACAACAGAAATATTTTTACTACTTACGACTTCTTTTTCTATTCTATTAGCTGCCTCTTCTATAACTACAATAATCTCATCAACTTTATCTAACCAAGCTTTTTCACTGCTTTTCCATTTCGATTGAGATACCAAAATATTTCCAGGGAAAGTAGTAGACCATTTATAGTTCGCTAAGGCATGAACATAGTTTTCATGCAGGTCCGACACCAAAGGTAACTTCAACTTTTGGTTCGCTCGTATTGCTCCCTCCAACAACCACAGATCATGAACGTGTAATACATCTATATTATGTTCTTTACACAATTTGATAATTCTATTTTTCCACCAAATTGGATAAATATTAAAAATTGTATTATTTAGACCATTTAATTTCTTCTTCCAAAATTTTGAAAGGGGAATCCTGATTATATTCGCACCGTGATAAACTTCTTTTTCATCTTTAGAGCCATGTGTTAAACAAAACACATATACTTGATGACCAGCTTTTTGTAAAGATTGAACTTCATTCTCAACTCTCAAATCACCTGAGAACTCGTTATCCAAAATCATTCCTATCCTTAATTTCCTAGTCATCAAGAAATTGCTATGAGAGCTTAAATAGTGTTTTTAAGTATTTATTTACCAATCCATTAAAATCTAAAGAAGCTTTACTTTTATATATAGCTCCTACAAAAAGAACTGAAATAATAGTGGATCTTAAGAAGATGCTGACCAAATTTGATTCCGGCATTGGCAAAATAAACAGCAATCCAAAAATTAACATGCCTATACCTAGAACCTTTAATGTATCACTATTAAAAGGAGTCATTCCCAACCTAATTTTTATAAATAAAAATTTAATTAAATTATACAAAGTCAAAGAAATCAACGTTGCCATAGCGGCTCCAGCAATATTATATTTTTTGATCAAAACCAAATTCAATATCACATTAATAACTCCAAGAAAAACTAGAAAGAGCAAATTATATCTATAGTATTTAGAATAGAGAAGTATGTGCGTGTTAATACCTGTCAATCCGTCAATCAATTTGGCAATACCCAAGAACAAAAATATTTGTGCGGCTCCTACAAATGCTTCAGGCTTTGCACTTAGAGATATTATCGCGTCGAAATTAAACCAGATACCCAAAAACAGTAGCATACCTACAATTAATGAATTGACAGACCCTTTGGTGTATATAGATTTTATTTCATCGTGATTATTCTCGTTAAATGATCTTGATATTATTGGACCTGCAATTTTGCCTATCGCTTGACTTGGAATATCGATAACTGCAGCCATCACTAAAATATTGAAATACAATCCCGTACTCACTTCTCCTAGCAAACCAGCAATCATGACTGCGTCCATTCTATAAATCAATAAACTTCCTAAACTTCCTAATGCACTGTAAAGGCTAAATTTTCCTATGCGCAATAAATTATTAGATGACAAAAATGAAAAATTCACTTTCTTCCCAATTCCCCCAAGCTTGAACAAGTAAATAAACAAACACGACAATGAAAGCATGTAAAAAGCAATCATCAAATAGGGAATATCAAATTTCTGAATTACTCCATATAATACTCCCAAAACAACTAACGGAAGAAAAATTTTGTAGCTAAATTCATTTAAAACAGTTGGAATTACTATCCTTCCAAAATTACTTATATAGGAAGTAATAGTCATATAAAGTAAAATCAAAATTGATACTACTGTAATCACTCCACTGTTCTCTTTAAACAGGGTTACATCCAGACCCATATAATCTATAAATTCATAGATGATTTCGCTAAAGGAATAAAAAAATATTACGCAAATAAAAAGTGGAATTAAATTCAATACAAAGAGTATCCAAATAAAGCCATTATAATTTGAGTTGGCTTCTTTATACTCTGGAAAAAATTTAATTGCGCTTTGTGACAAGCCCATAGCCAATATAGGAGTAAGTAATGTGGCTGCACTTAATATAAATGCTGCGTATCCATAAGACTCAAGGTGAAGAGGATACACTAACATCAAGCTTGCAAATCCTATGAGGACACCAGCAATCTTAACTAGAGCTTGCTTCGAACCTTGCCTTTGGATTACCCCCAAGTGTTAATATTTAAATTGCTTATATAAACTTTCAAATACAACTTCATATCCTATCCATTCTTCAGAATTAAAAGAAGAATTATGCCAAAGAAAAACAAAGTCTCCTTCATAGCGTTTCACTTCATTTTGCAAGTTGGTTATTTTTTCTAGAGCCATTTCAGGACTCAAATTTTCATATTTCTGCAATGTAGTATCCATTACAATTAGAGGTTTCTCTCTAAGTGTTAGTTGTTTACGTTGATTAAGATCGAATGTAGGATACTCATAACATACTCCACTTCTAAATCCAGAACTATCCGCATAACAAATTGTGCTATCCCAAGCAATATTCATCTCATTCAAATTACTTAAGGTTCGATCAACATCAAATCTTAAATAATGCTGTCTACTTGAATCTATTTCAGTACCAACAATTGATTCTAATACTTCAATTTCCTTTTTAAGAATTTCTATATTTGCGTAGCTATTATATGACGGATGAATACCAATTATATGATTTCTAGCTTTGATCTTATTTAATAGATTGATCACTAAAGGTTCCTTTATTTGATAAAAATTATCGAATTTTGTTTCTCCTCCAGTCATAAAATAAAATGTGGCTTTAACATTAGTAGAATCTGCCATATCCATTAATAGATCAAAAGTATCATATGGATCAACCTTTGTTATTAGACTTAATGTTCGTTTTTTAATTTCTTCTTTATTTCTTCGCAAGAACAAGGATGCCCCCAGAGACTTGATCTTTCTCATTCCCGAGTTCCACAGGTACGCTTGATCTACATCATGTGTTGGAATAGTGTTATAAAGTCTTTGGCGTCGCGAATGCTTAAAACCAAACGATATAAGAATCTCGTGTAATATTTCTACATATTCATTTATAACAGCTCTATGCAAAAAATCATTCTTATATGCCAAAGAATCTGCCGCCATAAACCGATCGTGTTCATCTCTCTTCAAGACGGCTTTCTCTTCCCATCTAGTCAACATAAAAAATGTAGCCGCAACAATATCATTTTCCCAACGAAAACCATTTTCAATTTTTAAATAAGTAGATCTTCCAAAAATTACAGTCTGAGGATAATATTTGTTCGAAAATTTCAATTCAGAAAAAGTTGCTCCAGAAGGAATATTCGACGTCAAATATAAATTATCAATATTATCATCTTTAAAAAAAACATTTGAAATTTCTAATTCATTAGAATTATAAGAAACCTTAAAACAACATTTTTTTTCAGATACAATCAAATCGTAATCAAATCCTAGAAATTCGGATATCAAACAATTGAAAACGTACTTTACTTCCGGTACGTTAGCATTAGGTATCGTAATGACTATTTTACTCGACAACTATTCAATCTATACTTTAAATGGATGATTACTCAATGGAACTTTGCAAAAAGGATGGTATTCTCCGTTTAAACCAATTGGCTCAGCATGGCGAATATCGTATACAGTCTGAATCGCTTTTCTCGCTTCTCCAATTCTAAATCCACCACCAGAGAGTATATCTTTATAACTATCAGTATGTAATTCGGTAAATCCATCGGAAAATTCAATTTCTTCTCCATCAATAGTTATTGATCGGTATGTTCTTTTTCCAGTAGCCTTAATCTCTTCTGGTAATGTATCATAATTGATTGATAAAAACCACCTCACTCTTGCCTTATCAAACTCTAAATATCCTGCAGCTCTATCATGAGTATGTACGTGTACTACATTTTGCTTTACATCTCCAAAAATCCAACCCAACATATCAAAGAAGTGAACGCCTATATTGGTCGCTATTCCACCAGACTTTTCACTATCTCCTTTCCAACTTGTATAATACCAATTACCTCTAGATGTTTGGTACGTAAGATCGAAGTCATAGATTTTATCCTTCGGTCCATTATCTACTTTTTTCTTTAAATCAACAATACTTTTATGAAGCCTTAACTGTAGTATATTATATATATTTTTTCCTGTCTCTTTCTCGATTTGTTCTAAGGCATCAATATTCCAAGGATTGAGTACAATAGGTTTTTCACAGATTACATCTGCACCATATCTTAATCCAAATCTTATATGAGAATCATGAAGATAATTAGGACTGCAAATGCTTATGAAATTAGCTTGATCGTCAGTTCTCTTCAATTTTTCCATATGCCGATCAAACCTCTCAAATTCTGTAAAAAACGCAGCCTGAGGAAAATAACTATCCATGATCCCTACACTATCGTTTTTATCCATGGCAGCCAAAAGTGTACTACCAGTATCCTTAATCGCTCGCATATGTCTAGGAGCTATGTATCCTGCGGCACCAATAAGTGCAAATTTGTTATTTCTCATTTAATTTTTCTTCATTGTATTTTGTAATAGTAGAGAACTGATAAGTTCACCACAACTTCCGTCACCATAGAGCTTATCATCCCATTCCGAAGATGATGACATGAGAACGTTAAGTCCACTAAGATCCTCAAACACTAAAGTATTGGCTGAGTTTTCTATAGTTTCCACCCACTCAGTTTCTGTTCTTATTGTAACACATTTTTTCTTAAGCCAATAAGCTTCTTTTTGCATACCACCACTGTCAGTAATCAATCCAGATGAGTAATACAAATAGGATAGATTATCAAAATAACCTTGAGGATCTATAAAGACAATATTGGAATAACTATCTCTAGAAAGATCAAATTTCTTCATGGCATTAATAGTACGAGGGTGGATAGAAAAGACAACCGTCTTATCAACCTTACTCAAACTATCTAATACATATTCCAGCCTTTCTTTTTCGTCTGTATTATACGGTCTATGAAGCGTGGCGTAATAATACTCTCCATTCTGTTTTCTTGACGAAATATGATCATTCTCTGTAGAATAGACAACTAAGTCCTTCATGATATCTCCAACTACGTGCACATGATCACGAATTCCTTCTTTCTCCAAATTTTGGACTGCAACATTACTCGGCACTAATAATAAGTCAGAAATATGATCCGTAAGTACACGATTAATTTCTTCTGGCATTTCTTTATTAAAAGATCTTAAACCTGCTTCAATATGTGCAATCGGTATGTGCAATTTGGCAGCTACAAGTGCGCCTGCTAAAGTAGAATTAGTATCGCCATACACCACCATCCAATCTGGCTTTTCGTCCAATACAATTTTCTCAATCTCCTCCATCATGGCTCCAGTTTGAGCACCATGACCTCTACTTCCGATTTGGAGCATATATTTCGGTCGACTCATATTCATCTGGTCGAAAAATATTTTACTCATATAATCATCATAATGTTGACCAGTATGAATCGTAATTAATTCGATTTCACTTGAAAGTGCTTTCTCAAAAGGAAAGTGTTTAATAAACTGAGGTCTAGCCCCTACGATTGCAATTACTTTTATCCTACTCATTTCTTTGTTACCTCACCATTTAATAATTGATATTCGTCTCCACTTTCTTCACAAGTTGCTAATCCATTAGAGTCAAAATTAAGGCGATGTCCAAATTCACTCATCCAACCTATTTGTCTTCCAGGATTTCCTACTACCAAGGCATATGCCGGCACTTCTTTTGTGACCACAGTGCCTGCTCCTATAAATGCATATTCTCCTATATCGTTACCACAAACAATCGTTGCATTCGCTCCAATTGATACTCCTTTTTTTACCGTAGTTAGTGAATATTGTCCTCTTCTATTGACAGCACTTCGAGGATTAATCACATTGGTAAAAACCATGGAGGGTCCCAAAAAAACATCATCTTCACAAGTGACTCCTGTATAGATAGAAACATTGTTCTGAACCTTTACATTATCTCCTAAGATCACCTCTGGAGATATAACAACATTCTGACCAATATTACATTTTTTACCTAAGGTACAACCCGGCATCACATGAGAAAAATGCCAAATTTTTGTCCCTTCGCCTATTTTACAGCCGTCATCAATTACTGCTGTTTCGTGTGCAAAATATTTTTGTTCCATTTTTTACTTTTGTCTATTAAGTTTCAGAGAAGTATTAAAAAATTATTCTCTACTCGTAAAAACTTTTGACTGCTTCAATAATTACATCTTGCATTTCATAATTCATCTCGGTGTGAATAGGAAGAGATATTACTTCTCGGCATAACTGTTCCGTTACAGCCAAATTAATATTAGGAGCATAATGCTTAAAAGCTTCTTGGTGATATAAAGGCACTGGATAATAAACCATGCTAGGAATTCCTTTCTCCTTCAAATAATTTTTTAGCTCATCTCTTCTGCCTGTATGTTCTCGTAATGTATATTGATGAAAAACATGAGAAGATCTTTTTTCTCTCACAGGAGTGGACAATCCTTCTATTCCTGATAATTTATCATCATAATAACTTGCGGCTGTTTCTCTAGCTGCACAATATTGATCTAGTCGTTTAAGCTTTGCATCAAGAATGGCAGCTTGAATACTATCCAACCTAGAGTTACATCCAATTACATCATGGTGGTATTTTTTCACCTGTCCATGATTCGCAATTTTTTGAATATTAACACCAATCTTTTCATCATTAGTAAAAATAGCTCCGCCGTCTCCATAGCATCCCAAATTTTTAGATGGATAAAAACTTGTACAACCAATATGACCAATGGTACCAGATTTATGCACGCTTCCATCCTTTGCTCTAAAGTCTGCTCCAATCGCTTGTGCATTATCTTCAATCACAAAGAAATTATGTTCTTCTGCCAATTCCATAATCTCTTCCATATCTCCAGTTACTTGTCCAAATAAATGTACTGGAACAACCGCTTTAGTCTTTGTTGTAATTGCAGCTTTTACAATATCCGCAGTGACATTAAAAGTATAGGGATCAACATCTACCATAACTGGTGTCAATCCTAATAATGCAATAACTTCTGCAGTCGCTACATAAGTGAAAGCAGGCACTATCACTTCGTCACCTGGTTTGAGACCAAAGGCCATCAAAGCGATCTGTAATGCATCAGTACCATTTGCGCATGGAATCACATGATTAACCTTCAAATATGATTCTAAATTTGCCTTAAAAGATTTTACTTTAGGACCGTTAATGAAAGCACAACTATCAATTACTTCTTGAATCGCTGTATCTACTTCTTCCTTAATATTTAGATATTGTCCTCGGACATCTACCATTTGAATATTAGCCATTGTTTATGTTAGCTTAGTTTTAAAATATTCGTATGTACGTCGAAACCCTTCATGTCTATCTACCGTAGGATTCCAATTCAATATATTTTTTGCTTTTGTAATGTCTGGTCTTCTCACTTTAGGGTCATCTTTTGGTAATCCTTGGTGTACGATTTTGGAAGTAGTTCCTTCCACAATTTCCAAAACTTCTTGAGCCGCTTGCAAGATTGTAATCTCATCTGGATTACCAACATT